>NZ_JBHZBG010000037.1:0-62988 GCF_042754695.1 Nocardia sp. NPDC059195 | reverse complement strand
GGTACTGCACTCGACAGGGTGTGGGAGAGTAGGACACTGCCGGAACATCATTGCGAAAGGCCCTCAACCATTGGTTGGGGGCCTTTTTGCGTTCCGAGGACCGTCGCCTACAGTGCTTTGGGTGCGCCTCGTCATTGCTCGTTGCCAGGTCGACTATGTCGGTCGACTGACCGCCCACCTCCCGATGGCTCGCCGGCTGTTGCTGATCAAGGCCGACGGGTCGGTGCTCGTGCACTCCGACGGCGGCTCCTACAAGCCGCTGAACTGGATGAGTCCGCCGTGCTGGCTGGTGGAACAGGACGTCCCGGACGCGATGGTCGCCGAGTTGCCCGACGGTGTCACACCACTGCGGGAGGGGCAGACGCCGGAGCCGGTGATCGCGAAGGCGCTGTGGGTGGTGACCAACAAGGCCGGCGAGGAATTGCGGATCACCATCGAGGAGATCGAGCACGATTCCTCGCACGAACTCGGTGTCGACCCCGGTCTGGTGAAGGACGGCGTCGAAGCGCATCTGCAGGAGCTGCTCGCCGAACACGTGACGAAGCTCGGGGAGGGGTACACCCTGGTGCGACGCGAGTACATGACCGCGATCGGCCCGGTGGACCTGCTGTGCCGCGATGCCGACGGCGCCACCGTGGCCGTGGAGATCAAGCGCCGTGGTGACATCGACGGTGTCGAGCAGCTCACCCGCTACCTCGAACTGCTCAACCGCGACCCGTTGCTGGCGCCGGTGGCCGGGGTGTTCGCGGCGCAGCAGATCAAGCCGCAGGCGAAGACGCTGGCCGAGTACCGTGGAATCCGCTGCCTCACGCTCGATTACGACGAGCTGCGTGGCACGGAGAGCAACGTTTTCCGCCTGTTCTAGGAGGAAGTGGGATGCCGCGACGTAAACCACGCACCGGACGTCCTACGGGGCCCGCGCCGATCGGCGACGTCTACGGCCGCACCGAGGACGGTCCCGGTGACGAAACCTATATCGTGCGAACCGTTCCCGGTGCCCGCGCGGTGAAGACCTATCGGTGTCCCGGCTGCGACCACGAGATCGCGGTCGGGGTCGCCCATATCGTCGCCTGGGCCGCCGAGGGCGGCGAGGATGACCGAAGGCACTGGCATCAGGGTTGCTGGAACGGCAGACGCACCCGCGGCATCACCCGCCGCTGGTCCTGACGCGCCTGGCTCTCAGAGAACGAAAACCGAAGGCCGCCTCGATGATTCGAGGCGGCCTTCGGTTTTCCAGGTGAATGTCGTGACGAGTCCGACAGACTGATTAGTTAACGTCGGCGCTCTCGCGGTCCTCGTCGACGATGTCCTCGTCGGCGACCTCCGGGATGGCCTTGTTCTGGCGCGAGCTCGACACCGACTTGTTGCCGTTGTTGCTGATCGACTTGCGCTCGGGAGTGCCGTCGAGCAGTTCGCTCTCGCGGTTGACCGCGGCGAGCATGGCGGGCACGGAGTCGAGCTGACCGCGGATTCCGAGCAGCTGGGCGAGCACCCGGCCGCGCAGCACGCGCATCTCCTCGGCCAGTTCCTTCGCGTGCGCGATCTTGCGCTCGGAGGTCTGGGTGGCGGAGCTGATCAGGCGGTTCGACTCGTCGGTCGCGTCCTTGATCCGCTGAGCGGCCTCGGCACGACTGGTGGCCTCGAGCTCCTCCATGGCACGGGTCAGCTTGGTGCGCCGATCGTTCATGGTGGCCTCGAAGTCCTGCTGGGTGGCCTTGCGCTTGGCCTCGGCCTCCTTGCCGAGACGTTCCACATCGGCCTGGGCGGCCTCGATGATCTTGGCGGACTCGGTGCGCGCGTTCGCGAGGGTCTGCTCGAACTCGATCTCGAGCGCCTCGCGCTTCTCCTTGGTCTCCGCGAGCAGCGACTCGTACTTGCCACGCATCTCGGTGGCCTGCTGCTCGGCGATCGACACCATCTCGGCGGCTTCGGCCTGCGCCAGCGCGCGAACCTCGGACGCTTCGTCCGAGGCAAGGCGCAGCATGCGCGAGATACGGTCGGACATGCCTTCGGCGGTGGTCGGCGGCACGGAAAGCCGGTCGACCTCCTTGCGGAGCTCGTCGATCTCGTCACGTGCATCTTCCAGCTGGCTGGCGAGATTGCGGGCCTGCGCGGCGGCAGCATCCCGGTCGGTGGCGGTGACGCGGAGCTCAGCGTCGAAGCGGTCGAAGTAGTTGCGCACCTCGTCTTGCGCATAACCCTTGCGCACAACGGTGAAGGGCAGTGCAACGAAGCGATTGCGATCGGACTCAGGTGACGACATGGCACACAAAATACAGCCTCGAGCGAGGCTATGGAGACTCGACCGTGATTGTGATCTCGCCGAGATTTACCGACAGTACCGGCGTACTAGTGCGTAACATCCGGGTTCGGCTCCACGAGCTCGACCAGCACACCGCCAGCATCCTTCGGATGGATGAAATTGATGCGGGAATCGGCCGTCCCGTGGCGAGGGGCTTCGTACAGCAAACGCACGCCGCGCCCGCGCAGGAAGCCCGAAACCGCCTCGATATCGGTGACCCGGTAGGCCAGCTGCTGCAGTCCGGGGCCGCTGCGGTCGATGAACTTGGCGATGGTCGACTCGGGGGTGAGCGGGGCCAGCAACTGCAGGGCGGTCGCGCGGTCGGCGGCGGCGGGGCACGACAGCATGGCCTCCACGACGCCCTGGGCCTCGTTCACCTCGCGGTGGGTCTCGACCATGCCGAGATTGTCGGTGTACCAGGCCACCGCGGTATCGAGGTCGGGCACGGCGATGCCCACATGGTCGATGGCGATGACGTAGTCGGCGGGGATGAAGTTCTCATTGGTCACCCCACGAAGCTAGCGCTTGTCTGTGCGAGTGGGGAGCCCGCCCGCGCGTTGTGCACGGCCGCAACGTAGACGCAGGTACGCCGACCTGCGTGCCGGGCGCGGGCCGATACCGGTTACCGTGGAGGTCAACTCCTGAACCCGTGCGGCGATGCCGCCTGCGTCCGGCGAGGTTCGACTCAATGAATGCGAGGCTTTCGTGACCACTTCTGTCATCGTGTCCGGTGCGCGCACCCCGGTCGGTCGGCTGCTCGGCGGTCTGAAGGGCTTCAAGGCCTCGGATCTGGCCGGTGTCGCGATCAAGGCCGCGCTCGAGAAGGGCGGCGTCGCGCCCGAGCAGGTCGACTACGTGATCCTGGGCCAGGTGCTGCAGGCCGGTGCGGGGCAGCTGCCCGCGCGTCAGGCGGGCATCGCCGCGGGCATCCCGATGGATGTGCCGTCGCTGCTGATCAACAAGGTCTGTCTGTCGGGCATCAACGCGATCGCGTTGGCCGATCAGCTGATCCGCGCGGGTGAGCACGAGATCGTGGTCGCCGGTGGCATGGAGTCGATGAGCCAGACCCCGCATCTGCTGCCCAAGAGCCGTGAGGGTTTCAAGTACGGCGACACCACCCTCGTCGACCACATGGCCTACGACGGCCTGCACGACGTGATCACCGACCAGGCCATGGGCCTGCTCACCGAGGATCGCAACGACCTGGACAAGGTGAGCCGCGAGGAGCAGGACGCGCTGGCCGCGGCCTCGCACCAGCGCGCTGCCGCCGCGTGGAAGAACGGGCTGTTCGAAGACGAGGTCGTGCCGGTCGCCGTGCCGCAGCGCAAGGGTGACCCGGTCTACGTGACCGAGGACGAGGGCATTCGTGCCGACACCACCGTCGAGTCGCTCGGCAAGCTGCGTCCGGCCTTCCGCAAGGACGGCACCGTCACCGCGGGCACCGCCTCGCAGATCTCCGATGGTGCGGCCGCGGTGATCGTGATGAGCAAGGCCAAGGCCGAAGAGCTCGGGCTGGAGTGGATCGCCGAGATCGGCGCCGCGGGCCAGGTCGCCGGTCCGGATTCGACCCTGCAGGACCAGCCTGCCAACGCCATCCTCGCCGCGTGCGCGAAGGAGGGCATCACGCCCGCCGATCTGGACCTGATCGAGATCAACGAGGCGTTCGCGGCTGTCGGTGTGTCTTCGACCCGCAAGCTCGGCTTCGACCCGGAGAAGGTCAATGTCAACGGTGGCGCCATCGCTATCGGGCACCCGCTCGGCATGTCCGGCGCGCGCATCCTGCTGCACCTGGCGCTGGAGCTGAAGCGCCGCGGTGGTGGCGTCGGTGCTGCCGCGCTGTGTGGTGGTGGCGGTCAGGGCGACGCGCTGATCATCCGCGTGCCTGCCTGATCCTGTTCGGTCACGAAAGCCCTGGTACTCCTCGCGAGTACCAGGGCTTTCGTTGTGACCGGTCCAACTACGTGGTGTCGTAGATCATGCTGCACAATGGGTGGCATGGGTTTCTTCGATTTGCGGTCTACGGCCAGTCGGTTTCGGTTCTTCGCGGTGCTCGAGGCGCTGTCCTGGATCGGGCTGCTGACCGGTATGGCGTTCAAGTACCTGCCCGCGGAGGGCAACGAGATCGGCGTGAAGATCTTCGGACCGGTGCACGGTGCGATCTTCGTGCTGTTCGTGATCATGGCGCTGCTGGCCTCGCGTGAACTGAACTGGAACTGGAAGACCACGCTGCTGGCGCTGGCGTCGAGCATTCCGCCGCTGTTCACCGTGATCTTCGAGGTCTGGGCAGTGCGCACCGGTCAGCTGGGTGAGTTGAGCGCCGAGGCGAGCAAGGGCTCCGCGGCTGCCACCTCGACAGCTTCATGACAAACTGGAAAGCGTGACTCGACCCGCTGCCCGTCGTCCTTCCCCCACCGCTGCCGCCGCCATGTCCGGCGCGGTGGATCTGTCCGCGCTGAAGCAGCCGCCCGCCGCACCCGGCGGTGCCGCTGCTCCGGCCTCGGGGAACCACACGGTTACCGAGGCGGATTTCGAAGCCAAGGTGATCCGGCGCTCGACGCAGGTGCCCGTGGTGGTTGTGCTGTTCTCGCAGCGCAGCGCGGGCAGCGTCGAGCTGGTTCGCACGCTGGAACGGTTCAACGTCGAAGACCGCGGTGCCTGGGATCTGGCCGCCATCGAGGCCGAACCCAATATGAACATCGTCCAGGCGCTGCGTGTGCAGGGCATTCCGACGGTGATCGCGGTGGCGGGCGGGCAGCCGCTGGCCGATTTCGAAGGCGCGCAGCCGGACCCGCAGGTGCGGCAGTGGCTGGACGCGGTGATGGACGCGACCGCGGGCAAGCTCGAGGGCGACCCCGACGCGGCCCCCGCCGAACCCGAGGTCGAGGACGACCCGCGCTTCGTCGACGCGGAGGACAAGCTGTCCGAAGGTGACTTCGCCGGCGCCGAGGCGGCCTACGAGGCGATCATCGCCGAGGAGCCCGGCAACGAGGAAGCCAAGGCGGCCCTGCGTCAGCTGCGCTTCCTGACCAGGGCCCAGCAGCTCGACCCGGCCGTGGTCGCCACCGCCGACGCCGACCCGGCGAATCTGGACGCCGCACTCGACGCCGCCGACATCGAAATGTTCGAGCAGCGCCCCGAGGCGGCCTTCGAGCGGATCATCGCGATCATCAAGCGCACCGCGGGTGACGACCGCACCACGGCCCGCACCCGCCTGCTCGAGCTGTTCGAGCTGTTCGACCCCGCCGAGCCCTTCGTGATCGCCGCCCGGCGCAAGCTCGCCGCCGCCCTGTACTGATCGCATCGTCGGCCGTCCCGACTGAACTGCCGGGGCGGTCCCCACGTATTTCTCGATAGACCCGCGGCGCCCGTCGCGAGCTGACTCGAGGAGTACCTCATGACTTCACTCGACCACTCGGCCGCGATGGATCAGGCAGACGTGGAAGCCTTCGCGGCGAAGATGATCGGGGTGCTCGATCAGGCGAGCACCGCGTTGATGATCAGCATGGGCCACCAGGTGGGCCTGTTCGACACGATGGCCACCCGTCCCGGCGCGACCAGTCCACAGCTCGCCGCAGCCGCGGGCCTCGACGAGCGGTACGTGCGCGAATGGCTCGGCGCGGTCACCACCGCCGCCATCGTGGACTACGACCCGGCCACCTCGACCTACACCCTGCCGCCCGCCCACGCGGCGTGCCTGACCAGAGCCGCCGGACCGGATAACCTGGCCCGCCTCATGCAGTTCATCTCCCAGCTCGGTGAGGTGGAGCCGAAGATCGTCGAGCGTTTCCGCGTCGGCGGTGGCCTGTCGTACGAGGATTACGGACGGTTCCACGCGCTGATGGCGGAGGAGAGTGCCGAGGTGTTCGATGCCGCGCTGCTCGACGTGATCCTGCCGATGGCGCCTGGCTTGCCCGAACGACTGCGGGCCGGCATCGATGTGGCCGACATCGGCTGCGGCAGTGGGCATGCCGTGAATCTGGCGGCGCGGGCCTTTCCCGCCAGCCGGTTCACCGGATACGACTTCTCCGAGGACGCGGTCGAGGTGGGTGCGGCCGAGGCGGCCGCGATGGGCCTGACCAATGTCGAGTTCGCTGTGCACGACGTCGCCGAGCTGCATAGGCCCGAATCTTGCGATCTGATCACCGTTTTCGATGCCATTCACGATCAGGCGCACCCGGCGCGAGTGCTCGCCAACATCGCGGAAGCGCTGCGGCCGGGTGGGGTCTTCCTGATGGTCGACATCCACGCGTCGAGCATGCTCGAGGAGAACATCGACCTGCCGCTCGGCCCGTTCCTCTACACCGTGTCGACGATGCACTGCATGTCGGTTTCGCTCGGTCAGGGTGGCGATGGGCTCGGCACGGTCTGGGGTGAGCAGCGCGCGCTGTCGATGCTGGCCGACGCGGGATTCACCGATGTGCTGACCCGGTACGTGGACGGCGACCCGCTCAACACCTACTACATCGCGCACAAGGGTTGACCTGGTTGGCGGTGCTACGGTCGAAATATGGCGTCCAAGAATGATATTCAGCATCGGATTGTCACCGCGTTGCAGCGGCGGCTGAATCCGATCCTCGGCAGGCTGCCAGGTCAGCAGCTGCTCGAGACGGTCGGACGGGTGAGTGGGCAGCCACGGGTCACGCCGATCGGCGGTCGGCGCGTCGGCGACGAGTTCTGGCTGGTCTCCGAGTTCGGGGATCGTTCGCAGTATGTGCGCAACATCAAGGCCGACAACTCGGTCCGGGTGCGCCTCGGCGGACGCTGGTACCCGGGGAGCGCCGTGCTACTGCCCGACGACGATGCGCGGGCCAGGCTGCGGCAGTTGCCGCGCTACAACAGCACCGCGGTGCGGGCATTCGGTACCGACCTGCTGACGATTCGGGTCGACCTGGAGCGTTGAGCGCACCTCCGGCGCAGGGATGCTCGGTTGTGCGCGAATCAGGGGTTCGAGGACAGCCAGAGGGCGCTGTGGGGGGCCATGGTGACGGTGGCCGAGGCAGGGTGGCCGTGGCTGGGAGTGTTGCCCGCGGTGACGATGCCGAGGTTGCCGATGCCGGAGCCCGCGTATTCATGGGCGTCGGTGTTGAGGATCTCGTGCCAGGAACCGGGGTGGGGCAATCCGATGCGGTAGTTCTCGCGGGTGGAGCCGGAGAAATTGAAGATGGCCGCCACCGCGCTGCCGTCGGTGCCCCAGCGGAGAAAGGCGAAGACGTTGGCGGTGCTGTCGTCGGCTTCGATCCAGGAGTGGCCACCGGGGGTGGCGTCTTGCGTCCAGAGGGCGGGGTGGGCGGTATAGGTGCGGTTCAGGTCGGCGACCATGGTTGAAATGCCCAGGTGGAGTGGGTTTTCCAGCTCGTGCCAGTCCAGGCCGCGGTCGTTGTCCCATTCGCGGAACTGACCGAATTCCTGGCCCATGAACAGCAGTTGCTTGCCGGGGTGGGCCCACATGTAGGCGAGTAGGGCGCGCACGCCACCGGCCTTGGCGAAGTCGTCGCCGGGCATGCGGGTCCACAGCGTGCCCTTGCCGTGCACGACCTCGTCGTGGCTGATCGGCAGCACATAGTTCTCGCTCCACGCGTAGACCAGCGAGAACGTCATCTCGTTGTGGTGCCAGGAGCGGTGGATCGGGTCGCGGCCCAGGTAGCCGAGGGTGTCGTGCATCCAGCCCATGTTCCACTTCATGGTGAAACCGAGGCCGCCGACGTCGGTGCCGCGGGTGACGCCGGGCCAGGTGGTCGACTCCTCGGCGATGGTCACCACGCCGGGATGGGCGCCGTGCACGGTGTCGTTGAGTTCTTGCAGGAACTCGACCGCTTCCAGATTCTCCCGGCCGCCATAGATATTCGGCTCCCAGCCGCCCTCGGGGCGGGAGTAGTCCAGGTACAGCATCGAGGCGACGGCGTCCACGCGCAGGCCGTCGAGGTGGAACTCCTCGATCCAGAAGGCGGCATTGGCGACCAGGAAGTTGCGGACCTCATTGCGACCGAAGTCGAAAACGTAGGTGCCCCAGTCGAGTTGCTCGCCACGACGCGGGTCGGGGTGCTCGTAGAGCGGGGTGCCGTCGAAACGGGCCAGTGCCCATTCGTCGCGGGGGAAGTGCGCGGGGACCCAGTCCAGCAGCACCCCGATGCCCGCGTTGTGCAGGTGGTCGACGAAGTAGCGGAAGTCGTCGGGGCTGCCGAAACGTGAGGTCGGGGCGTAATACGAGGTGACCTGGTATCCCCATGACCCACCGAACGGGTGCTCGGCGACCGGCAGCAGTTCGACGTGGGTGAATCCGGTCGCGCGCAGGTAATCGGCCAGCTGGTGGGCCAGTTCGCGGTAGCCGAGGCCGGGTCGCCAGGAACCGAGGTGGATCTCGTAGGCGCTCATGGGGGAGCGGACCGCGTCGGTTTTCGCGCGCTGGTCGAGCCAGTCGCTGTCGGTCCAGACGTGGTCGGCGCGGGTGACCACCGACGCGGTCGCGGGGGGTACCTCGGTCGAAAAGGCAAGGGGATCAGCGTGATCCACGACGCGACCGTCGGCACCATGGATCCGGAACTTGTAGCGCGTGCCCGGTCCGACGCCGGGCACGAACACCTCCCACACCCCGGAACCGCCCAGTGCGCGCATCGGCGCCGAGGTGCCGCTCCAGTGGTCGAAATCGCCGAAGACGGTGACACCGCGGGCATTCGGTGCCCACACCGCGAAGGAGGTGCCGTCCACCTCGCCGTCGAGAGTGGTGTAATGGCGTGGGTGGGCGCCGAGTACCTCCCAGAGGCGGGTGTGCCTGCCTTCGCCGATGAGGTGCAGGTCGAATTCGCCGACGGTGGGCAGGAAGCGGTAGCCATCGGCGGAGATCACGGTCTGGCCGCCCGGGTATTCGGCACGGACCCGGTAGTCGTCGATCTGCGGATAGGGCAGGACGGCGTCGAAAATGCCGTGGCCCAACGACTTCAGCCGATGTTCGGACTCGCCGACGAGCACCGTCACCGTGTCGGCGTGGGGGCGCAGGACTCGGACCGCGGTGCCGTCGGCATGGGAATGTGCCCCGAGGACCGTGTGCGGGTCGGGATGGGTGCCCGCGGCCAGCAGCAGGAGATCGCGGCGCTTCATCACAGTGTCTCGCGGTAGGCCAGCGGTGCGCGGGCGGCGGCGGGAACTGCTGGCAGCGACAGGATGTGCGCGACCGCGCGCGCGGGGTCGAGGCGAACGAAATTATGCTGGCCCCAGTGGTATTCCTCGCCGCTGATCTCGTCGAAGACCACCGGGTGGTCGTGCCATTCGCGGCCGATCGCGGGGAGGTCGAGCGAAATGTGGCCCTGCTCAGCGGCATAGGGGTTCAGGTTCACGATGACAAGGACCGCGTCGCCGGTGACCGGGTCGATCTTGGAGTAGGCGATCAGCGCGTCGTTGTCGACGTGATGGAAGTGGATGCAGCGCAACTGTTGCAGCGCGGGGTGATTGCGACGGATCTCGTTGAGGCGGGTGAGCCACGGTTCCAATGATTCGCCGCGTTCGAGGGCGCCGGCGAAATCGCGGGGACGCAGTTCGTACTTCTCCGAGTCGAGGTATTCCTCGCTGCCCTCGCGGACCGCCTCGTGTTCGAACAGTTCGAAACCGGAGTACACACCCCAGGTGGGGGACAGGGTGGCCGCCAGGGCGGCGCGGATGGCGAACATGCCAGGGCCGCCGTACTGCAAGCTTTCGTGCAGGATATCGGGGGTGTTCACGAACAGATTCGGTCTGGCTTCGTCGGCTTTGGCGGCGATCTCGTTGCCGAACTCGGTGAGTTCCCACTTGTGCACGCGCCAGGTGAAATACGTGTACGACTGGCTGAAACCGCGGCGGGCCAGGCCGTAGAGGCGGGCCGGGCGGGTGAACGCTTCGGACAGGAAGATCACGTCGGGGTCGGTGCGGCGCAGCTCCGTGATCAGCCACTCCCAGAAATCGGCTGGCTTGGTGTGCGGGTTGTCCACACGGAAGATGGTGATGCCCAAGGAGATCCAGTGCCGGACCACGCGCAGGATCTCGGCGTAGAGACCGTCGGGGTCGTTGTCGAAGTTGACCGGGTAGATGTCCTGGTACTTCTTCGGCGGGTTCTCGGCGTAGGCGATGGTGCCGTCGGGGAGGGTGGTGAACCACTCCGGGTGGGTGGCGACCCAGGGATGGTCCGGGGCGCATTGCAGGGCCAGGTCGATGGCGACCTCGAGGCCGAGAGTGGTTGCCTCGGAGACGAATTCGACGAAGTCCGCCTCGGTGCCGAGGAGCGGGTTCACAGCATCGTGTCCGCCGTCCGCCGAGCCGATGGCCCAGGGGGAGCCCACGTCGCCGGGCTCGGTGGTGAGCGTGTTGTTGCGGCCCTTGCGGTTGACCTCGCCGACCGGGTGGATCGGGGGGAGGTAGACGATGTCGAAGCCCATGCCCGCGATGCGGGGGAGTTCGCGCGCCGCCGTGGCGAAGGTGCCGTGCACCGGGTTGCCTTCGGCGTCGCGGCCGCCGGTGGAGCGGGGGAAGAACTCGTACCAGGACCCGACCAGGGCGCGGCGGCGTTCGACCAGGACCGAGAACTGGGTGCCGCGGGTGACCATCTCGCGCAGCGGGGTGGCGCGCAGGATCTCGGCGACCTCCTCGGAGAACGCGGGGGCGACCCTGGCCGGGAGTTGTTCGTCGCCGCGCAGGGCGGTGGCGGCGGCGCGTAGGCGTTCGAACTGCTTCTTCGGGACGGCTTGGGCGGCGCGTTCGAAGAGGATGGCGCCGGTTTCCAGATCGTTGGCCAGGTCGGCGGCGGTCTGGCCGACGGACAATTTCGCTTCGACGGCCGAGCGCCAGGTGGCGACGGGGTCGCTCCAGCCTTCGATGCGGTAGGTCCACACGCCCGGGGTGTTGGGGGTGAACAGGGCGTTGAAGACGTCGGGTTGGTAGTCGGGGGACATGCGGATACGGGTGATCCGGGACGAGCCGGGGGCTCGGACGGCCAGGGTGGCGGCTACCGCGTCGTGACCTTCGCGCCAGACGACGGCGCGGACGGGAAACACCTCGCCGACTGCGGCTTTGGCCGGGCGGCCGCCGGGGATGGACGGGGCGATGTCATCGATGGCAATCCGGCCGGTCACTCGGCTAACTTACTGCATTTTCGCTGGGTGGGAGCGTTGGTGGGCGGGGTGTGGTGTGGCTGGGTTCAGCGGGTATCGGCTGCCAGGCCCAGACCGAGGGCAACCAGGATCGCGGCGAGGGTTCTTTCCATCCGTTGGCGGATTGTCGCGCGGCGGAGCCAGGCGCCCGCTCGGTCGGCGGCCAGGACCACGCCCACGCACCAGGCGCCGTCGACGATGACCTGGATGGTGGCGAGGATGAGCAAGGTGGGCAGGACGGGGCCTTCGTCCGGGAGGAACTGTGGCAGGATCGTCATGCCGAAGACGGCGGCCTTCGGGTTGGCGGCGATCGAGATCAGCGAGGCGCGGAAGGCGGCGGCGGGGGTGTTGCCGCCGGGGAGTTTCGCGGTGAGTGCGGCGCCGAAGTCGTCGTGGCGGCCGCGGGCGTGGCGCCAGGACTGGACGCCGAGCCAGATCAGCACGACGGCGCCGACGACGTGCATGGTGGTGTTGAGCCAGCGATTGGCCGCCAGCAGAATCGACAGCCCGGTGCCGCCCGCGAGCGTCCAGCCGAGAATCCCGATCTCGTTGCCCACCACAGCGGCCAGACCAGCGGTTCGCCCGTCGCGCACCGAGCGCTGGAGGAACAGCGCCGTCGCGGGCCCGGGAAGCGCGGCCAAGATCATGGCGGCGACCAGGAATTCGGGGAGGACATCGACCCAGTGCGGCATCAGTGCATGGTGGCACGGAGTGTCGGCGGGTGGCGAACGGATTTCGTAGGCCCCCTGCGCGGGCGCGATCGTTTATTCTTCCGGGGTGAAGGCACTCCGTCGGTTCACTGTCCGTGCCCATTTGCCGGAGCGGCTCGCCGCGCTGGGTGAGTTGTCGACGAACCTGCGGTGGTCGTGGCACGGCCCGACGCAGGATCTGTTCGCCGAACTCGACCCGCAGCTGTGGCGAACCGTCGGCCAGGACCCGGTGCGGATGCTGGGCGAGGTACCCGCCGAGCGGCTCGACGCGCTCGCCGCCGATCCCGGGTACACCGCGCGGGTCGACGCGGCCGCCGCGGGCTTGCGGGACTATCTGACCAGGCCGCGCTGGTTCCAGGAGCAGACCGGCACCGACATCGCGGGGATCGCCTACTTCTCGATGGAGTTCGGTGTCACCGAGGTGCTGCCGAACTACTCCGGCGGTCTCGGCATTCTCGCCGGTGACCATCTCAAGGCCGCGTCGGATCTGGGTTTGCCGCTGATCGGCGTCGGGCTGCTCTATCGCTCGGGGTACTTCCGGCAGTCGCTGTCGGCCGACGGCTGGCAGATGGAGCACTACCCGGCGCTGGACCCGCAGGGCCTGCCGCTGCGGCTGCTCACCAGCGACGGCTCGCCGGTGCTCATCCACGTCGGCATGGCGGAGGGCCGGGTGCTGCGAGCCAGGGTGTGGATCGCGCAGGTGGGCCGAATTCCGCTGCTGCTGCTCGATTCCGATATCGCCGAGAACGATCCCGAACTGCGCGCCGTCACCGACCGGCTCTACGGCGGCGACCAGGACCACCGCATCAAACAGGAGATCCTGGCGGGTATCGGTGGCGTTCGCGCGGTGCGCGCCTACACCCGTGCCAACGGCCTCCCGGATCCCGATGTCTTTCATATGAACGAGGGGCACGCGGGTTTCCTCGGCGTCGAGCGCATGCGTGAATTCATCGCGGGTGGACTGGATTTCGAGACCGCGCTCGCCGCGGTGCGAGCGGGCACCGTCTTCACCACGCACACCCCGGTTCCCGCGGGCATCGACCGTTTCCCGATGCCATTGGTACGCAGGTACTTCGGTGGTTCACATGGTGAGTCCGAATCCGCTTTGCTGCCAGGGCTTTCCGTCGACCGGATCCTCGCGTTCGGTCGGGAGGGCGATCCCTCGGTGTTCAATATGGCGCACATGGGTCTGCGAATGGCTCAGCGCGCCAACGGCGTATCGAAACTGCACGGTGAAGTCAGCCGGGAGATGTTCGCGGCGCTGTGGCCGGGATTCGACGCGGCCGAGGTGCCGATCGGCTCGGTCACCAATGGTGTGCACGCCCCGACCTGGGCCGCGCGCGAGTGGATCGACAAGGCACGCGAACTCGTCGGCCCCGAACTGGTCGAGGAGGCGCGGGGCTGGGAGAAGCTCAGCGATGTCGACCTCGGTCAGCTGTGGTCGACGCGAAACACGTTGCGCGGAGTACTGATCGATGAAGTACGGCGCAGGTTGCGCGAGTCATGGCGACAGCGCGGCGCCGCCGACGCCGAACTCGGCTGGATCGACGATGTCTTCGATCCGAACGTGCTCACCATCGGTTTCGCCCGCCGCGTACCCACCTACAAGCGGCTCACCCTCATGCTGCGCGACCCGCAACGTCTGCGCGCGCTGCTGCTAGACCCGCAACGTCCGGTGCAACTGGTGGTCGCGGGCAAGAGCCACCCCGCCGACGACGGCGGCAAGGCGTTGATCCAGCAGGTCGTGCGGTTCGCCGACGACCCCGAGGTGCGCAAGCGCATCGTGTTCCTGCCCGACTACGACATGTCGATGGCCCGCTACCTGTACTGGGGTTGCGATGTGTGGCTGAACAATCCGCTGCGTCCGCTCGAAGCCTGCGGCACCTCGGGAATGAAGTCCGCGCTCAACGGCGGTCTCAATCTGTCCATCCGCGATGGCTGGTGGGACGAGATGTACGACGGCGAGAACGGCTGGGCCATCCCCACCGCCGACGGTATCCGCGACGAGGCCCGCCGCGACGACCTCGAGGCCTCGGCACTCTACGAACTCGTCGAACGCACTGTCGCACCGCGCTTCTACGACCGTGACGGCAGCGGTGTGCCGGTTCGCTGGACCGAAATGGTGCGCCACACCTTGCAGACCACCAGCCCGAAGGTCCTGGCATCGCGGATGGTGCGCGACTACGCCGAGCAGTACTACGGACCCGCGGCCGCCGCGTTCGGCCGCGCCGCCGCCGACAAGTTCGCGGGTGCCGTTGAGGTCGCCGAGTACCGCAAGCGCGTCGACGCCGCGTGGTCGTCGGTACGGATCGCACAGGTGGACAGCTCGGGCCTGCCCGACACCCCGGTGATCGGCGCGGAACTGTCCCTGCACGCGCGCATCGACCTCGGCGGGCTCGCGCCGTCGGATGTGGTGGTGCAGGCGGTGCTCGGCCGGGTCTCGCCGACCGACGACCTCTCCGACACGACCACCATCGAGATGCGCCACACCGGCACCGACGACGGCAGCGAGCTGTATTCGATCCAGGCTCCGGTTCCGCTGTCGGGCGCGGTCGGGTACACGGTGCGGGTGCTTGCGCACCACGGGTCGTTCGCCTCCGCCGCCGAACTGGGCTTGGTGGCTGTCGCGGGCGCGTAACCGTACACGGTGACACCAGTGCCGGGTTGTTCGATTCAGTGAACTTTCCGCTACCGTTCCGGGGTCGAACATAGAGGAGAGTCATGGCCACCGATGTCGTAACCCGCGTCCGAGGGCGCATCGACGGATACTTCGGTGTCTCGTCGAGCGGGTCCACCTTCAAGCGCGAGGCGATGGCGGGCACGGTCACGTTCCTGGCGATGTCGTATGTGCTGGCGGTGAACCCGTCGATCCTCGGTGACGAGGGTGCCCTCGGCGACAAGGGCATCCCGATGCAGGCGGTCTTCACGGCCACTGCCGTCGCCGCGGTCTTCGGCACGCTCGTCATGGGCATCTGGGCGAAGTACCCGATCGCGCTCGCGCCGGGCATGGGTCTCAACGCGTTCTTCGCTTACACGGTGGTGCTCAGCATGGGCATCCCGTGGCAGGTGGCGCTGTCGGGCACCTTGCTGTCGGGCATCATCTTCTTCATCTTGGCGGTCACAAAGGTCCGGGAACGGATCCTCAACGCGATTCCGTTGCAGATGAAATTCGCGGTCGGCGCGGGTATCGGTTTGTTCGTGGCGTTCCTCGGTTTGAAGAACGCGGGCATCGTCGTCAACAGTGACGCGACGCTGGTGGCGCTCGGCGATTTCACCAAGGGCACCACCCTGCTTGCCATGTTCGGCCTGATCGTGACCGTGATCTTCCTGGTGATCGGCTGGCACGGTGCGGTGCTCTACGGCATCGTCGCGACCACGATCCTGGGCATGGTGACCGGTCTGGTCGGTGTGCCGGACGGCATCGCCGAGATGCCGAAGGGCCTGGATCAGACCTTCGGCCAGGCGATCATCCACCTGCCGGATGCCTTCACCGGGCAGATGATCGTGGTCGTCCTCACCATGCTGTTCGTCGACTTCTTCGATGCCTCGGGCACTCTGATCGGCGTCGCCAACCAGGCCGGTCTGCTGAACAAGGACGGCACCCTGCCCCGCGCGGCGAGCGCGCTGGCGGCGGACTCGGTCGGTACCACCGCGGGCGCGATCATCGGTACCTCCACCACCACCGCCTATGTCGAATCGACGGCGGGTGTGTCGGCGGGTGGCCGAACGGGACTCACCGCGGTGACCACGGCGGGCTGGTTCCTGATCGCGATGTTCTGCTATCCGATCTTCTCGGTGGTCGCGGCATCGGCCGAGATCACCTCGGCCGCGCTGATCGTGGTCGGCATCCTGATGGCGCGTTCGCTCGGTGATATCGACTGGCAGAATCTCGAGTACTCGGTGCCCGCGTTCATCACCGTCATCATGATGCCGCTGACGTATTCCATCGCCAACGGGCTGGCGATGGGCATGATCTTCTACCCGATCGTGATGGTGGCCAAGGGACGCATCAAGGACGTGCACCCGGCTATGTGGGCGCTGATGGTGCTGTTCCTCGCGTACTTCATCTTCTTGGTCGAGTAGGCCTTCGAGCCATAGCTGTGTCTATACTTAGGCTAGCCTAGCCAAGCTTGAAGGAGATCCACTTATGAAGCGCTCGCTCGTTGCCGCGTCGATGGCGTTTGCCACCATCTTCGCGCCGGTCACCGCTGCTGTTGTCGCCACCGCCCCCGCCGCGATCGCCGCGCCGGCCACGCCCTCGGCTGGTCAGCTGTACGGCAAGCTGCAGGCGGCCATGAACGGCTCGGCAGCCGAGCTCGAGTCGGGCAATGCCGGCGGCCTCTCGGTCGTGCGCGACACCGTGAACCGCATCCCCGGCTACAGCTGGGATGTCTCCGGCCCGGTCACTGTCGACGGCGACACCCTCTCGGCCACCCTGAACAGCCGCCTCGGCGACTACGCCTTCCCGATCCCGGTGACCTGGAAGGACATCGACGGCACCTGGAAGCTGTCGCAGGAGTCCGAGCAGACCCTGGTCAGCTACGCCACCATGGCGTGGTGATCTGAGGAGTTTTTTGATCAGGGCCGTCCCGCTGGGGCGGCCCTTTTCGATTTTTTGTGACTGGGATCACAGAATTGCCAGGAATGGCGTGAAATAGTGGCAGCGGACCCAGGGTTGTGATCGAGGAAGGCAATCGGACCACGGTCCGGTTGCGGGCAAGTTTCGAATCGCAGATGAGGAAACGATGACCGACACCGCTACCCGCATCACTCCTACCGCCACCACCACCGACGAGGCCAACGCCGCAGGTATCGGCCTGCTGGTATTGCGCGTCGGCTTCGGCGGACTGATGGCCGCCTATGGAGCCCAGAAACTGTTCGGCTGGTTGCACGGACCCGGCTGGGGCGCCAATGCCGACGGTTTCACCGCCATGGGCTACAACCCCGGCGAACTCTTCGGCACACTGGCCGGGCTCGCCGAGTTGGTCGGTGGGCTGTTGCTGGTGTTCGGGCTGTTCACGCCGTTGGCCGCCGCCATCGTGCTCGGGACGATGATCAATGCCATCAACGCGCTGTGGAGCGGTGGGCTGTTCCCCGCCGATCCGACGGTGATGGGCTTCTCGACGCCGCTGCTGTTCGCGCTGGCCGCGACCGCGTTGGCATTCACCGGGCCGGGTCGATTTTCGCTCGACGCCGGGCGGCCGTGGCAGCGACAGGGCGTGGTGTGGGGCGGCGGGGCCGTCGCGCTCGCCGTCGTGGCCGCGGTGGTGACGTTGATCTTCAAGGCTGTGCTCTGATCCGATCGTTGTCGGGAGGCGGCGCGGTGACCGGGATTCGGTTGCCGCGCCGCCTCTTTCGTTCGACGCCGAGCCGATTCGTCATCGGTCGTATGCCCGTGGTTCCACCGAGCACGCGCGGGGAGTCGGTAGCAGCGATTAACCTCGTGGCGGCGCTTGTTCTCAGCGGCGCCACGCATTGTCCGCGGATGGAAGAGGAGAGCTGCGATGAAGGCTTACGACCTGGGTTTCGGAGACTCGGCGGACAAATTGGCCGAGACGCCGGACGGTGAGCTGTTGGTGCTGGGCGCGCCGGTGCGTTCCGGGTGGATCGGCAGTGAAGGGCCTGCCATCGATCCGGCTACCTGGCCGCGCGGGCCTGTCACCGGCCTGCCGATGATGCACGCGCTCACCTTGCGCCTGCCCACCGATTTCCAGCGCCGCGGTCCCGGGTTTCCCGCCATCGCGCTCTTCCAAGGGGAGGGGCAGTTCGCCGGGACCGACGCGGTCGAGGCGGACGCGGCATCGGAGGACCCCCTTGCGCGCGATCTGGTCGCCACCCGCCCGCATCCGAAATCGCAGATCATGCACGACGAGATCGGTGGGGCTTTCGCGCTGATCTGGCTCACCGAGAAGGAATTCGCCGGCGGCCCGGTCGCTCCGCCCGCCGACGTTCGCCGGCCCGGATCTCCGGCCGCGAGCGATGAAGGCCGCAATGCCTGGGATGATGTCCACCCCACCGTCGGCGTCTGGCTCGCCGAGCGCACCGCCGACCCCAACGTCGGCATCCCCCCGGTCGAATACGAGCCGAACACCAAGTACCAGGACCCCCTCACCGAAGACTCCGGCTGGACCACGTGGGCCGAACCCCTCTTCGGTCGCTCCCACCTCGGCGGCACCGCCTTCCCCGTTCAGGCTCTGCCCGAGGGGCTGACCCCGTACTACCTGGAGATCGAAGAGATCTCCGGCATGAACTTCGGCGGCGGCAATGCCCAACTCGACTTGGAGTCGGGCGTTTTCGATTGGTCCTGCGGGTAGTTCAGTTCATCATCGCCGGGCGGTCGTCGTCGGGGTGCGGGGCGGCGGCGGTCCGGGTTTCGGGTGAAAGTTGTTCAGGGGCAGGGAGATCGATGGCCGGCTCGATGGGGGCCGGGGGTAGTTTGCGCGTGCGGATGTGCAGGGCGATGCCTGCCAGCGTGATCAGGTAGATGATCACGTAGATGTTCATCAGGACCTGGGGCAGCGGCCACCACGGGGGCAGCAGGAAGGTTCCCACGCTCACCCAGGTGGGGGTGTAGGTGTAGGTCCAGGCGGCGACGGCCACGTAAAGACCGGCCGCGGCGAGCCACCAGCGAGCGCGGGTCTGGGCGCGGTGGATCAGGTAGACGAGCAGTGGGACGAACCAGACCCAGTGGTGGCCCCAGGAATACGGGGAGATGGCGCAGGCGGTGAGGCCACCGAGGGTGACCGAGAGCAGGGGTTCGCCGCGGCGGGCCAGGACCGCGGCCAGCCACAGCGCGACCAGTGCGATCGGCACGGCGATCAACAGCCACAACCACACCGGCGCGGGGCCGTGGGTGAGGTGGGCGATGGCGCCGCGCAGAGACTGGTTGGCGGGGTGGACGTCGGGGGCGATGCGGCCGGAATGGAAGAACGTCGAGGTCCAGTACTGATAGGAATCGCTCGGCAGTACCAGCGCGGTCAGGCCGATCGACGCGATGAAGGTGAGGGCACCGGTCGCGGCCGCGCGCCACTGCCGTTGGGCGAGGTACTGGGCGATGAAGTACAGCGGGGTCAGTTTGATGCCCGCGGCGATGCCGACGCCGACACCGCGCAAGGTGCTGTTCTCGGCGCGGGAGAAGTCCCACAGCACCACCAGCATCAGCACCAGATTGATCTGCCCGTAGTAGAGCGTGGTGCGCACCGGTTCGGCGAACGTGCAGGCCAGGGTGAGCAGCGCGCTGACGGCGGCCAGTTTGGGGGTGACGCGGTAGCCGAGCATCCGGAAGCTTTGCAGCACAACCCCGAACAGCACCAGCAGGTTGAGCACCAACCACGTCGTGGTGACGTGCGCCCACGGAATCAGCAGCAGCGGCAGGAACACCAGGGCCGAGAACGGTGTGTAGGTGTAGAGCAAGCCGTAGTGCGTCGGATCGATGTAGAGCGCTCGTTCGTGCACCACGCGCCAGCCGCCGTCGCGGTAGATGTGCACGTCGAGACCGCCGACGAGAATGCCGCCACTGTCCATCCACGGATCCATGGTGGTGAACAGCAGCGTTACGCCTGAGACGGCGGTGCCGAGTAGCAGAAGTAGCGTCAGGGTCGTGCGTGGAAGTGCCACGCCTCGAGATCTCTCCGCCACGGCCGTACTACCGGCCGGCCCGCATCGTATGCACGACTAAGAACTTACCGCGCGGGGTCGACGGCGCTCGGCGGCGGACCGACTTCGGTAGGAAAACGACATGAAAGCGGGTACGGCTGGCGGCGAACCGTTCTCGGCGGGCCGGGCCCGCACGGTCAGGCCCGCCGTTTCGGTCGCACCGGCCAAGCGCGAACAACCTCGGAGCGCGCTGAGTTCGCGCCCATCAGGCGGCCGGACGCAACGTCAACATGGTGTCGGCGCCGTGATGGAACTCATAGCCGGTCTTCTGCAGGGCGGTGGTGATGCCTTTGTCGTGGAGTTCGGCGCGCAGGTGGTCGATGAGGTCGTCGAGTGGGGCGCCGGTGTAGTCGAGCAGCGGGTAGACGCGGGTTTCGGTGGTGGCGACGCGGGCCAATTCGAGCAGGGCGGCCAGGTGGAAGTCGGCGTCGAGCCGGTCGGCGTAGCTGAACAGCAGGTGCGAGCTCAGGGCCAGATCGAACGCGTCGTCGGGGCAGGGGAGCGAGGGTAAGGAGCCGGCCAGGTAGCGGTGAGGTGCGGCGCGCACGTCGTCGGCGAAGCGGACGGCGGCGCCGCGGCGGATCGTGGCGTGCTCGGTGGTGGAGCCGTACCAGTCCCAGCGGTAGCGATCGGCGTGGGAGTGCGCCCAGGCCACCGCCCGTTCGGTTTCGGGGGTCGCGCGAGCGGCCAGTTCGGTCGGTGGAGTGGCGTAGATGGGATCGATCGCGGTGACTTCCGCGCCCAGCGCGCTCGCCTCGGCCGCGAAACTCGCTGCGCCACCGGGACAATCGAGGACACGACGACCGGAAAGATCATCGTCGGAGAGATGGAACATCGCGCGGTACTCGGCCAAAGATCGTGCACTGACCAGAAATTCGCCGAGTACCTCGCCATCGGCGTGGTGCATCATCACCACACGTTCTCACGAGTTGCGTTCGCACGCTCGCGGATTCACGAGTGTGGTCATCGCGATTGCAAGACTCGACTTGCGAATGTCGGCTTCGCTCAGGCGGTGTCGGTGAGCCGGCGCAGTGCCTTGGCGACCACTTCGGGATCGCTGGTCTCCCAGTACGGCGGCAGCGATGCGCGCAGGTAGCTGCCGTAACGGGCGGTGGCCAGCCGGGAATCGAGGATCGCGACCACGCCGCGGTCGTCGACGCTGCGCAGCAACCGGCCGGTGCCCTGGGCCAGCAGCAGCGCGGCGTGATTGGCGGCCACGGTCATGAAACCGTTGCCGCCGCGCGACTCCACCGCCCGCTGACGCGCGGTGAGCAGCGGGTCGTCGGGGCGCGGGAACGGAATGCGGTCCAGGATAACGAGACTCAGCGACGGGCCGGGCACGTCGACGCCCTGCCAGAGGGTGAGGGTGCCGAACAGGGAAGTGGCCGGGTCGTCGGCGAATTTGCGCACCAGCGCGCCCATCGAATCGTCGCCCTGGCACAGCACCGGGGTGTCGAGCCGTTCACGCAGCGCCTCGGTGGCGGCCTTGGCGGCGCGCATCGAGGAGAACAGGCCGAGCGTGCGGCCACCGGCGGCGGTGATGAGCTGTTCGATCTCGTCGAGATAGGCGGGTGAGAGCCCGTCGCGGCCCGGCGCGGGCAGGTGTTTGGCCACGTAGAGGATGCCGGACTTGGCGTGGTCGAACGGGGAACCGACGTCGAGGGCGTTCCAGCGCACCGATTCCAGGTCGGCGGGTGCGGTGGCGCCGTTGGCCATGGCCGGATCGACCTTGCCGCCCGACTGCGACGGCAGGCCCCAGGTGATCGCGAGCCCGTCGAACGAGCCGCCGATCTGCAGGGTGGCCGAGGTGAGCACGACCGTCGCGGTGCCGAACAACCTGCTGCGCAGCAGTCCGCCGACCGAGAGCGGCGCCATCCGCAAGGTGCGGCGGGCGACGCCGCGCATCTCGTCGGCCGACAACCAGATGACATCGCGGCGGGCGGCGGGATCGGCCTCCTCGAACGCGGTGAGCGCGCGGACCGCGGCCTCGTGCACGTCGTCGATGGCGGCCACGGCCATGGTGCGGGCGGCGGCGTTGTCGGGGTCGTCCTGGGTTTTGACGCTGCCGGTCGGAGCGATGGCGGTGCGCGCGTTCCAGGCAGCATCGCGGACCAGGGCGAGCACGGGTGCGATGCCGTCGGGCAGTTGATCCCAGCGGCCTGGCGGCAGGTCCTCGAGAGCCTGGTGGAAAGCTTCCGCGGCGCCTTCGAGCCGGTCGACCTCGCGTTCGTCGATCAGTTTGGTGCAGCGGCGGGCGGCGGCGCTGATCGCGGTCGCGGCCAATTCGGCGGTGGCGACGCCGGTGACGCGGTCGACCAGTTCGTGCGCTTCGTCGATCACCACCACGTCGTGTTCGGGCAGGATCTGGATGCCGCTGATGGCGTCGATGGCCAGCAGCGCGTGGTTGGTCACCACCACGTCGGACTGGGCCGATTCCGCGCGCGCCTTCTCGGCGAAGCAGTCCTGGCCGAACTGGCAGCGCGACTTGCCGAGGCATTCGCGCGAGCCGACGCTCACCTGGCGCCAAGCGCGGTCGGTGACGCCGGGGGCGAGTTCGTCGCGGTCGCCGGTTTCGGTGTCGGAGGCCCATTCGTTGAGGCGCTGGACTTCGCGGCCGAGGCGGGAGATGGCGAAGGCGTCGAACAGTTCGGCCTCGCCGCCGGTGTCCTCCGGGATGACGCTGTTGATCTTGTTCAGGCAGAGATAGTTGTTGCGGCCCTTGAGGATCGCGAACTTGGGCGCCCGGCCGAGTGGTGTGGTGAGCGCCTCCGCCAGCCGCGGCAGATCGCGGTCGACGAGCTGGCGTTGCAGCGCGATCGTGGCGGTGGAGACCACCACGGTGCGGCCGGTGCGTACCGCGTGGCGCAGGCTCGGGATGAGGTAGGCCAGCGATTTACCGGTGCCGGTGCCCGCCTGGACCGCCAGGTGCTCCTTGGTGTCGATCGCGTGGTCGACGGCGGTGGCCATGGTGGTCTGCCCGGTGCGTTCCTTCCCGCCGAGGGCATGCACGGCGGTGACGAGCAGGTCGGCGACGGGAGGAAGTTCGGGCACGCTGGCAGCTTATCCGCACCCTCGGACACGTTCGCCCGAGCTGCGGCGAGCCCGGTCAGGACTCGCGGACGAAGTCGTTGATGTGGTCGCGGACGTAGTCGAGGACTCGCTGTTCGAAGTCTTGCGGTTCGTTGATGTCGTAGATCTCGTCGGGGTCTTCGGCGCGGTCGCCGGTGGGGCGGCGGATCTGGTCGGGGGTGGCGAGGGTTTGGTGTTCGTCTTCCCAGAAGCGGTCTAGGTCGTCGTTGGGGGAGCTCATGGAGGCGTCGCGGGCGGCGATGATGGCCGCGGCGGCCAGTTGGGGCATGCCTGCTGCGCGGAGACCTCTTGTGGCCCAGGGGAGTTCGCTGCGGCGGGATTTCAGGTAGCTCGAGAAACCCGCTTCGAGGACGCTGGTGTGCAGGCTCGACAGTGCCAGCAGGTTCGAGAAGGCCGGGGGGAGCTTGCCGAACGCGCCGATGCCGAGGCGCTGGAGATCGTCGGTGGCGGGGTTCGACCAGAAGACGGTGTCGGCGGCGTCGTGGATGCTGTCGGTCTCGGCGAGTGCCTTCGTCAGGGCTGGTCGGGTGTGCGCCGGGAATCGATAATCCATGGGAGAAGTATTCAGGGACGCAGTTGTACGCCCGCATCGCGGAGGGTGGTCAGGGCGGTCTCGGTGGTGTCCGGGGCGACACCCGCGGTGAGGTCGAGCAGGACGGTGGTGTCGAATCCGGCTTCGGCGGCGTCGAGAGCGGTGGCTCGGACACAGTGGTCGGTGGCGATGCCGACTACGTCCACGGCGTCGATGTTGTGGGCTCGGAGCCAATCGGTGAGGGTGGTGCCGTCCGCCGACGCGCCTTCGAAGCCGGAGTACGCGGCGGTGTATTCACCCTTGGAGAAGGTTTCCTGGATGGGCGAAACGTCGAGAGCCGGGTGGAAATCGGCGCCGGGGGTGCCCACTCGGCAGTGGGGTGGCCACGAGTCGACGTAGTCGGGGTCGGTGGAGAAGTGGGGGCCGGGATCGATGTGCCAGTCGCGGGTGGCCACTACGGCTGCGTAGTGCTCGCGTGCGACGAAGTCGGTGATCGCGGCGGCCACTGCCGCGCCGCCTGCTACCGCGAGGGAGCCGCCCTCGCAGAAGTCGTTCTGTACATCCACGATTATCAGGCCGCGTGCCATGTCATCCTCCACCTTGTTCGAGCAGAACCATTCTCCGCCGCGAAACGCCGAGCGGCCACCCGGTCTCCGAGGATGGCGGACATCGCCGAGGGGCGCCACCGCTCGGCGAACAGCGGTCCTCAGCCGAGGAACGTCGTCGGCACGGCGGGCTCGCCGGCGGAGAGTTTGAGACCTTCCCACGGCAGGCTGACCAGGCCGCGCGCGACCAGTTCGCGACTCTGCGCCAGCGTCGCGACATTGTCGACCACCTTGCCGCCACGAACCAGCGGAACCTGCAGCTCCCGCACCTGAAAACCGTTGGTAGCCGGTGCTTCTCCGCCTTCGGGGTAGACGATCTCTTCGACGATCGTGCCGGTGGCGCGGGCCAATCGCACGGCCTTCTTGGTACCCCCGCGCGACTGCTTGTGACTCGACCGTTTGGCGACCGGGATGCCGTCGACCTCGACCAGCTTGTAGACCATGCCCGCGGTCGGGGCACCCGAACCGGTGACCACCGACGTGCCGACGCCGTACACGTCGACCGGTTCGGCACGCAGCGCCGCGATGGCGTACTCGTCCAGATCTCCGGAGACCACGATGCGGGTGCCGGTGGCGCCGAGCTCGTCGAGCTGGTCGCGGACCTGTCTTGCGAGCACGCCGAGGTCGCCGGAGTCGATGCGCACACCGCCCAGTTCGGGACCGGCCACCTCGATGGCGGTGGCGACGCCCCTGGTGATGTCGAAGGTGTCGACCAGCAGGGTGGTGCCGATGCCGAGCGTGTCGATCTGGCTGCGGAACGCCGCTGCCTCGTGTTCGCCGTCGGCGCCGCTGTGCAGCAGGGTGAACGCGTGGGCGCTGGTGCCCGCACCGGGCACGCCGAACCCGCGCACGGACTCGAGGTTGGAGGTGGCGTCGAATCCGGCCAGATAGGCGGCGCGCGAGCTCGACGGTGCGGCGAGTTCGTGTGTACGCCGCGAGCCCATTTCGATCATCCGCCGACCGGCCGCCGCGCTCACCATGCGCGCGGCCGACGAGGCGATCGCGCTGTCGTGATTGAAGATCGACAGCGCGAGGGTCTCGAGGAGCACGCATTCGGCGAAACTGCCGCGCACGGTGAGGATCGGCGAGCCGGGGAAATACAGCTCACCTTCGGCGTAGCCGTCGATATCGCCGGCGAAGCGATATTCGCGCAACCATTCGACGGTGGCTGGGTCGAGGAACTTCGCGACCACGGCCAGCTCGTCGGGGCCGAAACGGAAATGGGCCAGCGCGTCGAGCAGGCGAGCAGTGCCCGCGACCACGCCGTAGCGGCGACCGTTCGGCAACCGCCGGGCGAACACCTCGAAGGTGCACTGTCTACGGGCCGAGCCGTCGGCCAGCGCCGCGGCCAGCATCGTCAACTCGTACTGGTCGGTCAGCAGCGCGGTGCTGGCGAACTCGTCACGGATCTGCACACCAGAAACTCTAGTCACCGCGGGTGTTGTTTCCTGGGGGCCTCGTCGTACCCTGGTTTTCATGGCCGTGTGCAATTCCGTTCGGGCCGGCGCCGTCACCGACGCTGTGAACGCCGCACTGTCGGCACCGCAGGCGACGCCGGAAACCACCGAATACACCGAGATCCTGGAGGCCGAGGACCGGCCCTGGGTCACCGTCGTCTGGGACGATCCGGTGAATCTCATGCACTACGTCACCTACATCTTCCAGAAGCTTTTCGGCTACAGCAAAGCCAAGGCGACCGAGTTGATGATGCAGGTGCACAACGAGGGCAAGGCGGTGGTGTCCTCGGGTTCGCGCGACAAAATGGAGCAGGACGTGCGCCGATTGCACGCGGCGGGCCTCTGGGCAACCATGCAGCGCGACTGAGCACTGGACTAACCTGGGCCCTGTGCGTAAGTGGAGCAGGAAGAACTCACTGAGTGGCCTCAAGCTTCGATCCGAAATGGACGAGCACGAGGCCACCGTCCTTCGCTCCCTGATCGGCGCGGTGTCCGGACTGCTCAGTGACCGCGCGGCCGACGCCCCCGAAGACGAACTCGCCGCGCTCACCGGCTTGCGTACCGGCAACACCACCCCGCCCGACGATCCGCAACTGCTGCGCCTGCTGCCCGATTTCCACCGCGCCGAACCGGGTTCCCCCGATGCCAAGCGCGCCGATCTCAACAGTGCGCTGCGCAGCCTGCACGAGCCGGAGATCATCGACGCGAAACTGGCCGCTGGACAGGCTGTGCTCGACAGTTGCCCGGAAGTGGGCGGCAAGATCGCGCTCACGCCCGAGCAGGCCGACGCGTGGCTGGCCGCCCTCACCGATGTCCGTCTCGCGCTGGGCACCCTGCTCGACATCGACGACGACACGCCCGACCATTTCGATCCGGAAGATCCGCGCGCTCCGCATCTGGACGTCTACCACTGGCTGACCTGGATGCAGGATTCCCTGCTTCAGGCGCTCGCTCCCTGACCTGCTCTCGCGGGTGAGCTGACCCGCGTGCGATGGCCGGATTCGCTGATCGAACGAAGGACGACACGATGCGCAGCGGCCCCGGGGTACGCAACTCGATCACCGACGTCGCCGGTGTGCTGGTAGGCCACCACCAGGCGCTCGACGCAGACGCCACGCCCGGTGCCGGTGCCGCGACGGGCTGCACCGTCGTGCGGGTCCCTGGTGGCGCGACCGCCTCGGTCGACGTGCGCGGCGGCGGACCGGGTACCAGAGAAACCGACCTGCTCGACCCGGCCAACACCGTCCGCCGACTCAACGCGGTGCTCCTCACCGGCGGCAGTGCGTACGGCCTGGCCGCCGCCGACGGTGTGATGCGCTGGTGCGAGGAACACGGCGAGGGCATTCCGATGGACCCGACCGATCCGAGCCGCGTGGTGCCGATCGTGCCGGGCGCGGTGATCTTCGATCTGCCGGTCGGCGACTGGGGCATCCGGCCCGGCGCGGACTTCGGTTATCGCGCGGCAGCGGCAGCGTCGACCGAGTTCGCCCGGGGCACCGCCGGGGCCGGTGTCGGTGCGCGGGCGGGTGCGCTCAAGGGTGGAATCGGTTCGGCGAGTGTGGTTCTCGGTGACGGTCCGGGTGCTGGTGTCACCGTCGGTGCGGTGATCGTGGTCAATCCGGTCGGATCGGTCGTCGATCCGCGCACCGGGTTGCCGTGGGGAGTCGGCACCGACGGACCTGACTTCTTCGGGCTGCGGACGGGGACGCCGGACGAGATCGCCGCGCTTGCCGCGCTGCCGGCCAAGACCATCGTGCTCAACACGACGATCGGGGTCGTCGCCACCGACGCCGCCCTCGACCCGGCCGGCTGTCGGAGGATGGCCGCCACCGCGCACGACGGACTCGCCCGGGCGATCCGGCCCGTGCACTCCCCGCTCGACGGCGACACGCTGTTCGCGCTGTCCACCGGCACGATCGACGTCGCCCCGCTCGCGCTGCCGCCCGCGTTCCCCTCGGACCTGCTGCTGCTAGACCAGCTGTGTACGGCAGCGGCGGTGGTGGTCGAACGCGCGGTCGTCGACGCCGTGCTCACCGCGACTTCGATCGCCGGAATTCCCGCCTACTACGACCTGTTTCCGCACTGATCGGCGGCTCCGCCCGATTCGGTCGGCATCGCCCGCCCTCGGTCGACCCGGCCGCCGTGCGGCCCCCTGTTGACCAGCCCCGCGGCGACTTGCCGCACCGGCGGTGGACCGGAGTGTGTGTCCCGTGGAATACCCGAATAGGGTGAGTGGTTGTCGAGGAAGGTGCTCGACAGCACGCATGCAGGTTGTGGAAAGGGTCGATGAAGTGCTGGTGATCAGGGCCGATCTCGTTGACGCGATGGTGGCGCACGCCCGCGCCGACCACCCGGACGAGGCCTGCGGCATCATCGCCGGGCCCGAGGGCAGTGACCGGCCCGAACGGTTCGTCGCGATGGTCAACGCCGAACGTTCGCCCACTTTCTACCGGTTCGATTCCGGTGAACAACTGCGCGTGTGGCGCGCGATGGACGACGCCGACGAAGTGCCGGTCGTCATCTACCACTCGCACACCGCCACCGAGGCCTACCCGAGCCGCACCGACATCTCCTACGCCGCCGAACCGGACGCGCACTACGTGCTGGTCTCCACGCGCGACCCGCAGACCCACGAACTGCGCAGCTACCGCATCGTCGACGGCGAGGTCACCGAAGAACCGGTGCGCATCGTCGATTCCTACTGAACCCGTCCGAGAAAAGCCACCACCCCCGAGGAGTCCCTCATGCCGGTAACCGTGTCCATTCCGACCATCATGCGTGGTATCACCGGAGGTGAGAAGCGAGTGCAGGGCGAGGGCTCGACCCTGTCCGCGCTCATCGCCGACCTCGACGCGAATCACCCCGGGCTGGCCGAGAAGCTGCTGTCCGACGGCAAGCTCAACCGCTACGTCAACATCTACGTCGACGACGAGGACGTGCGCTTCTCCGGTGGACTGGCAGCCGAGGTGCCCGCGGGCGCGTCGGTGACCATCCTGCCCGCCGTGGCCGGCGGCGCCTGAGACCGTGGCCCGCTACGAATCGCTGATCGCGACGCTCGGTAATACGCCGCTGGTCGGATTGCAGAAATTGTCACCGCAATGGGACGGCGACGATCATGTGCGGCTGTGGGCCAAGCTCGAGGACCGCAATCCCACGGGGTCGATCAAGGACCGTCCCGCGCTGCGGATGATCGAACAGGCCGAGGCCGATGGTCGGCTCACACCCGGGTGCACGATTCTGGAGCCGACCAGCGGCAATACCGGGATTTCGCTCGCCATGGCGGCCAAGCTCAAGGGTTACCGGATTGTGTGCGTGATGCCGGAGAACACCTCGGTGGAGCGGCGTCAGTTGCTGACGATGTTCGGCGCCGAGATCATCGACTCGCCCGCGGCGGGTGGGTCGAATCAGGCGGTGGCCAAGGCCAAGCAGATCGCGGCGGAGAACCCGGATTGGGTGATGCTGTACCAGTACGGCAATCCGGCCAACGCACTCGCGCACTATGAGGGGACCGGGCCGGAATTGCTGGCCGATCTGCCGGAGATCACGCATTTCGTCGCGGGGCTCGGGACTACCGGGACCCTGATGGGCACCGGGCGCTACCTGCGCGAACAGGTGCCGGGAATCGAGATCGTGGCCGCTGAACCCCGGTACGGCGAGCTGGTCTATGGCCTGCGCAATATCGACGAGGGGTTCATTCCCGAGCTCTACGACGAGAAAGTGCTCACCACCCGATTCTCGGTGGGGCCCTACGACGCGGTGAAGCGGACACGCGAACTGGTCGGCGAGGAGGGAATCTTCGCCGGGATCTCCACCGGGGCGATCCTGCACGCCGCGCTCGGTATCGCCAAGAAGGCGCACAAGGCCGGGAAGCGGGCCGATATCGCGTTCGTGGTCGCCGATGGTGGCTGGAAGTATTTGTCTACCGGGGCATACGACGGCACGCTGGACGAAGCCGAGGAGAAGCTGGACGGGCAACTCTGGGCCTGACCCGATGTCACCCGGCTTCGGTACGCTCAGGTCAATGGGCTGTTCGACGGTCCCTTGCCGGAGTGGAGGCGATGTCGATGAGCGGTGGGGTGGGAGCCTCGTTCGATCCCGACCGGATCTCGGGGTTGCGCGGTAGCGCGAGTCCCGGGACCGGTGCCTCGCGTGGTGGGTCGTGGGTCCGGGCGGCGGTGGCGATTCTGGGCTTTGTGGGGGCTCTGTATGTGATCGAGGGCGTCGACATGGTGCTCTCCCACGATCGGCCACCCGGGGCGCCCGGCGAACTGGACGCGGCAGGCATCGAGCCGCGTGCGGTAGCGGGGCTGGACGGCATTCTGTGGGCGCCGCTGCTGCACGGTGGGTGGGAACATCTGTTCGCCAACACGCTGCCGTTGCTGGTGCTCGGGTTCCTCGTGTTGCTCTCCGGGATCGGGCGTGGGATCGCGGCGACGGCGATCATCTGGGTGATCGCGGGCATCGGCACCTGGCTCACCGGGTCGGCGGGGAGTGTGCACGTCGGAGCGTCGTCGATCGTGTTCGGCTGGCTGACTTATCTGATCTGCCGTGGGTGGTTCGCGCGCAATGTGGGGCAGATCGTGGTGGGGCTGGTGATCCTCGTGTTCTACGGCTCGATGCTGTGGGGGGTGCTGCCGAGCGACCCTCGAATTTCTTGGCAGGGGCATCTTTTCGGGGCGGTGGGTGGAGTCCTCGCGGGCTGGGTACTCTCGTCAGATGAACGTCGACGCCGCCGTGGAGCCTCGGTCGGCCGCGCAATACCAACGCGGTAACCGGGGATCCGGTATGGAAATTGGGGGGATCCTGCAGTGAGTACCAGCACGTCGTGGCAGCATGGGGGCATGCGCCTCACCGTTCTCGGGTGCTCGGGCAGCGTGTCCGGCCCGGACTCTCCAGCGTCGGGCTACTTGCTGACGGCTCCTGATATGCGGCCGACCGTCATCGACTTCGGTCCCGGCATTTTCGGCGCGTTGCAGAAGCACATGAACCCGGCCGATGTCGACATCTTCCTCACCCACCTGCACGCGGATCACTGCTTGGATCTGCCCGCGCTGCTGGTGTGGCGTCGCTATCACCCGAATCCGCCGACCGGCAAGGCGCTGGTGCGCGGGCCGTCCGACGCGCCGCTGCGGATCGGAAACGCGTCCGCGGAGATCGGGGGCGAGACCGACGATTGGTCCGATGTGATCGACTCGCAGGCGTGGGTCGAGAACACGCCGATCCCGTTCGGGCCCGGTCACACGGTGGAAGCTCGGCGGATGTTCCACCCGCCGGAGTCCTACGGGCTGCGGATCACCGCGGCCGACGGTCGGGTCTTCGTCTACACCGGCGACACCGCGATGTGCGATGCCGTTGTCGAGTTATCGCAGGGTGCCGACGTGCTCATGGCTGAGGCGTCGTGGACCCACGATCCGGCCAATCGTCCTGCGGGGATTCATCTTTCGGGCACCGAGGCGGGCGAGATCGCCACCCGCGCCGGGGCCAAGGAGCTGTTGCTGACCCACATTCCGCCGTGGACTTCGCGCGAGGATGTGATCGCGGAGGCCAAGGCGGCGTTTTCGGGGCCGGTGCACGCGGTGTCGCCGGGGGAGACGTTCGACCTGTAGGCGGGGATTGCCTGGCGGATTTGGGGTGTGCGGTGTGGGTGGGGGAGTGCGGGTTAGTCTGTCCAGCGTGTCTAGACGAGCTGATGGTAGGGCGGATGACGAACTCCGCGACGTGAAGATCACTCGGGGTTTCACCACGCACCCGGCGGGGTCGGTGCTGGTGGAATTCGGGCAGACGCGGGTGATGTGTACCGCGAGCGTCACCGAGGGGGTGCCGCCGTGGCGCCGGGATTCGGGCCTCGGCTGGCTCACCGCGGAGTACGCGATGCTGCCCGCCGCCACGCACACCCGCAGTGGGCGGGAATCGGTGAAGGGCAAGGTCGGTGGGCGGACGCAGGAGATCAGCAGGCTGATCGGGCGGTCGCTGCGGGCCTGCATCGACCTGGCCGCGCTGGGCGAGAACACGATCGCGCTCGACTGCGATGTGCTGCAGGCCGACGGTGGCACCCGCACCGCCGCGATCACCGGCGCGTATGTGGCGCTCTCGGATGCGGTGACCTATCTGGCCGCCGCGGGCAAACTGGCTGACCCGCAGCCGATTTCGTGCATGATCGCCGCGGTCAGCGTGGGTGTGGTCGATGGGCGCGTTCGCCTGGACCTGCCCTACGAGGAAGACTCGCGCGCCGAGGTCGACATGAACGTGGTCGCCACCGACACCGGAACGCTGGTCGAGATCCAGGGCACCGGCGAGGGCGCGACCTTCCCGCGGTCGACCCTGGACAAGATGCTGGACTCGGCCTTCGCCGGCGCCGAGCAGCTGTTCGCGATCCAGAAGGCGGCGCTGGCGCTGCCGTACCCGGGCACCCTGCCCGAGCCGTCCGCGAAGAAGTAGTCGTGGCCGCGCGCGTGCTGGTGGCCAGCCGAAATGCCAAGAAGCTGAAGGAGCTTCGCCGAATTCTCGATGAAGCCGGTGTGGCCGGCGTCGAATTGGTGAGCCTGAACGAGGTGCCGCCCTACGAGGAGGCACCCGAAACCGGCGCCACCTTCGAGGAGAACGCGATCGCGAAAGCGCGTGACGGTGCTGTCGCGACCGGATTGCCGTGCGTGGCAGACGATTCCGGCATCGAAGTGGATGCGCTGAACGGGATGCCCGGTGTGCTGTCGGCCCGGTGGGCAGGCGGCCACGGCGACGATGCCGCGAACAACACCCTGCTGCTCGCTCAGCTCGGCGACGTCCCCGACGACCGTCGCGGCGCCCGCTTCGTCTCCACCTGCGCGCTGGTACTGCCCGACGGCACGACCACGGTGGTGCGCGGCGAATGGCCGGGCACCATCGCCCGCGAACCCAACGGCGACGGCGGTTTCGGCTACGACCCGCTGTTCCTCCCTGAGGGCGGCACCGGCAGCGCCGCCGAACTCACCCCCGCCGAGAAGGACGCGATCTCGCACCGTGGCCGCGCCCTCACCCAACTGATCCCGGCCCTGGCCGGCCTTGCCTGACGTCTCGAACCAAGATCAACAGGCTCTGCTGCAGAATCTCTCTCAGGCGTTGCTTGCGTGAAGGCCTGGTGATCCCCCGTCCAGGCAGATAACCGTACAACGACAGCGCCGCCGCTCCGGATTACCGGGGCGGCGGCGCTTTTCGGCTAGGTCAGACGCTGTATTGCTGCTTGACGTCCTTGGCGTTGCGGTGCTCGACGAAGAACGACAGCAGGGGGATGGTGCCTGCGATGAGGGTGCCGACGGTGCGGCCGATGGGCCAGCGAACCTTCACGGCGAGGTCGGCGGTGACCAGCAGGTAGGCGAAGTACACCCAGCCGTGCACGACCGCGATCCAGCTGGGGGTGTCGACGCCGAAGCCGTACTTGGCGATCATCTCGATGGTGAGCAGCAGCAGCCACAGGCCGGTGACCCAGGCGAGCACGCGGTAGCGCTGCAGCGCCGAGGCGATCTTGGCGGTGGGGGCGCTGCCCGCAGGGGCGCTGCCCGCGGGCGCGGCGATGTCTTTGTCCAGCGACGGTGCGGTGGTGTTGTTGTCGGTCACCCGGCGTTCCTCTCGGGGGAGCGCAAGCCGGCGGTGCGGACCTGCGCATCGATGTCGCTGGCGTGCAGTTGCGCCAGGTACTGGTTGTAGGCGGCCGTTTCCGGGTCGTCGGCCGGGGCGGCCTTCGGGCGTTCGGGCAGGATGCCCGCGGGGATCTCGCGTGGCGCCTCGGCTTTGCCCGTACTCGGCGGCGCGGGCTCGTCGGCCTCGCGTTCCAGTCGCACGAACCGCACATAGGCGAACACCGCGAACGCGGCGAACAGCGGCCACTGCAGTGCGTAGCCGAGATTCTTGCCGGTCCCCGACACCGAATCGAACCGCTCCCACTGCCACCAGGCCAGCGCCAGACAGCCGAGCGCGACGACACAGACCAGCGCGATCAGGGCCGGACGGTTGTACGCCGGGCGAGGAGGTGGAACGGACACGCGCTCCACGGTACCCGCCTACTACAGGCTGCGTAGGGGCAGGTCGCAGCCGCGGCGAACCCCGGAGGCGGACGTCACAGCACAGCACGGTGGTCCGGGGTGCACGCCGGACCACCGTGCTCGGTGCTCGGGGGACCAGCGTTCATGCCCGCTGCGCCGCGACCGTCGCCCGTGGGCCGGAATCGATGCCACACGTGAGCCTCGGTCGGTGGTGATGGCGTGCGGTCGGGTGGTTCCGGTCGAGTAGTCAGTGCGGTGCCCTCGTACGGAAGGTCTGCCGGTAGGCGGTGGGGGAGACACCGATGGTGGCCGCGAGGTGCTGGCGCAAGGAGGCGGCGGTGCCGAGGCCTGCTTCGGCGGCGACGCGGTCGATCGGCAGCTCGGTGACTTCGAGCAGGTGACGAGCATGATCGACGCGTTGGCGGATCAACCACCGGCCGGGTGGCAGCCCGGTTTCCTCGCGGAAGCGGCGGCAGAAGGTGCGCACACTCATGCGGGCGTGGGCGGCGAGTTCGGTGAGCGGGAGCGGACGGTCCAGGTGGGTCATCGCCCACGCGCGGGTCTCGGCGGTGCTCTCGGCGGCGGTTTCCGGGATCGGGCGATCGATGAACTGGGCTTGCCCGCCGTCGCGCCACGGCGGCACGATGCACAAGCGAGCGACCCGATTGGCGACGGCGCTGCCGTGATCGCGGCGCACCAGGTGCAGGCACAGGTCGATGCCCGCGGCGCTGCCCGCCGCGGTGAGAATGCGGTCGTCGTCGACGAACAGCACGTCGGCGTCCATGCGTACCTGCGGAAACAGCGCGCGGAAACGGTCGGCTTGTGCCCAGTGGGTGGTTGCCTTCCGGTCATCGAGGAGGCCGAGGTTGGCCAGTGCGAAGGCCGCCGTGCAGAAGCTGACGATGCGGGCTCCGGGAGGCAGTCTGGCCAGCGCGTCCGGTAATTCCGGTGGCATCCAGTCTGTTTCGGCACCGTCGCAACCGGAGAACGGGGGAATTACCAGGGTGTCGGCCTCGTCGAGCGTGGTGCTGTCACCGGACACCGAGATCAAGTAGTCAGCGTTGGTCTGCACCGGGGCGCCGTCGAAGCTGCAGGTACGGATTTCGTAGAGCGGCGCGCCATCGGTCGCGGCCGCGGTGCCGAAAATTCTGGCGGGAATGCCGAGTTCGAACGGATACACGCCGTCTACGGCCAGAACCACCACGCGATGCATGGCAAGATCCTTGCACATCTTGGCTTTCTTGCCACTCGTCGCCGGATCACTGACCCGGCATCGTGGTCTCCACACGGTCGGATCGCTCCGAATCGGCCTGGGATACACAGGGAGACAAGCCATGCGGGCAATCGGTCAGGACACCTTCGGCGGACCCGAGGTGCTGCGCGTGATCGAGGTCGACAAGCCGAGTCCAGGACCGGCCGAGGTGCTGATCCGCGTGCACGCGGCCGGGGTGAACCCCACCGATTCGTGGCATCGCGGCACCGGCGGACTGCTCGGCGCGATCGCACCACTGGGTTGGGATGTGTCCGGCGTGGTCGAGGCCGTCGGCACCGGGGTCACCCTGTTCGTGCCCGGCGACGAGGTGTTCGGCATGCCGCGTCAGCCGCGCGCCGCGGGCGCCTACGCCGAGTACATCACCTCACCGGCCCGCCATCTCGCGCACAAGCCGTCGAACCTCACCCACGTCGAGGCGGCTGCCCTGCCGCTGGTCTCACTGACCGCCTGGCAAGCACTCGTCGACACCGCCGACGTACAGCCAGGACAGCGCGTCCTGATCCACGCCGCCGCGGGCGGGGTCGGCCACGTCGCGGTGCAGATCGCCAAGGCGCGCGGCGCGTACGTCATCGCCACGGCACGCGCCGACAATCACGACTTCGTCCGCGATCTCGGTGCCGACGAGGTGATCGACTACACGACAACAGATTTCGTCGACGCGGCCGCGGACATCGACATCGTCGTCGACACCATCGGCGGCGAATACGGCCCGCGTTCCCTGCGGACCCTGCGCCCCGGCGGCATCGTCGTCTCGCTGGCTTCCCCGGCGGAAGCCGCCTTGGTGGAAGTTGCCCACCCGCTCGGCCTGCGTGCCGGGTTCATGATCGTCGAAGCCGACCGTGCGGGCATGCGCGCCATCGCGGACCTGGTCGAAACAGGTGCGCTGCGACCTCACGTGGCGACCGTTCTGCCGCTGGATCTCGTGAGCAAGGCCCACGAGATCAGCGACAATCAGCGCACCCGCGGCAAGATCGTGCTCTCGGTTGTGGAATGAGAATTATCAGAACTTGTAGCTGATCCCGGTCATCCGCTCGGATTCCTCCCACAGCCTGCGCAGCAGCTCCGGGTCGCGCGAGATCTTGCTCGACGGGCACGCCTCGACCGGCCCCTGCGACTGCATCAACCGATTGGGGCCCCAATAGGTGGTGGGGTCGGCGTCGGGTTCGGTCGCCGCGAACAGGGTGGAGTGGGCGGCCTTGTGCGGCGGGTGGCCGATGAGCTTGATGAACGGCTTGCTGACCTTGTCGAGGGGGGTCTCGGTGCGGGCGAACAGGTCCGTCGCCGAGACCCCGGGGTGCACGGCGTAGGACTTCTTCGCCGAGCCGGCTTCGGTGAGCCTGCGCTGTAGTTCACGGCCGAACATCAGGTTGGCGAGCTTGGCCTGGGCGTAGGCGAGATTGCGCTGGTAGCGACGGTTCTCGTAGTTGAGGTCGTCGATCCATAGCTTCGGCGTCTGCTTGTGCGCGATGCTGGCGATCGACACCACCCGGTCGCGGACGCGGTCGAGCAGCAGTCCCGTGAGCGCGAAATGGCCGAGGTGGTTGACACCGAACTGGGTTTCGAACCCGTCGGCGGTACGCGAGAACGGGATGTTCATCAGGCCCGCGTTATTGATCAGCACATCGAATTCGCCCTGCTGGTCGGCGAATTCGCGCACGGAAGCCAGGTCGGCCAGGTCTAGCGTGGCCACCCGTACGTCGCCGGGGATGGCGTCGGCGATCGGCTGCGCCTTGCTCGCATTGCGGCAGGCCATGATCACGGTGGCGCCTTTGCCTGCCAGCGCCTTGGTGGTTTCGGCACCGAGGCCGCCGTTGGCCCCGGTGATCACGAATGTGCGCCCGGACTGGTCCGCGATGTCAGTTGGTTTCCATGCCATGCGCCTATCTTACTCCGGAGTAAGATAGGAGGGAAGCGTCAGCCGAGTAATCCGGTCAGCGTACGGGCGCAGGCAGGTTTGCGCAGCTTGGTCATGGCTTTCGCCTCGATCTGGCGTGCCCGTTCGCGGGAGAAGCCGAGCACCGAGCCCACCTCCTCCAGCGTGCGGCCTTCACCGCGGTCGAGGCCGAAACGCAGCCGGATGACGGCGGATTCGCGTTCGGTGAGCACCGCCAAGGCCGCCTCGACGTAGCCGCCGAGCATCCGATCCGCGACCACATCCGCCGGCGCGGGCGTGTTGTCGGGCAGTAGTGAGCCCAGGTCGGTGTCCTCGCCGACGGGCGCGTGCAGCGATACCGGCTCGGCTTCGTGCCGCAGCACCGCCTCGACCTGCGCGACGGTGAGCTCGGCGCCCGCGGCCAGTTCCTCCGTCGTGGCCGCGCGCCCCAACCGGTGGGTGAGCTCGCGCCGCACCCGGATCACCCGGTGCAGCACGTCGGCCACATTCGAGGGCAGCCGGATCGTGCGCCCCTGATCGGTGAGCGCGCGACCGATCGACTGCCGGATCCAGTACGTCGCGTAGGTGGAGAGCTTGAGTCCGCGCTCGTGGTCGAACTTCTCCACCGCGCGCATCAGCCCGAGCGTGCCCTCCTGGATCAGATCGAGCAGCGACATGCCGGTGTTGGTCGGAAACCGGCGCGCGATGGAGACGACCAGGCGCAGATTCGCCCGCACCATCTGATCTTTCGCGCGCAGACCGTCGAGTTCGTCGCGGCGCAACAGCTCTCGTCGTGCTGCGGTGAGTTCGACACCGGCTGAATCATTTTCGGCCAATTCGGCGCGCGCGGCGGCACCGGTGGCAATGCGTGCTCCGAGGGCGTATTCCTGCTCGGCGGTCAGCAGGGGAGTGCGGCCGATGGCGGTCAGGTAGTCGCGAATGGGGTCGGCGGTGACGGTCAAGAGAGCTCCCGGGGTGTGCGACGAACAGGGTGGGCCGGCAACCGGCGGGGCGAGTGGATCGCCCCGCCGGTCGGGTTGGTCAGCGTCCGGGGATGCGGATCGGACGGCGCACGGTGGTCGAGCGGGTCTGCGCACCGCGGATCGCCGAACCGGAGCCGCTTCGGCGCGTGGACGGGAACTGTGCGGCCGCGCTGGCCCGGCGCGGCGTCGGCAAGGTCAGCGGCTCCGGCGCGGAGAGTGCGTCGCGGAATGTCGTGTATCGGGCCATATCGGCTGCTCCTTCGTGGGTGGAACGGGCACTGAGGGGCTCGGCGGCGATATCGGTTCCGTGCGGCATGCGCTGTCTCCTTCGATCGTGTCGCTTGCGGCGACGAACACAAACTTAGAACGAACCTAAAAATATGTCAAGAACAAATTTAGGACGAATTCAGATACGCTGGAGACATGACGACGCAACCGGGCCTACGGGCGAGGAAGAAGCAGCAGACCAGGGAGCAGATCTCGGACCGGGCGACCGAGCTGTTCCTGGCTCGCGGATTCGACCGGGTGACCATCGCCGAGGTGGCGGCAGCCGCCGACGTCGCCAAGATGACGGTCACCAACTACTTCCCCCGCAAAGAAGACCTCGCCCTCGACCTGGGGGAGATCTACATCGACCAGCTCGCCGCGATCGTGCGCGAACGCGCGCCGGGCCAATCGGCACTGGCCGCGCTGCGCCACGCCTACCTGGCGGCGGTGGCGGCGCAGAGCCAAATCATCGGCTTCAGCGGAGAGCCGTTCGCGAGAATGATCGCCGACAGCCCCGCGCTGACGGCGCGCGTGCGCGAGTTCCACGACGACCGTCAGGTGGCGCTGGCGAAAGCGCTCGCCACGGAGACGGGCGCCGACCCGGGCGATATCACCCCGCGCGTCGCCGCGGCCCAACTCGCCAGTGTCCAGCGGGTGTTGTTCGACGAGATCACACGCCGCACGCTCGACGGTGAATCCGCCACCGAGATCGCCACTGCGCTGACCCGCGATGCCGAGATCGCCTTCGACGCGCTCGAGCCCGGGCTGGGAAATTACGCCGTGCGCTGAGTGATCGGCGGCGATTGCTGCCGTGTCACTGGGCTCCGGTGCCGGACCTGAAAGCCCATACTGGGCCAATGCCGGATGGTGTTGCTGTAGACAAGCCCGTCGAACCGATGAGCAAGGCGAAGATCAACATCGTCTTCGCGACGGTCGTGCTCGGCATGCTCATGGCCGCACTCGACCAGACCATCGTGTCGGCAGCGCTGCCCTCGATCGTCGCCGACCTCGGCAGCGCGGGGCACATGGCCTGGGTGGTGACCGCTTACCTGCTCGCCGAGGCCGTCGCGACCGTGCTCGCGGGCAAACTCGGTGACCTGTTCGGCCGCAAGCTGCTGTTCCAGATCAGCGGCATCATCTTCATCGCGGGCTCGGCGCTGGCCGGTGTCGCGGGCGGCATGGTCATGCTGATCGTGGCGCGCGGGATCCAGGGTGTCGGCGCTGGCGGGTTGATGGTCACCTCGATGGCCCTGATCGCCGACACCATTCCGCTGCGTGAACGCGGCAAATATCAGGGCGCGCTCGGCGCGGTGTTCGGCGTGACCACCGTCATCGGGCCAACCCTCGGTGGCCTGTTCACCGACCACGCCAGCTGGCGCTGGTGCTTCTACGTGAATGTGCCGATCGCGATCATCATGGTGGTGATGGCGGCGCGTACGCTGCCGCACCTGCGCGCGGTCGCCCGGCCGGTGATCGACTACCTCGGCATCGGCCTGATCGCGCTCGGGGTCTCGGCGCTGATCCTCGGGCTCGAGTTCGGCGGCAACGAATATCCGTGGGGCTCTTGGCAGATCATCGGCTTGTTCGTGCTGGCCGTGCTGCTGATCACCGGGTTCGTGCTGGTGGAGAACCGGGCGAAGGCACCGATGCTGCCGATGCGGTTGTTCAGCAGCCGGGTGTTCACGGTGTCGTCGGTGCTCAGTTTCATCGTCGGCTTCGCGATGCTCGGCTCGATGACCTACCTGCCCGCCTACCTGCAATATGTCGACGGTGCGACGGCGACGATCTCCGGCGTGCGAACGCTGCCGCTGGTGGTCGGGCTGTTCATCACGTCGATCTTCTCCGGTCAGGTCGTCGGAAAGACCGGGCAGTACCGGTACTTCCCGGTCGTCGGCATGGCCGTGATGGCGGTGGGTCTTGGCCTGATGTCGACGATGGGATACGAGACGAGCATCTGGCTGGAATCGCTGTACATGCTGATTCTCGGCGCCGGACTCGGCTTGTCGATGCAGGTGCTCACCATCGTCGTGCAGAACACCGTGCCCTACGCCGATCTCGGCACCGCTACCTCGGGCGTCACCTTCTTCCGCACCCTCGGCAGCGCGTTCGGTACCGCGGTCTTCGGCACGCTCTACACCAACCAGAGCACGACCGCGCTGGAGAACGCGTTGAGACAGACGCCCGGCGTCTCGCCCGAGGTGGCGGCGAATCCGAAGCTGCTGCGGGAACTGCCCCACGAGCAGGCGGCGCCCATCGTCGACGCCTACGCGCAGTCGATCGACCACGTGTTCCGCTGGGTCGTTCCGGTGGCGCTGGTCGGTTTCGTCGTCGCCTGGTTCCTGCCGCAGGTGCGGCTGCGTGACAGCGCCCGCCACGGTGCAGGCGATGTCGGCGAGGGATTCTCGGTGCCCGATTCGCCCGACCGGGTGGTGCAGCTCGAACGTGCGGTCGCCACGACGGTGCGCAAGGCCAGGGCGGAGAAACCGCTCATCCCCGAGCTCATCGCGGCCTCCGGCAGCACGCTGCGGCCGGACGCGGCGTGGGCGCTGGGGCAGGTGTACCTCTACGCCAAGGAGGGTGCGCCTGCCTCGGTGTATGCCATCGCCTACCGACACCGGCTGCCGGTAGAGGTGCTCTCGCCGGTCTTCCGGCAGGCCGCCGACGCGGGTCTGCTGCGCGATGACGCGGGCACCCTCACGCTGACCGGCGACGGTAGCGCCGAGGTCGACAAGCTGCGAGCGGGCTGGCGGCGCTGGCTCGGCGACCGTCTCGACGACTGGAATTCCGAGGATCCGGTAGACCGCGCACTGCTGGACGAGGCGCTGTCGAAGATCGCGGCCCAGTTGCTCGACCAGGGCGCTGATAGCAGCGAGGTATCGAAAGTCTGAATTCGGCTGTTCACTCCGCTGGACAAACCTTGCCGCCGAATACTCGTAGACGTATATTCGTAGACGAGTAAGGAGGTAGTGATGGCTACGAAGCGCAAAGTGAACAACCTGCTGGCGCTCGCCGTGCTCTCGGTGATCGTGCAGCGTCCGATGCACCGCTACGAGATCGCCGCCACCCTGCGCGCCCACGGCAAAGACCGCGACATGGACATCAAGTGGGGCTCGCTCTACACCGTCGTGCAGAACATGGAGAAAGCCGGATTCCTCGAGGTGATCGGCAGCGAACGTGACGGCGCGCGCCCCGAGCGGGTGATCTACCGGATCACCGACGCGGGCCGCGCCGAGATGGCGGACTGGACCCGCGAACTGCTCGCCGCGCCCGAGCCCGAACACCACCGGTTCACCGCGGGCCTGTCGATTCTGGCGGTGCTGCCACCGGACGAGGTGGCCGTCCTGCTCGGCACACGGATCGCGGCCTTGGAGCAGACCATCGCGACCACCAGGGCCGAGCTGACCGAACTGACGCTGCCGCGGCTGTTTCTCGTCGAATCCGAATTCGGCTTGGCGATGCTGGAAGCCGAGGCGAGCTGGGCGCGCTCCCTGCGTGACGAACTCGCCGCGGGCACCTTCGAGGGCCTCGAGCTTTGGCGGCAGTGGCATGTCGACGGCATGCCCGCCGACAAGATTCCCGAACTCGGCGAGAGGGGGAACGACTAGCTCCGCCCAAGACCCGGACCCGGTGGTGTGCGGCAACACCCCACCGAGCCCGAGAAACCGTCCCGAAACCAGGCGCGCCCGGCCTCGAGGTGAGGCAACCACAGGATAGCTGGGTGGCGCCGACACTGATCTGGAGATCACCCATGTCCACCACCCGTTCCGCATTGATCATCGGCGGCGGCATCGCCGGACCCGTCGCCGCCACCGCCCTCCATAAAGCGGGCATCGACGCCCACGTCTACGAGGCCTATTCCGGTCCGTCCGAGGGCATCGGCTCCGGGCTCGCGCTGGCACCCAACGGCGTCGCGGCGCTCGACATCATCGGTGCAGGCGACGCGGTGCGCGAGATCGCCTTGCCGGTCGCGCAGATGCGATTGCGCGTCAGCGGTCGCGAACACGTTTTGCCGGTGCTGGCCGATCAGCCGCCGCTACAGGCCGTCGACCGCGGTGAATTGCACCGGACCCTGCACGATCACGCGGTCGCCGCGGGCGTGCCGTTCAGCTACGACAAGCGGCTGACGAGCGTCGACGAACATCCCGAGGGCGTCACCGCGCACTTCACCGACGGCTCCACCGCGACCGCCGACGTCCTCCTCGGAGCCGACGGAATCCGTTCCACCGTACGAAGTTTGATCGACCCGGCCGCGCCGGGACCCGACTACACCGGCATGCTCGGCTTCGGTGCCCTGGTCGAATCCGGTCTCGACCTGCCCGACGACACCATGGTGTTCGCCTTCGGCGCCAAGGCCTACTACCTGTACTGGAAGCTGGCCGACGGTCGGGTGGCGTGGGGTGCGAATCTGCCGAGCAAGCAATACCTTTCGCTCACCGAAGCACGTGGCCTGCCCGCCGAGCACTGGCTGGAGGTGCTACGCGAGACCTACGCCCCCGACTCTCCCGGCGCCGAATTCGCCCGCCGCACCACGGCACAAAACCTCGAGATAACCGGTGCGCTGCACATCATGCCGCCGGTGCCGCACTGGTATCGCGACCGCATGGTGCTGGTCGGTGACTCGGTGCACGCACCGTCGAACAGCTCGGGACAGGGTGCGTCACTGGCGATCGAGAGCGCCGTGCAGCTGGCGCGCTGCCTGCGCGATATCGCCGCGCCGACCGAGGCTTTCGCGGTCTACGAGCGGTTGCGCCGGGCGCGCGTGGAAGGCGTCGCGGCGCGCGCGGCGAAGATCAACCACAGCAAGACCCCTGGCCCGTTCGCCCGCAAGATGATGAACGCGATGATGCCGCTCATGGTCAGAACGGTGATGAACCCGGAGAAGACGATGGGCGCCGAACGGCGTTACCGCATCGATTGGAACGCGCCCGTGCAGGCGGAATCGGCCGCTACCGCGGGCTGACCCGCACCGCCCTCGGTCACGGCAGGCGACCGAGGGCTATCCGCGCTCCGGTGTCTGCCACCCGCGGGTGAAGGCGGTGACACACAGGACGAGCCACAGCAGCCCGATGATCCAACCGGCCAGCACATCGGTGGTCCAATGGACGCCGAGGTAGATGCGCGACAACCCGACGGCGACGGGAAAGACGACCGCCAGCACGGTCGCGGCCATCCGGACCCAGTGCTTGGTGATCTGGGGAATCAGGACGATCGCCACGATGCCGACGACCACCGTGGAGCCGAGCGTGTGCCCCGACGGATAGGACAGGCTGGGTTCGAAGACCATCCGCGACGTTTCGGGCGGCCGATTGCGCCCGACGAGACGTTTGATCACCCACACCAGTACACCCGCTCCCAGCGACGTGATCGCGACCAGAGTGGCTACCGGTAGATTGCGCCGCAGCACGAACCAGCCGACGGCGAGCGCCGCCAGAATCGCCATCGACAGCGTGTCGCCCAGGTCGGTGATCACCGCGGCGATGCTGGTGAGCGGTTCGCCTCGGTGCGCGATCATCCAGTCGAGTACCCCGGTGTCCATCCCGCTGATGCCGCTGGTGACCTGCCAGGTGAGGGCGGTGATCAGCACCGCCGCGGTCGCGATCAGAGCTGCCACGATCGGCGTCCGGCGGCACAGCGAGGTCCACGCGACGTCAGGGGGCGGAGGCTGTCGATAGGCAGTCGGCATGGCTACCAGATTGCCAGCTGGAGCCTCAGGCTTCGAAGACGACCGTGTTCCCGGCGACATCGCGGGTGCCCGCGTCCTTCTTGATCGCCTTCACCAAGTCGGCGACGCAGTCCCAGGTGCGCGGAGGTTCGCAGTCGATGTTGCCGATCGTGTACCAGGTATCGGTGCCGCGGTAGCGGACGAGGCCCTTGCCCGCATCGTCGAGCATGACATCGAGCTCGCCGGACACCGTCCCTTCCTCTTCGGTCATGACGGCGCTCTCGGCGGTGATCTCGATGGGCTCGCTTATGTGAACTCTCCTCGGCGGAGGCAGTCATCGACTGCGGTGCGCAACGCGGTGTGCTCGGCGGTATCAACGGTCAAGGCGTATTTTACCTTCACTTTGACGTAGTGCTCGACATAGGCACACCGGAAGTTGCCGGGCGGCAAGTAGTTCGCGGGATCCTGATCACCCTTGGATCGGTTGGCCGACGGGTCGGCGGCGACCAGGTTCATCGAGTCGTTGGCGATGCGGCGGCGGGTGTCCTCGTCGCGGTCGGCCGCACCGGATCGCCAGGCTTCGGCAAGGGCGACAATGTGTTCGGCGTCGACCTTGGACGGATCGGTGATGAACTTGTACGGCCCGAGTTCGCCGGTCTTCTTGTCGACGAAACCGTAGTGGTCCTGCCAGCCGCCGCCGGACTCGACTTTCAGATCGCAGGTCTTGGCGTCGAGGCTGACCTTGCCGGTGGCGTCGCGCAGCATCATCACCTCGCGGCTGGTGCATTTCGCGTACTCGGCCAGGTCGCCGGTGAAGCCGTGCTCGGGCTTGTTGGTGTCCCAGTGCGGGAACTTCTCGCGCGTGTAGCCCGTCATCGGGCCTTCCTTCGCGACGACGAGGGTGGCGACCAGGTCGCCGACTTCCTTGCCCGACACCGTCGCCGCACCCGCCGAACCAGGGCCGGGCGCGGTCGGACTCACCTTGTCCAGCAACGAGTTCGCGATAGTGACCACCACGGCCAGACACACCGCCGCGGCGAGGGCGAGCAGGGCTCGACCCAGGGGAGAACCGCTGATCGAAGACCACTTCATGCCCGTACCACCCAGATGCTTCGTCGAAAAATGAACCGGCACAACCTAACGGCCGCACCAGCTGTCGTCAGTGATTGTCCGCTATGAGGTTCCGCACAGCACAGTGCGAACCGGGTGCGGCTCAATAGCGTTCCTCTATCGACGGAGATGACCAGTGATCCAGGAGGGCAAACGGATGGTGATCGACATCACAATCGATCAGTCGGGCAGTGATCCCGATTCCGGCGGAATCCCGGTGTCCAGGAACCGGATCAGCCGTGCGATGCGGGCGGCATGGTCTACACACCGCTGGAACTGACTGCCGAGCAACGCCATGTCGATCGCGGCCTCGGTGCTCACGTCGGCCTCGGTGAGCGCGGTGCGCAATTGCTTGCACAGCGTCTCCATCGCCGCGATATCGCTGCCGTCTTCGGCGGCGAACCGACCGCTGGCCACCGACGAACTCACGCGCGCGACGCACTCGGCCGCGAGCGTGCCCATCGACACGAGTTCGGTGATCACCGATGCGGGCGCGACCACGCCCGGATGCGCCCGATATACGTACTGCCCAGCGGTTTCGGTGCGTCGACCGATCCGTGACAGCTCACCGGCGACCTGAATCGCGGTCACTACATGACGCAGATCGCGGGCGACCGGCGCCTGCAATGCGAGCAGTGCCATGGTGCGGGATTCGCAGGCGGCGAACATCAGCTGTAGCTGCTCGTCGAGCGCGAACACCTCGTAGGTGGCGGCGAGGTCGGCGCCGGCCAGTGCCGCGGTGACCCGCTCGGTCGCGTCATGGGCGACGCGCGACATCAGGGTGAGATCGTTGGCCAGAGCGACGAGCTCGAGGGTGAACTGGGTCCGCACGCGCTGAATTGTTCCCCATCGAGCGGGTGTGAGTGAATCCATCGCCGAGATCGGGCGTCGACGGATCGGGGTGTACCCGGCCGTAGCTGGAAGGATGGGGGCCATGATTGCCGCGTTGACGACTAAATGGACCATGTACGTGCCCATCCTCGCCGCGCTCGTGCTCGTACTCAGCTGGGGTCGTTCGGTACCGGGATTGATCGTCGCGCTGGTGAGTGTCGCCCTGGTCGGCGCGGTGCTGGCGGCGGTCTATCACGCCGAGGTCGTGGCCCACCGGGTCGGTGAGCCCTACGGTTCGCTGGTGCTCGCGGTGGCGGTGACCGTGATCGAGGTGGCGCTGATCGTCACGATGATGATCTCCGGTGGCGACAAGGCGGCGTCGCTGGCCCGCGACACCGTGTTCGCCGCGGTGATGATCACCTGCAACGGCATCTTCGGATTGGTGCTGCTCGTCGGTGCGTTGCGCAGGCGGGTCGCGGTGTTCAACGCGGAAGGCACCGGTGCCGCCCTGGCCACCGTCGCGACCCTGGCCACCTTGAGTCTGGTGCTGCCGACGTTCACCACCAGTGCGCCGGGCCCGGAGTTCTCGCCCGCGCAGCTCGCCTTCGCCGCGGTCGCCTCGCTGGCGCTCTACGGGCTGTTCGTGATGGTGCAGACGGTGCGTCACCCCGACGATTTCCTCCCGGTGGAGGACGGCGGCGCGGTCGACGACAGCGACACCCACAGTCACGCACCGTCCAACCGGGCCGCGTTGATCAGTCTCGGCATGCTGGTGCTGGCCCTGGTCTGCGTGGTCGGCCTGGCCAAGGTGGTCTCGCCCGCGCTCGAGTCGGCGATTGCCTCGGCCGGTTTGCCGCAGTCGGCGGTGGGTGTGGTGATCGCGATGCTGGTGCTGCTGCCCGAGACCCTCGCCGCGGTGAACTCGGCGCGCCGCAATCAGGTGCAGATCGGGCTGAACCTGGCGCTCGGTTCGGCGATGGCGAGTATCGGCCTGACCATTCCGGTGATCGCGATCGCGACCATCTGGCTCAGTGGTCCGCTGGTGCTCGGTCTCGGCGCCACCCAGATGGTGTTGCTCGCACTGACCGTCGTGGTCGGCACGCTGACGATCGTCCCAGGCCGCGCGACCCTACTGCACAGTGGCGTTCACCTGGCATTGTTCGCGGCATTTGTGTTCCTCGCCGCAAGCCCGTAGCTGGGGTGTTGCGGATCACACGGCCTGTGAATCTGTCATGGAAACCGCGGAAAAGCGACGAGGGTCACCCACTGGAAATTTTGTTGTGACGCAGAGTACCGGTTAGCTTGCTGGAGTTGGCAAAGACGCCGAAGCCAGAGAGTGCGGTATGAAAATCACCAAGCCCCGTGCTTCACGAGCGGCCCGGAGGCATCCCTGATGTCCCTCGACCTGCACGCCGCGAAGCCGGATTCCGCTACCCAGATCGTCCGCAAGAACTTCACCGACACCGTCGTGTCGTCGCTGCGGACCTTCGGGCGTGCGGTCGATCTCGCACAGCAATCGGTCGGCGGCTCGTTCTCCGACATCGCCCGTAGGCAGTTCCAGTGGCGTGAGACCCTCGTGCAGGCCTGGCGCCTGATCATGGTCACCGCCATTCCCGCGGTCCTGATGGCGATCCCGTTCGGCGTGATCGTCTCGGTCCAGGTCGGCAACCTGATCCACAGCCTCGGCGCCGATTCCATGCTCGGCGCCACCGGCGGCCTCGGCGTGATCAAGCAGGGCGCGCCCATCGCCACCGGCTTCCTGCTCGGTGGCGCTGGGGCGGCGGCCATCGCGGCCGACCTCGGCGCGCGCACCATCCGCGAGGAGATCGACGCGCTCAACACCATGGGCATCAACCCGGTGCACCGGCTCGTCATCCCGCGCATGGTCGCGATGCTGATCGTCGCCCCGATGCTCAATGTGCTGATCATCTTCGTCGGCGTGCTGGCCGGTTACGCGGTCGCCGTCGGCGGTCAGGGTGTGACGCCGGGCAGCTACTGGTCGACCTTCGGTTCGTTCGCGACCGCCGCTGACGTCTGGGTGTCGCTGCTCAAGGCGCTGATCTTCGGCTTCCTGGTCGTGATCATCTCGTGCCAGCGCGGACTGGAAGCCAAGGGCGGACCGCGCGGTGTGGCCGACGCGGTGAACGCGGCGGTGGTGCTCTCGGTGGTCTCGATCGCGGTCGTCAACCTGCTGTCCAGCCAGATCACCGCCATGTTCCTACCGACGAAGTTGGCGTGATGGCTGCCTCTTCGTATATCCCCACCTCCCTGCACTGGCTCCGCAACCTCGCCGGCATCGGCAAGCGGATCGTCACCGCCGGTGAATCGCTCGGCTTCGTCGCGGTGTTCGTCTGGCAGGTGCTGTCCTCGGTGCCGCTGACACTGCGTCGTTATCGCGAGGAAACGCTGCGCGCGGTCACCGATATGACCTGGGGCCGCGGGTCGATCATCGTCGGCGGCGGCACTGTCCCGATGATGATCGTGCTCGGCCTGGTGATGGGCGCTTCAGTGGGCGTCGAATCGTTCGCCACGCTCGACATGCTCGGCATGGGCCCGGTCTCCGGCGTGGTCTCGGCCTACGCCACGACGCGTGAGCTGGCTCCGATCGCCGCGGCCATCGGCTTCGCCGCCCAGGCCGGTTGCCGGATCACCGCCGAGATCGGCGCGATGCGCATCTCCGAGGAGATCGATGCGATCGAGGCGCTCGGCCTGCGTTCGGTGCCGTTCGTCGTCACCACCCGCGTGATCGCGGGCGCCATCGCTATCGTGCCCACCTTCTTGATCGCGCTGATCCTGTCCTACGGCGCCTGCCGCGGGCTGCTCACGATGGTCTACGGGCAGTCGGCCGGCGTGTACGACCACTACTTCTTCCAGTTCGTCACCGGCTTCGACGTGATCGCCGCGGTGATCAAGGTGGCCGTGTTCGGCACTGTCGTGATCTTGGTCCACAGCTACTTCGGGTTCTTCGCCACCGGCGGCCCCGAAGGAGTCGGCATCGCCTCGGGCCGCGCCGTGCGCGCGAGCACGGTGGCCATCATCGCCATCGACATGGTGCTCTCGATCATGCTCTGGGGCTTCAACTCGGCGATCAGTTTTACGGGGTGAGCTAGTGCCTAACTACGGAATGCCCGGAGTCGCCGCCGATCGGCGCAGTGCGCGACTGACCGGCGCGATCATCCTCGGCCTCATCGCGGTGGTAGTCCTCGCGACCGCCACCTACAACAACCTGCGCACCGAAGACGGCCTGCGCATCGCCCTGCACACCGAACACCTCGGTGACGGCATCAGCGCGGGCAGCCAGGTCCGCGTCGACGGCGTGACGGTCGGCGAGGTCGCCGAGGTGACCCCCGGCGAGCGCGGCACCCAGCAGATCGCACTGTTGCTCGACTCCGACCGGCTGGTCGGCATCGACGACAGCCTCGCGATCGACTACGCCCCGACCAACCTGTTCGGCATCGCCGAGATCGAATTGCGCCGTGGTGCGGGCGGTTCGCCGCTGCGCGAGGGCGCGGTGCTCGACCTCACGGGCGCGAACGGCGACCGGGTCTACGACGCCACGATGAGCGCGATCCTGCGCAGCCTCTCGCAGGTCGGCATGACCGTGACCAGCCCGCAGATGGCGACCGTCATCTCCCAGCTGGCCGCCGATTTCAAGGCATTCACCCCGCTGGTGCAGGCCCTGATCACCGTCTCCAAGACCATCGCCGACAACCAGGATGTGATGCCCTCGGAGATGTTCGGCAAGCTCGGGCCCGCCTTCGACGGTGGCGGGCAGTTCGCGGGCGCCGCCATGAAGGTAGTCGACGAGCTCCGCGAGATCCGGGTGGTTCAAGTCGACAAGGAGCGCTACGACATCGGTGTCGGGGTGATCGGCGGCGGCATCCTGCCAGCCCTCAGCACCACCTTGAGTACCGCGGGCGGGCACTTCGCCGAGACCACCGACATGCTCGCCCCGATGCTGGTGGCACTGGCGCAGATGTCGCCGAACCCGCGCCAGACCGGTGCCGACCTCACCGCCCTGCTGCAGAACCTGCGCGGCGCCATGCCCGACGGACCCGACGGTCCGGTCCTCAACCTCGACGTCGAGCTCAGCGGTGTCCCCGGCATCGCGGTGCCGCTGTTCGGAAAGGACGGTGGGCGATGAAGATTCGCGGAACCGCACTGCGCCTCGGCGTTTTTACCCTGGTGATGGTCGCCATCCTCGGGTTCGTGTTCACCCTGATCAAGCGTCCGGTCGACGGCGACACCAACGCCCACGACGCGTTGTTCACCGATGCCAACGGTCTCAAGGTCGGCAACGACGTGCGGATGTTCGGCGTGCAGGTGGGCAAGATCGAGAAGATCAGCCTCGAGGGCGACAAGGCCAAGGTCGCGATCACCGTGAAGACCGACACCCCGATCTACGACAACTCCAAGCTGGCCATCCGGTACCAGAACCTCACCGGCCAGCGCTATATCGACCTGCAGCAGGCGCCCGATCCGGGCACGCCGATCGCCGCGGGCGCGCGGATCGGCGCGAACATGACCGTCCCGTCCTTCGACGTGACGAGCCTGTTCAGCGGCCTCAAGCCGGTGCTCGCCACGCTGTCGCCGGAAGCGATCAACCAGTTCACCGCGAGCATGCTCGCCGTGATCGAGGGTGACGGCACCGGCCTCGGCCCCGCCCTGACCGCGATCGACCAGCTCGCGAGCTATGCCGATGACCGCCAGCAGGTGATCAGCACGCTGATCCACAACCTGTCCGAACTGTCCGATCGCCACGGCGGGCGGGTCGGACACCTGGTACCGCTGCTGGCCCGGCTCACTGATGTCTTCGAGGCGATGCAGCGCAATATCGGTGGCGTCGCGCAGTTCGCGATGACAGCGCCCTCGGTGCTGGCACCGGTGGACCGGTTGCTCGCCTCGCTCGGCCTGGTCGAAGGCGGCGGCGCCGATGTCGACGCGATGATCCGCGGGCTTTTCCCGAATCCACAGGAAGCTGTCGAGGTGTTCGGAAAGCTCCCCGGTCTGCTGGCCACGGTCGACGCCTCGCTCGCGCGCGGCTTCGCCGACTTCACGCCGCACTGCAGCAACGGTGCCGCCGAGGTGCCCGCGCCGCTGCGGGTGCTGATCGCCGGACAGAAGGTGACCGTATGCAACCGCTGACGAAGTTGACCGGGCTCTTCGCCGGTAATCGGCCGATCCTCGACGAACCGAGCAAACGCGCACGGGAACTGCGGATGGGGATCATCGGCCTGAGCCTGGTCGTGCTGTTCATCATCGCCGCGGGCGTGGTCTACGTGGTGCCGCTGGGCAAGCACACCTACACCGCCGAGCTCAGCGAAGCGCAGTCGGTGCGCGAGGGCGACGACGTGCGTCTGGCCGGCATCTCGGTCGGCAGCGTCACCTCCCTGGAACTGCAGCCCGACAAGGTGCTCATGCAGTTCACCGTGAACGACGAGGTGTTCGTCGGGGACAAGTCCTCGCTCGATGTCCGCATGCTCACCGTGGTCGGCGGCCACTACGTCGCGCTCTACCCGGCCGGTTCGGCACCCCTGGGCGACAAGGCGATTCCTTCCGATCGAATTCGCTTGCCCTACAGCCTGATCGAGACCTTCCAGGATGCGACCGCGCCGCTGGCCGCCGTCGACGGCGATACCGTGCGCAACAACCTGGCCGCCGCGAACTCCGCGATCGAGACCTCGCCGGAGGCGCTGCGCACCACGCTGGACACCGTCGGCAAGTACGTCGACATGCTCGATCGTCAGCGCACCCAGGTGTCGAAGTCGATCGCGGTCGTCGACGAGTACGTCACCATGTACGACGGCGCCAAGACCGATCTGGGCAGGTTGATGGACAACGTCAACCTCCTCGAAGACCTGCTGCTGAGCAAGAAGGCCGAACTGGCCGAAGCGATTCGGTTGCTCACCTCGGTGGTGAATCGTCTGGCCGCCCTGGCCCCGAGCTGGGAGTCCACGCTGAAACCGCAGGCGCAGGCGCTGGCCGACGCGCTGCCGCGACTGGGGGAACTCAGCGGCCGACTCGAGCCGGTGATCGGGACTGTCCACGAGCTGCAGACCAAGTTGTCGCAGCTGGCGACCCCCGAAGCCGGTGTCGTGGTCGACCAGTCCAGCGCCCGCGTGTGCGTACCGCTGCCCGGGAAGGCGTGCTGATGCTGAAACGACTGCTCGGATCCCAGGCGTTCATGTCGATCGCCGGTGTCGCGGTGCTCGTCGCGCTGGTGACCGGCGGCTACTTCGTCGCCTTCGATCCGATGAAGAAGACCGAATCCTATTGCGCGCTCATGCCCGACGCGATCGGCCTCTACCCTGGCAATCACGTCACCATGCGCGGCATGAACGTCGGCGAGGTGACCGCGGTGCGCAACGAGGGCGCCAAGGTGCGGGTCGAATTCGAGGTCGACGCCGAATTCCCGGTCTACTCCGACGCTTCCGCGACCACGGTCGCGTATTCGATCGCGGCGGACCGCAATCTGGCGGTGCTCACCACCGGCAAGACCGCGCCCCCGCTCGACGGCGGCTGCCTCACCAAAACGCTGACTCCCAAGAGCATCACCGAAACACTCACGGCGCTGGCGAGCCTGTCCGATCAGCTCGCCGGCGGTGCCGCAGGTCAGCCCAGCGTCCTGTCCGACGGTTTGTCCTCGCTGAACCGGGCAACCGAGGGCACCGGCCCGACGATCAACGAACTCATCCACACTCTCGGTTCGGCGATGAACAAGCCCGACGCCGATATCGGTCATCTCGCCGGTCTTTTCGACGCGTTCGCCTCGGTGTCGAACAAAGTCGCCGCCAACTGGGGTGACCTGCAGACGATGCTCGTCCGGCTGGCGCCACTGCTGAACATGGCCTCCGACGACCTGCTCATCCCGGCCACCTCGCTGTTCGACGGTCTCAGCGAGGTGTTGCCGATGCTCAACGACATCGCCATCATCCTCGGCGACCCGCTGATCGGCGCGCTCGACGACGCGGTCCCGCTGGTGAAGCTGTTGCGCGCCAACGTCGGATCCCTGAGCGAGATCGTGGCGAAGATGCCCGCGCTCGCCTCGGCGTTCCGCAGCGCCACCGATCCCGCGGGCGGCACCGCGATCACCTACGCGCCGCCGAAGGTCGCACTGCCGAGCGGCGAGGCCGACCAGGTGTGTACCGCGGTGAACGCGCTGATTCCGGGACAGTGCCCCGATCCGGCGCAGGGACTGGCCGATGTGAATCTCGTGCAGGTTGTGCTGGGAATGGCAGGTGCTCGATGAACCCCCGAAAGATGTTGCGGCACAGTGTTATAGCCCTCGTGGTCGCGGCCGGGCTAGCGGTCGGCGGCTGTGGTTTCGACCCCGCCGAGGTGCCGGTGCCCGGCTCGACTGTCAGCGGTTCGACCTACCGCGTGCAGATCGAGTTCAGCAGCGCGCTGAACCTGCCCGCCAAGTCCAAGGTGATCGCCAACGGCGCCGAGATCGGCATCGTCGACGGTGTGCGGGTGGTCCAGCCCGCCGACGCCCCCGCGGGCCGCGGCGGTTACGTCATCGTCGAGGCCGACATCCTCGACACAGTCGCGTTGCCGGCGAAGTCCATCGCCGAACTGCGCCAGGACACCATCCTCGGCGACATCCACCTCTCGCTCACCACCCCCAAGGACGGCTTCGGTGAGCTGCTGCGCGACGGCGGCACGATCCCGATCGAACGCACGAAACCGCCTGTGCAACTGGAAGACACGATGGCCACCATGGCCCTGTTCGTCCAGGGTGGGGCGATCGGTCAGCTGCAGGAGATGCTCGGCCGGATCAACGCGGTGATGCCACAGGATCCAAGGGAAACCGCGCGCATCTCAGCCGTGATGGGCGCTGACGCCGCCGACCTGGCCGCGAATCTGGACAAAGTCGACCTGCTGGTCAACGGATTGTCCCGCAATGCGGCGATCTTGCACGACGAGACCGAAACCGCGCTGACGAACATCCTCACCCCCGCGGCCGTGGCTTCGCTCACGGACTCACAGGACTCGATCGCCAAGACCATGAAGATCTTCGAGGCACTGGGCCCGGTCGGTTCCTCGCTCACTTGGCTGGCCCCGATCGCGAGCTCCGGTGATGCCGCCGCGAACGCGTTCCTGCCGCTGGCCACCGGCGGCTCGGCCGACCTGCGCTCCTCGACCAACATGGCGCTGCTCACCGCGCTGCTGCGCGACAAGATCATTCCCTTCGCCGAGCGCGGACCGAAGGTGAACGTCACCGGTGTCGAGGTGTCCGAGGAAGACCAGCTGGCGCAGATCGTCACCGCGCTACGGATGATCGGAATGGTGCGATGAAGATCGGTGCACTGGCCTCCCTCGGCGGCATCGCCGTCATCACCGCGCTCGGCGCGAGCTACCTGACCTTCGGGGTGGTGCGCGTCGACCCGCTCGCCGACTACACCGCGGCCTCGATCGAGATCGCGAATTCCGGTGGCCTCAGCGTCGGTTCGCCGATCCTGCTCACCGGTATCGAGATCGGCGAGGTCACCGGGGTCGACACCTCGGCGAGCGGCCGCGTGCAGGTCGGCTTCCGGTTCGGCGCCGACCACAAGGTGCCGATGAGCAGCGTCGTCACCATCGAGCATCTGTCCGCGCTCGGCGAGCCGTACGTGCAGTTCGTACCGCGCGACGCCAACGGGCCCTATCTCACCGACGGGCAGCGCCTGACCGGGGAGAACGTGCGCACCCCGATGTCGATCCCCGAGGTCGCGCGGTTGGTCACCAAGACCGTCGAGCAGCTCGATCCCGCGGTTGTCGGCTCCCTGGTCGACACGCTCGGCACGGCGATGGTCGGCACCGAGAATGTGGTCCCCGAGCTGGCCAGGGCGGGCGACCTGCTCGCCGCGGCGCTCATGAGCCGCGCCCCGGCGATCGGCCAACTACAGAACAACTTCGAATACGTATCCGGCGACATCGGCTGGGCGGGACCTGCCACCTCCGCGGCAGCGCCCGAGTTCATCCGCCTGAGCAAGGTGCTCGATCAGTTCGTCGAGGCGGTGGGCCGGGCCAGCGGCGGCGATCCGCAGATATACCTGCGCGACGGCGGTCTGGTGCCGCTGCTCGAGCAGCTCACCGCCAAGCTGAACGAGCTCGGCCCCGAGCTCTCGGCCTTGCTGCCCGGGCTGCGCCCACTCACCGAATCGGTCACCGCGACCGCTCCGCAGCTCGATCTGAACGCGCTGATCGCCCAGGCACTGCACAACACCGACGCCGACGCTGTGAAGGTGCGGGTCGCGATCAAGTAAATATCTGGCAACCATCGTATATAGGTATCTGCCCTGGCCAGTAGTTGTTCGGCCGAGATCGGTGGTCTGCGAGCAACCTTGCGGTAGCGTGCTGGACGGGGGACCTGGTCCGCGGCGGAGGCGGTGCGATGGCAGAGAGCAGCGAGGGTCCCGAAACACGGACCGGCAGCAGTACTCGAATGATCGCGATCGCGGCGGTACTCGCCGCGATCCTCGCGCTGGTGGTCGCGCTCGGTCTGGTGCTGCGCGCCGACCAGGGTGACGACAACCCGTCGGTGAACCCGATGGGATCCGATGCCAACGGACCCCCGATCGCCGGCGCCGATCAACAAGCCTCCGAAGCCAAGGAATTCGCGCCACCGTGGCCCGCCCGCCGGATCGGCGGAAACTGCTCGGCCGGTGGCATCACCGCGCACTGGCGCGTCCACGACGACGGCAAATGGCAATGCACGGTGACCACTCCCGATGTCCAGCCTCCAGCACCGGTTCCCGCGCCACCCCCGCCGCCACCACCCCCGCCGCCCGGACCCGAACCGGCCCCTGAGCCCGTGCCTGTCGAGGCACCGCCGCCACCTGCCTTCGAGCCCCCGCCGCCGCCTCCGGTCTACGAGCCGCCCGCCTACGAGCCGCCGCCCCCGCCTGTCGAACCACCACCTGTCTTCGAACCCGAACCAGCCCCAGCGCCACCCCCACCGCCGCCCCCGCCCCCGGTTCTGCAACTCCCGTTCCCCCTCCCGCCGATTCTGCTCCCGCCGGCGGTAGCCGTCCTACCCTGAGCTGTGACTCTCGATCACACCGCGCCGTCGATGTCGCGGTGAATCACGTTCGGACCAGACATCCAGTGCAGTCGACGGTGGTAAGCCGAGTCGGCCATTTGCGCGGTCGACACGGGTGAGTGGAGCTGGCCGGTCCGGCGCAGTCGGCGCAGGTGAGTCGTGTCCGCCGGACGCAGCCCTGACCGGCGGCGGGTCGATCCCCGCGCGTCACCGATGTCGGTGAGACTGGTCAGCTATGGACCAGTTGGTACTGACTCTGGTGATCCTGCTCGCGGCCGTGCTCGCCGAACCGCTCGGAGCGCGCATCGGTCTCGCGCCCTCGATCCTGATGACCCTGTTCGGCTGCCTGCTCGCCCTGATTCCGGCCGTGCCGACCCTGCACATCCCGCCCGAGCTGATCCTGCCCCTGGTCCTGCCGCCCCTGCTCTACGCCGCCGCCCGCCGCACCTCGTGGCGGCAGTTCGCGGAGAACTGGCAGACCATCGCGTTGCGCGCAGTCGGCCTGGTGATCGCCACCGCGATCGCGGTCGCCGCGGTCTTCCAGGCCTGGAGTCCTGGCACCGCCGTCGCCGCGGCCGTGGTGCTCGGCGCCCTTGTCGCGCCGCCCGACCCGGTGGCGGCCACCTCGATGGCGGGCCGCCTCGGCCTGCCACGCCGACTGATCGTCACCCTGGGCGGCGAAGGCCTGTTCAACGATGTCACCGCGATCGTGATCTACACCGTCGGTATCCAGGTGGTCATGACCGGCCTGTTCAGCCCGTGGCACGCGCTCGCTGACTTCGCGATCGCCGCGGTGGTCGGGGTTGTCGTCGGACTGGTGCTCGGCTGGCTCGGCAGCAAACTCACCACGATCCTCGACACCGCCACCGCCCAAGTCGCCCTGAGCCTGCTGCTGCCCTTCGCCGCCTACGGCATCGCCGAACACTGGGAGGGCTCGGCGGTGCTCGCCGTGCTGGTCTGCGCGCTGTACCTCACCGATGCCGTCACCGAAATCGGCGACCGTGACTATCGCCTGGTCGCCGACTCGTTCTGGGACATCACCGAAATGCTCATCACCGGTTTCGCGTTCGCCCTGATCGGGCTGGAACTGCGGGTGGTGATCGAAACCACCGGACACAATTGGCCGGGGCTGGCCGGGGTCACCGTCGCGGTGATCGCGGTCGTCGTGGGATTGCGCCTGGTCTGGCTGATGGCCACCTGGGCGATCAGCAGCAAACTGCCCTACACCGACGAACCGTTCACCTGGCGCGAGGTGATCGTCACCTGGTGGGCCGGTATGCGCGGAGTCGCGACGGTGGCGCTGGCGCTGGCCGTGCCGTTCACCCTCGACACCGGCGCCGACTTCCCGGCCCGCTCGGAAATCCTGTTCATCGCGTTCGGGGTCGTACTGTTCACCCTGCTCGTCCAGGGCCCGACGCTCCCGCTGGTGGTGCGCCTCACTGGTGTGCACGCCGACACCCGGCAGGAACGCGCCGTCGAACAGGCGCTCTGGACCCGGGTGGTGAATGCCGAACTCACCGAACTCAAGGCGATCGCCGCCCGCGACAATCTCCCCGAAGACGTTTACGAGGACCTCAAGGCGCTGCTGCGTCGCCTGTCCGCCAAGGCCGATCCCGAAGCGGCGGACGCCGACGCGAAAGCGGCTCTGGACAAGGAACGCACCTTCGCCTCCCAGATGCGCGCGGTGCGCGCCGCCGTCACCGAAGCAGGCCGCCGCGAAGCCCAGGCTGCCCGCCGCGAACCCGGCATGCCCCCGGACGTTGTCGACCGGGTCACCCGGCGCCTCGACCTCGGCCCGACGCACTGACCCCCCGCGGACCAGGCCATTGTGGGCAGGTCGAATCGATCGATGAGCGGCGGTTCAGCCGGTCATGGAATCGGTGAGCGCACCGATCCCGTAGGTGATCGCCATCGCCAGCGCCCCACCGACGACCACGCGCAGCACCGCGCGGGCGCGATTGCCACCGCCGAGGCGCGCGCTCACCGAGCCGGTGATCGCGAGGGCGATCAGCACCGCGGCGAAGGTCACCGGCACCCGCCATTCGGTGGGCGGCAGCACGATCGCCAGCAACGGCAGCAGCGCACCGCAGGTGAACGAGATCGCCGAGGAGATCGCGGCCGCCCACGGGTTGGTGAGCGAGCGCGGGTCGATGCCCAGTTCGGCCTCGGCGTGCGCGGTGAACGCGTCGTGGGCGGTGAGCTCGGCGGCCACCGTGCGGGCGGTGGCCGGGCTGAGCCCCTTCTTCTCGTAGATCCCGGCCAGTTCGGCCAGTTCGAAATCGGGTTCGTCGGCCAGTTCGCGGCGTTCCTTGGCCAGCAGCGCCTTCTCCGAATCCCGCTGGGTGCTCACCGACACGTATTCGCCCGCGGCCATCGAGATCGCACCCGCGACCAGTCCCGCGATACCCGCAGTGAGGATCGTCTGGGCATCGTTCGTGGTCGCGGCGACACCGACGACCAGCCCCGCGGTGGAGACGATGCCGTCGTTCGCGCCGAGCACCCCGGCGCGCAGCCAGTTCAACCGCGTCGCAAGGCCCTCGGTATGGGGTTCGTGAGGATGGCTGGTCGATGACGGGTCCGGCACCGGCCCAGCTTAATCGGGCACGGCGGGATCAGCGGTTCACCGACGGCGAGTCGGGCACGGCCAGCTCGATAGGGGGTGCTGAGGGGTCAGTGGTTCGCCGAGAGCGTGTCCGGTAGGTTCAGCTCGGTCGGGCACCGGCACATCATCGTTCGGTTGTCGACGAGCCTGCATTCGCTCAGCTCATCGACCCGCCGTCGGGTTCGGAGTGGCCGACAGCCCGGCGCGCAGCGTGTCGGCCAAGCGCACCGCGAGCGCGATCACGGTCAGCGTCGGATTGACGTGCCCGTTCGTCGGAAACACCGAACTACCCGCGATGTAGAGGTTGTCCACTCCGTGCACCCGGCAGTGCTGGTCCACGACCCCGTGCCGCGGATCGGCCGACATCCGGGTGGTGCCACTGGGATGCGCCCAGTCGGTGAACGGTAAGGGGTCGGTGCTGTCGGGCAGGGCCGAGGGAACCACCTGCGGCGCGGGCAATCCGAGCCGGGCGAATTCGCCGACGAGCAACGCCGTAGCCCGCCGCACCGTCCGATCCTCCTGCTCGCTGATCCGCCAATCCACCTGCGGCAGTGGCATTCCCACCGGATCGGTCCGCGTCGAAAGCCGAACCCGGCTGTCCGCGTCCGGGGTCTGCTCCACCATCGCCCGCACCTCGACACCGGCCAGCCGATGCGGAATCCCGACACCGTCGATCAGCCTGCGTCGCGCACCGTCGAGCAGAAGGCCGGTGTCGGACATCATGATTCGCACGTCCTGCCACCGCACTCGCCCGCGCAGCACCCGCTTCACCGACTCCCACGGATCGTCGTCGGCGGTGACCTCCTGCAACCACAGCGCACAGTTCACCAGCGACTCGTGCCGTTGCAGCGCGGGCGACAACGCCAACCCGTGCAGAAAGGTGTGCCGACCCCGCGCGCTCTTGACCACGTACTTGCCGAACCGGTCCAGCGCCGCCCCGGCGTCGGCGGGGCGCAGCGTCGCGACCACCCCGCAGCGATGATCCATCAGGTACCGCCCGACCTGGTCGTACCGATTCCCGATCCCACCGGCGACGGTCCGCCGCGAGGCCAGCAGCAGCCGTGGCGTGGCGATCCCACCCGCGGCCAGCACGAACATCCGCGCCTCGACGGTGCGCACGCGCCCACCCGCACCTGTCACCTCGACCGAATTCACATGCGCGCCGGTCGCATCGGTGTCGATATGGGTCACCGTCGCGTTCACCAGCACCCGCGCGGTCGGCGCGACGATGTCACGCACGTGCGGACCCCACCGCTTGCAGTCGAACCGGTTGGCCGGGTCGCGGCTGATCTGCCAGAAGTAGGGGCGCAACGAGCCGGTGTCGAGCGCGTCAGCGGGTGCCTGCCGTCCGGACAGCGGCCAGAACTCGTGCTCGGTGAAGCCGGTGCCGTGCCCGAGCCCGGCATGCGCGGCCGCCCGTTCGGCGTAGGGCCGCAGCGCACCCGTGTCGATCGGCCAGCCGGACCGGGTGACCCAGGGCCGATTGGCGAAGTCGAGGTCGTCGAGCACACCGCAGCGTCCGGCCCAGGTGTGTGAGCTCCCGCCGAGCACCCGGTTGCCCGCGATCCGGTGTTGCTCCGCGCGCGGAGCGCCGACGCTCTCTATCGCGGCGAATGCTGTTTCGTCCGCGGTGATCTCGTGACCACCACTCTCCAGCACCAGTACCTGTAGTCCGGCGGCGGCGAGTTCGGTAGCCACCGTCAGGCCCGCTGGGCCCGACCCGATGACGCAGATCTGGGTGCGCAGCGCGTCGTCTCCGGCAGTGCGCAGATCCTCGACAAGCATCGGCGGTCCTCTCACCAGCGCTGCCCCCGAAGTGCGGTGTGCGCCGTCGGATAGATGACGGCGATGGACAGTGTCGGTGGAGGCACCGCTGGTCTCACTGTAGGAGCCGGACCACCGTGTGTCAGTCGGTCTCGCAATGCTGATTGACGAAAGCTCTGATGTACCCGGCGGATTGGCGCACATACATCCACGACCAGAACTCCAGACCGGAGTCCGACGGGCTGGCGACCATGGTGATCTCGCCGTCATAGCACTTCTCGACGATGTATCTGGCGCGCGACACATGCGGCGTGAACGTGACTACGATGATGTGGCGCCACCCGTAAATCTTTGCGCGCCGGACGATTTCGCGTGCCTCACCGTCGGTGGTCCACGGGTCGGGCACGAAACACGAGACACGGAAGGCGAATCGGCCGCCGCAGTACTTGTCCATCACCGGATCGTCGGCTCCGGTGGACTGTGAGATCAGCACCTCGGGGGCAAGGCCGCGCTCGGCGAGTTCGATGCCGAGGTCGAACCGTTCGTAGGCGGTGCCGCCGAGCACCACGATCACGTCAGCGGGCCGCAACGGGTCGATCTGGGGGTGCACGAAGACCGGCCATCCAGCGAACGCGGCAGCCAGCACGGTGACCAGTGCGCCGACGAGCAACCATCCCGCACGCCGAAAGATCGACACGGCACCGACGATACCGAAATCTCGGCGGTGGCCGCGGTCCCGCGATCGACCAGGCACGCGGCCTTCTGCCGCGGTCGTAGGCCAGGCACACTGGAGCCCATGACCGACACCGCCGTTGCCCCCGAACACCTCGACGTAGTCATCGTCGGCGCCGGGTTGTCCGGCATCGGGGCCGCTTACCGGCTGCAGACCGAGCACCCGCATCGCAGCTACGCCATCCTCGAGGCGCGCGCCGACCTCGGCGGCACCTGGGACCTGTTCCGTTACCCGGGCATCCGCTCGGATTCGGACATGTTCACCCTCGGCTACCCGTTCAAGCCGTGGCGCGCGGCGCGTTCCATCGCCGATGGCGCCGCCATCCTGGATTACATCCGCGAGACCGCGCAGGAGAACGGCATCGACCGGCGCGTCCGCTTCGGTTCCCGGGTGATCGGCGCGGATTGGTCATCGGCGCAGGCCCGCTGGCAACTCACCATCGCCCACGAGGGCCCCGACGGCCCCGAACTGAGCACCCTGACCTGCGGTTTCCTCTACACCTGCGCCGGCTACTACGACTATCAGCAGCCGCACGCCCCCGAGTTCGGTGGCCAGGAAGACTTCGCGGGCACCGTGGTGCATCCGCAGTTCTGGCCCGCCGACCTCGACACCCGCGACAAGCGGATCGTCGTGATCGGCAGCGGGGCCACCGCTGTCACCCTGGTGCCCAACCTCGCCGCCGACGCCGCGCACGTCACCATGCTGCAGCGCAGCCCCACCTGGATCAGCGCAGTTCCCGGCCGCGACAAGCAGGCCGACAAGATCCGCAAACTGCTCCCCGCCGGTCTCGCCCATCGGCTGATCCGGACCAAGAACATCCTGTTCAACATCGGTTTCTACCAGTTCTGCCGCCGTCGCCCCGCCGCCGCGCGCAAACTGCTCACCGACCTCACCACGCGCATCCTCAAAGACGACAAGCTCGTCGCCGAACACTTCACCCCCGACTACGACCCGTGGGACCAGCGCCTGTGCGCCGCCCCCGACGCGGACTTCTTCAAGGCGATGAAAAAGGGCAAGGCCTCGGTGGTCACCGACAATATCGACGCCTTCGTCCCCGCTGGGGTTCGCCTGGTATCGGGGCAGACGCTGCCCGCCGACATCGTGGTCACCGCCACGGGCCTGCGCCTGCTGGCCTTCGGTGGCATCGCGCCCTCGGTCGACGGCACCCCCGTGCCCTTGGCCGACCAGTTCGTCTGGCAGGGCGCCATGCTCACCGGCCTGCCCAACTTCGCCATCTGCGTCGGCTACACCAACGCGTCATGGACACTGCGCGCCGACCTCACCTCCCGTCTGGTCTGCAAAGTCCTCACCCACCTCGACCGCACCGGCAGTGCCGCGGTCGTCCCCGAACCCCAGGGTGCGCTCGCCGAACGCCCCTTGCTCGACCTGAACGCCGGCTATGTCCTGCGCTCGATCGCCGCGTTTCCCCGTCAGGGCGACCGTCATCCGTGGCAGGTCAGGCAGAACTACCTGCTCGACGCGCTGATCACCCTGCGTACCGACCTCGGCAAAACCCTGCGACCGGTGTCGCGGCGGGTAGGGGAGTTCACCCGCAACGGGTGAGGCGCGCGGCTCGTCGGGTTCCTACCGTTGTCGTGTGCCGTGGTGGCACGTGGCGTTGACCTGACGGGAAAGGCCCAGCGATGACAGACACGAATCAGCACCACCTGCGCGACGGGATCGCGGCAGGAACCTCCATCGGCGCTGGCATCCTGCTGGCGGTGGTCGGTGTCCTGCAGATCTTCCAGGGAATCTCCGCGGTCGCCAACGACGATCTCATCGTCGTCGGACCGGAGTACACCTACCAGTTCGACCTCACCAGCTGGGGCTGGTGGCACATCGTGCTCGGCGCGCTCGCGGTGATCATCGCGATCGGCCTGCTGGCCGGCCAGACTTGGGGCCGGGTATCAGCGATGGTGATCGCGGCACTGTCGATCATCGCCAATTTCCTGTGGCTGCCCTACTACCCGTGGTGGTCGATCCTGATCATCGCCGTCGACATCGTGGTGATCTGGGCAGTGGCCACCTGGCGACCGAACGCCTGAGCTGTCCTGATCCATCCGACAACGCCGCCCCGGTCATCGGAGCGGCGTTGTTCGTCTTTTCCTGGGGAAACGCCGGATTGTCCAGGCGATTTGACTTCGTGTTGGTCGGCACGTAACTTTATTCGAGTCAGAGCGACACGGACACCGACTCAGCCGCCCAGCGGTTGAGACACGAGGTAGGACGTTGAGCGCCTGACTGATCATGTGTTCAGAGGAACTCGGATCGGATTTGCTTCCGGCTGGTTCTCTGAGCTAAGTTTGAACCCTTGCCTCACCGAAACCCCTACTAGATGTTGTGGGTAGAAGTGTGTGCGTGTGTTCTTTGAGAACTCAATAGTGTG
>NZ_JBHZBG010000036.1:0-63201 GCF_042754695.1 Nocardia sp. NPDC059195 | reverse complement strand
CTCTAGTCTCGAGCGCTAACCGGCGGCCCCTCAGGGCCGCGGACACGCGCGCGCCAGCGCGCCAATAAACACAGCGTCAAACCTCCTGGGACTACCGAACCCCTGTAATCCCAACCCCCGAGGCGAACCGCAGCACCTGGGTCACCCGGTCATTGCACCCCTCAGTCCCCCAACTCCTCCAACAACTTCCGAGCCGCCTCCAGCTCAGCCTGTAACTGCGCGACCTTCGCCTGCTGAGCTCCCCGAGCAGCCTCCAGAATCCCGGCCACCACTTCCTCCACCTCGGGATGCAGAATCTTCGCCGCCTGGGCAACGGCCGCACTGCTGACAGCCATCCCCTTCACGCTGCGCTTCTTACCGTTGACCACATCGACGGTCCACTCCCCGTCGGCCGTACCGGTGAGCGTGACAGTGACCTCGGGAGCCTTCACCTTGCGCACCGCAGGAGCTTTCGCGGGCCGCGGCGTGGCCGGGGCGGGCTTGGGGGCCTCATCGGATACCGGGGCGAGCGACCTCGGCGCGGGCGTGGGAGTGCTCGGCAGGGTCGACGGCTGGGTCACAGTGTTGTCCTTTCGGTTGCTCGGCGCGGGGACACTTTCCGGGCGAGTCCGTGCGGATCCGCCCGGCGCTACCGTAGTCCCGCGGGCCGGCTTGGTCAGCGTCACCTCGCTCGGGCCGAACGAGAGCACATCTTTGGAACCGGTGGGCCGCACCTGCAGGAAGTCGCCCGCGGACGGGTCGTCGAGCGCGACTACCTTGCCCGACTTCCCCTCGGCGACACCGACAGCGGCGGCGGTGAACCACACCATCGGCGGTTTACCCTCGGCGAGCTCGCCTGCGATACGCGCGAGCTCGGCGTCGGACAGTACCGGCGGTGCTGATCGGCGGGATGCGGACTTGGTGCTCGGCGAGGACATCGTGGACTCCGGGGGTTGGTGCTACAGCGTGGTCTGTGCACCGATGATGCCGCACGGCACCGACAAGTTCTCCCCCGAGCCGCCCACACGGCCCGAAAAACCCTCCTGCACGGGAATTCCGGGCCGCGACACCATCAGCCGTGAGCGGCGTTACCGCGCGTGGTCGGCCGAATGTTCTCGCGCACCGCGGCCACGTCGCGATAGCCGTTGACCGCCATCAACAGGTCGGCCTCAGCGGCATAGCTGCGCAGCAGATGCACCAGACCGCGCACCCCGCCCAGTGCGAGCGCGTACACATACGGCCTGCCGAGCCCGACCATCGTCGCGCCGAGTCCGAGCGCCTTCACCACATCGGCACCCGAGCGCACTCCGGAATCGAACAGCACCGGCACCCGGTTGTCACAGGCGGCCACGACCGCGGGCAATGTCTCCAGCGCGCTCAGCCCACCGTTGGCCTGGCGCCCACCGTGATTGGAGCAGTAGATGCCGTCGGCGCCGAAGTCGATCGCTTTGCGGGCGTCCTCGGGATGGGAGATGCCCTTGAGGATCAGCGGCAGATCGGTGATCGAACGCAACCAGCCGAGGTCATCCCAGGTCAGCGAGTTACCGAAGGTCGCGATCCAGTGCAGGACAATCAGTTTGGGGTCGTCGGAGCCGACCATCTTCTGGAAGACCGGGTCGCTGGTGTAGTTCTTCAGCACATGCCCACGCAGCTGCGGGAAGTTGCCGCTGGCCAGGTCGCGCGGCCGCCAGCCGGGCACCCAGGTGTCGAGGGTGACGGTGATGCCCGCGTAGCCGGCGGCTTCGGCGCGGTGCACCAGGCTCTCGGCGAGCTCGCGGTTCTTCGGCGTGTAGAGCTGGAAGAACGACGGCGTGTCGCCTGCGTGCGGGCGCACGTCCTCGAGCGGATCCTCCATCAGCGTCGAGTACATCGCGGGCACACCGGTGTGCGCCGACGCCTCCGCGACCGCGATGTCGCCGTGGCCCTTCTCCCCGACCAGACCGATCACTCCCACCGGCGCGAGGAACAGCGGGCTGGCGAAGGTATGGCCGAACGCGGTGACGGTGAGATCGCGCTCGGTGGCGCCCACCAGCATCCGGGGCACCAGACCCCAGTCCGCGAAGGCTTCGGCGTTGCGCCGCTGCGTGAGCTCGTCGCCCGCCCCACCGGCGATGTAGTTCAGCAACGAATCCGGCAGCGCCGCACTGGCTTTGCGTTCGAGCGTCGCGTAATCCATGGGAAATTCGGGCTGGATCCCACCGAGCGCGGCCAGGTAGATCTCGTTCTGATAGTCGGCGAACTGACTCATTGCTGCACTTTCGCACGCCGACCGGGGTTCACGGAGCCCAGGGGGGATGTAAGGTGCGTCATACTCGAAAATACGAGATTGTGAGTGCCCCTGTCGTGACCGTCGTCGAACACTCGGCTGCGCCCGCCGATCCGGACGCCCTACTCGCCGACCGCTTCCATTGCGATGCCATCCGCCATCTGACCCGCCTCGCGCTCGGGCTCTCCCAGGATTCGATGGATCTGCTGACCTCGGTCACCGATCGACTGCGGGCCGCCGAGGGCGCCCTGCGCGATCCGCTCACCAGCGACCTCGGCTTCGACTGACCCTCACCGCCGCCGCACGGTGAGCGCCGCCAGATCGGCGAGCCGATGCGCGCGGGCGATCTCCGCGGGGTCGCGGGCCAAACCCGCACCCCGACCCTCCCGCGTGCTCCACGGCGGAGGTGATCGTGTGTGCGGTGACCTCCGCGGGCGCGGCGACGGCGAGTTCGTCGAGTACCGCGTCCGCAACGGACTCACCGACTGGCTCAACGGCCTGTCCGGCACCTCCGCCATCGCGCGGGTGTCATCCTGGGCGTAATGACCCGAAAACAGCCTATCGCCCCTGTTCTCACCACCGCGTAATCCGTTCGCACACAAGGAGATATCCCATGGCAAGCACCACCGTCACCGTCGGCTCCTCGGTCGGCCTGCACGCTCGCCCCGCTGCCCTGATCGCCGAAGCCGTCGGCGCGGCAGGCGTTCCCGTCACCATCGCGGTCACCGGCGGTGACCCCGTAGACGCGGGCTCCGCGCTGATGATCATGACTCTCGGCGCGGGCCAGGGCGCCGAAGTGGTGATCACCAGCGACGACCAGCCGACCCTCGACAAGATCGCCGAACTGGTCGCCAGCGACCTCGACGCCTGATCCGACTCACACCGCGAAGCCTCCCGTGCCCCGGGAGGCTTCGTCGTGTTCGGTGACCGAGTGATCGGGCAGTGCTGATATCTTTCGACCGTTCCGCGCCGGTCGCGCACCTCTCGCAGCGACCCGCCGCGCCTGTTCGTGTTCCGCCCGGGGCGCCACCGTCCCGATCGTTTTCGCGTTGCCCTGGTATTCCGGGCGTCCGGCCCGGCGAATGGAAGGTGTGATCGCTGATGCGTCGAGGCTGGTCGGGAGTGGTAGCGGCAACGCTGGCCGCGGCGGCGGTTGCCACGAGCAGCCCCGCGGTGGCAGACGAGTGGTGGCCGTTCGGTGTCCTGCCCGACGGACTCAGTTGCGCCGCGCTCACGCTGCCCGGCCGCGCGGGCGCCTGGCCGCTGCCGATGCACTTTCCCAATGTCGGGATCGGTTTGCTGACGATGCCGTTCGCACCTGCCGGTATCGTCGAGCGGCTGCCCGTCCGGATCGAATTGCGCACGCCGAACAGCGGTTTCAACGAGGCATGGCAGTTCGCGCTGGTCGACGGGAACCTGTATGTGAAGGCCTTCGCCGGGGAATCGGGCTGGCGGACGGCGCCGCTGCCGAACTGCCTGCGCGGCCGGATCTCGGCGATCTCGGTGGACCGGAGCAGGCTGGTCGCACTGGTGCCCGGCGGACGGGTGTACACCCTCGACCTCGCCGACCAGACACCGGAACTGTGGTGGTGGACAGCACGTTTCGGGTCACCGATCTGGCTCGATCCGACCGGTTCCCAGGTCCGGCCCGCGTCGAGGGCGTGGAGTTTCTCCTGGCTCGACCCGGAGTACGTGGAGCTGATCCCGTTCCGGCAGCAGGGTTTCTGGACCGATTCGGCAGGCAAGCAGCAGCCGGTCGGCGGGGCGGGGGTCACCACGGTATTCGTGCTCTCGCCGGACGGCAATCGCATCGTCATCCTCGATCCGTGGCTGCCCGGCAGTGATCCGTTGAAGATCAGCGATCCGGAATTCGCCGACGACTACAGCTACGAATTGCCCGGCCCGCTCGACGGCCGATTCCAGGCGGTCAACCTCAGTGCGTCCGGGTCGACGACCTTCCTGATCAACGAGTACGGCGACATGTACACCAGGCTCTGGGATTTCGACATCTCCGGCGCCGACACCCTGTTCTTCTCCTACACCTATGGCGACAAACCCGACATCGCGTCGGCGCCGACCAATTTCGACGCCTGGGTCGCCCAGTTCGAATTCCTGCGCCCGTTCTTCCCGCAGTACACCGGCATTCACCTGCCACCGCCGTCGTGGGTGCGACAGCCCAAGATTCCCGGCGAGATCACCTCCACCATCAGCGTGCACACCACCGGCGGGCACTCGGAGCAGCGCGAACTGCGCGTGGAGGGCAGCCAGGACGGCCGGACCGGCTTCTGGCACAAGCCCGTCGACACCGGCGACTGGTCCTTCACCCCCAACGACCGCCCTCTCACCGCCGAAGTGCTGGACAATCGCGACGGCGATACCTCGACGCTGACCATGGTCGGCCCGACCGGCGTGCACTACGACTACCGCGACCCGGCGGGCTGGACGATGAGCATGCGGGATTACGACTACGCCGACGACATCATGTCGCTGCGCGTGTGCGCGGCCGACGGTTCCTGCACGGACCTGAACATGTTCCTCGCGAGCACGCCCCGCTTCGGCTGGCAGCCGGAAGGGCTCTCCGACACGCCACGCACCTACCACGGCCTGCTGGAATCCCCCGAAGACGACTGGAACGCCCTGTCTCCCGCCCTGCGCCCGATCGTCGAACACATCACCGGTGCCGACCGCGCGGCCAACATCATGTCCACATCGAACACGGCCGAGTTCACGCTCAACACCACCGAGGGCTTCCAGGTGGTCCTGCGCCGTTCCTGAGCAGACAACGGAAAAGGCCCGGAACCTGTGGTTCCGGGCCTTTTCTTTGTAGCGGGGACAGGATTTGAACCTGCGACCTCTGGGTTATGAGCCCAGCGAGCTACCGAGCTGCTCCACCCCGCGTCGGTGTGAACACAACATTACACACAGGTGCGCGCAGGCGCCAAATCGCGAGGTCAGAACCAGTTTTTCGACCGATTCGACGAATCCTCGCCGCGCAACACCGCACCTCGCGGTCATTGAATGTGGCAGCCATCACACATTCCGGCAACCGCGTGCGTCGGCGGCGAGTTTCAGTGAGCGGCGTCACGATCACCCCGTGATCCCGAACACATAACGGACCAATAACAGACCGACCAGAATCTAGGGATTCCCACTGGCTATGCAGCGTAAACATTGATAAGACGTCTATTCCATTCATAGAATCTGCCCGTTATCAAGATGTGATCGGCATCGATTCATTGGTTAGCGTCTCCCCCATGACTGAGACCCGGAAATTCAGCACCCGCGCCCTTGGCGTCGCCGCCATCACCGGCGCCCTGGTTGCCGTTCCGTTCAGCCTCGCCACCGGCACCGCCTCCGCCGCCGCCTACAACTGGGACGGCGTCGCTCAGTGCGAGAGCGGTGGCAACTGGGGCATCAACACCGGCAACGGCTACTACGGCGGGCTGCAGTTCTCGCAGAGCACCTGGGCGGCCAACGGCGGCCAGGGTTCGGCGCACAACGCCAGCAAGGCAGAGCAGATCCGCGTCGCGGAGAACGTGCTCGCCAGCCAGGGCGTCGGCGCGTGGCCGCACTGCGGGCAGTTCCTGCAGTCGGGCGCGTCCGAGCCCGAGGTGGTCGAGGAGCCCGCCGTCGAACTGCCGGTCGAGCTGCCCGCCGAGGCGAAGACCGATGTCCAGGCTGCCGTCGAACAGGCCAAGGCCGCGGGCCAGGCCCTGGCCGACCAGTACGGTGTCTCGGGTCAGTACCAGGACCTGCTGAACGCCAACGCTCCGCTGATCGCCTCGATCGGCGGCTGATCCACCGTTCCCCCTGCACAAGAAAGGCCCCGTCATCCCGACGGGGCCTTTCTTGCGTGCCGGTGGTTACCGGCCTGCGGCGTCCTGGTACGCCTTCATCGCGACGTCCAGTTCGTCCAGCGCCTTACCGTAATCGGTGAAGTTGCCCGACCGCATCGCCGTGCGCACCGCCTCGATCTTGCGGCTGACCTCGGCGGCCGCGGCCTCTTGGGTCGGCGAACTCGCGGGCGGTGTGGTCCCCGGCTGCGGTGTCGTCCCGCCGGCAGGCGGCGTGACGGTACCCGGGTCCACCGGTGGGGTCGCTCCCGGCTTCGGCTTCACCGCCGGATCGCCACCGAACGGTGTCGCCAGCGAACCCGCACCCGGTATCACCTGATTCAGCGCACCGGCCAATGTCGAGTCGTACCCCACCTTCACGCTGCCCGCCGCGTCGCGATAGCTCACCAGCACGCGAAGCAGCTGCGGGAAGGTCGACGAACCGGTGTTGCGTTCGTTGTAGAACGGTTCGACGTAGAGGATGCCGCCGTCGGCCACCGGCAGCGTGAGCAGGTTGCCGTAGCGGATCTTGTTCGAGTTCGACAGCAGGGTTTTCTCTCGGGACACCGCGTCGGCGGTGGTCATCGAGTTCTGTGTCTGCTGCGGACCCTGGGTCTGGGAGTCGGTCGGCAGCTGCAGCACGGTGAACTTGCCGTAGTTCTCGGGATCGGAGCGCACCGAGATATAGGCAGACAGGAACTGCCGGTTGTAGCCGACCATCGCCGAGGTCAGGTTGAAGACCGGCTTGGTGGTCTTCGGATCGCCCAGCAGCACGTAGTACGGCGGCTGGTTGAAGGTGCCGCCCTCGATCGTCGGGTCACTGGGCACCGACCAGAACGCGTTGTTGGTGAAGAACTCGCGCGGGTTGTCCACGTGGTATTTCGTCAACATGTCGCGCTGGACCTTGAACAGGTCCTCCGGGTAGCGGAAGTGCGCGCGCAGCTCGGGGGAGATCTCGCTCTGCGGCTTCACCGCGTCCGGGAACACCCCGCGCCAGGCCTTGAGGACCGGGTCGACGGTGTCGGTCTCGTACAGGGTGACGGTGCCGTCGTAGGCGTCGACGGTGGCCTTCACCGAGTTACGGATGTAGCTGACCTCCTTGCGCGGGATCACGCGCCCGGTCTTCTTGTCGATGCTGTCCTCGACCGCGCCGTCGAGCGAGGTCGGCTGGGCGTAGGGGTACTTGTCCAGCGTGGTGTAGGCATCGACGATCCACTTGACGCGGCCATCGATCACCGCCGGGTAGGCGTTGCCGTCGGTGGTCAGCCACGGTGCGACCTTCTGCACCCGATCACGCGGACCGCGGTTGAACAGGATCTTGGAGTCCTCGCTGATGGCGGAGGAGAACAAGATATTGCGCTCGGCGTACTTGGCCGCGAAAGCGAGCCGGTTGAACCAGTTCCCGATCGGCACGCCGCCGCTGCCGTCGTAGGTGAACTGCGCCTCGTCGGAGTCGTATTCGCGCGGAGCCTCCCCCTCGGCGGAACCGACGATCGCGTAGTCGGGATCGGTCTGGGAAATCAGCTCGCCGTAGTAGATGCGCGGCTGGTCGACCTTGATCTGCTGATCCTCGACCTTGGTGAACAGGTCACTGACCATGAACAGCGGATAACCCGAATCGCTGCCGCCCGCGGCGCTCTGCGCCTCGGACTGCGGCTTGTTCACGCGGTTGGCGGGCGCGGCGACGAACCCGTTGCCGTGGGTGTAGACGGTGTGCTGGTTGATCCAGTCTTTCTGGTTGCCCGACAGGGCCTGGGGATGCAGCTCGCGGGCGGCGACGATGTAGTCCTGAAGATCGCCGTTGATGTTGTAGCGGTCGATGTCCAGCGACTCGGGGAAGCCGTAGAAGTTCTTGCGCTGCTGCAGCTGAGTGAAGGTGGGCGAGAGGATATTCGGGTCGAGCAGGCGCGCGTTGCCGATGGTCGCCGCGTCGGCGGGGACCTCGAGCGGGCTCTTCGTGGAACTACCTCGGTAGTCCTGATACTCGACCTTGTCGTCGGTGATCCCGTACGCCTCGCGAGTCGCCAAGATGTTGCGCTCGATGTAGGGGCTCTCCTTCTCGGCCGCGTTAGGGCGCACCGAGAACTGCTCGACCACCATCGGCCACACCGCACCGACCAGGATCGACGACAGCACCAACAGCGCCGCCGCCATGGCGGGAACCCGCAGATCGCGCAAGACGATTCCGGCGAAGAACGCCATCGCGCAGATCACCGCGATCGAGAGCAGGATCAGTTTGGCGGGCAGCACCGCGTTGATATCGGTGAACGACGGACCGCCGAACGTCGGCTCCTTGCGGGTGCTCGACAACAGGTCGTACCGGTCGAACCAGTACGCCACCGCCTTGAGCAGGACGAAGATTCCCGCGATCACCGCGAGCTGCACGCGCGCGGCCCTGGTGAGGGTGCCTTCACGCCCGGCCAGCCGCAGACCGCCGAACACGTAGTGGGTCACCAGGTTCGCGAAGAACGCGATCACCACGGCGACGAACAGCCAGTTCAGCACCATCCGGTAGAACGGCAGATCGAAGGTGTAGAAACCGATGTCGAGGTGGAACTGCGGGTCCTGCTGACCGAACTCGCCACCGTGCAGGAACAGCTGCACCGTCGCCCAATTCGACTGCGCGACCAGCCCCGACAGCACGCCGAGCAGCACCGGGATACCGACGCCGAACAGCCGCAGCTTGCTCATCACGGTCGTGCGGTAGCGCGCGATCGGATCGTTGGGCCCGGCGACCGGCACGAACACCGGACGCGACCGATAGGCCAGCAGCAGCGCCGCCCAGACCACGAGGCCCACGAGCAACGCGACGACAACGAACAGGATCAGGCGTGTGCGCAACACGCCCAGATACACACTGCGATAACCGACCTCACCGAACCACAACCAATTGGTATAGGCATCGGTGAAGCGGGGCCCGAGCAGCAGCAGCGCCGCGAGGACGACTGCTGTCACCAGCAGCACACGGCTGCGTCGGGACAGCGAAGGTAAGCCGGTGGGGGGCCGCATGCCCACGGTGCCACTCTCCATGCTCCGGCGGCTCCACACCGTGATCGGCGCAGTCACCGCAGTCCGAATGTTGCGGGCGATCCGTTGCCGGACCGTTGGCGCCCACTCTACGGAAATCGGACACCGTGCAAGCGTCTGGGCCGAAAATGATTGGATGTGCGGGTGACCGAAGACGAGCACGCCGAAGTTCTCCTCGCCCGCTGTGTGCGCGAGGTCGTCGAGTTCGCCGACGCCGAGGGCTGGGGAAACCCGCCGCAGATGTTCGCGTTGGTGCCGACCGCCGACCTGGCCGCGGCCGAACCGGACCTGCAGGACCAGCTCGACGACGGCAGCGAGCTGACCCCCGTTGCCCAGGACGCCTTCCCCGACGACATCACCGGCGGGTCGATGGCGTTGGACGAGTTCCTGGCCACCACCACCTGGCCGCCCGCGGTCGAGGGCTGTGTGCTGGTGCAGGAGATCGTGGTGCTGCCGCCCGACGCCGAGAGCGATCTCGACGAGGCGCTGGTTCCGCTACTCGCCGACGACGAAGCCGCGGACGCGGCCGGGCGCGCCGCCGCGCACGCGCATCCGGGCCGCCGCGACGCCCGCCTCATCGCGGGCGTATTGCGCCAGGGCGCCACCCTGTGCCTGCTGCAGATCCGCCCCGAGGACGACGACGGCTTCGGCGATCTCGACCTGCGCACCTACCCCAACCTGGCACCGGGCCTGGTCGAGGCCCTCCACCACACCTTGGAGTGAGCTACCCACAGCTGATCGGCTCACGGCCCGCGTTGATGTCGGCCAGCGAGGTGATCGCGCTGTCGAGGGTGTCGACCTTCACCAATCGCAGGCCCTCGGGGGCCCGCTGACCGGCCTCGTTGCAGTTGTCGGCGGGGACGAGGAACGTTTCCGCGCCTGCCTCGCGCGCGGCGATCATCTTGTACTGGATGCCACCGATCGGGCCGACCTTGCCGTCCTGGTCGATGGTGCCGGTGCCCGCGACGAACTTGCCGCCGTTGAGTTCGCCCGGCGAGAGCTTGTCGATCAGGGACAGGCTGAACATCAGCCCGGCCGACGGTCCGCCGATATCGGCGAGGTTGAACTCGACTTGCAGCGGCGGACGTCCACCTTCGCCGGGGGTGATGCCGAGGTAGCCCTTTGCCGCGTCGTCGGGACGGGGTGCCAGGGTGATCTGGCTGGTCCGCTCGGCGTCGCCGCGCCGGTAGACCACGCTGATGGTCGCGCCGGGGCCCTTGGTACCGACGATGTCGATCACATCCTTGGGCGTGGTGATCGCGGTGCCGTCGATGCTGATCAGCTCGTCGCCGACTTCGAGCACACCCTTGGCCGGGCCCTGTTCACCGAGTCCGCGCACCAGCACGACGGTCGGCATCTTCAGGTAGTGCAGCGCGGCGACCTCGGCATCGCTCTCGGAGTCCTTGAAGTCCTGCTGATTGGACTTGTCGACCTCCTCGCGTGACACACCGGGCGGGTATACCTCGGCGCGTGGTACCAGGCCGTGCTCACCGCTGACCCAGAACCCGAACGCCTCGAACAGGTTCAGCCCGTCGCGCACCGACACGGTCGTCATATTGAGGTGCCCGCTCGTGGGATCCAGTGGCGCCCCGGTGACATCGACCACCTCCTTGCCATCGACCTGGCCGAGGGTGTCGAAGGTGGGGCCGGGGCCGAGCGCGACGAACGGCACGGTGACCACGCTGCCGGCCACGCCGAGCACGAGTACAGGGATGAGGGCGACGATCAGGGTGAGGATCCGACGATTCACTCGGACCACAGTAGTGATCAGCGACCGTGACCGACGGTAGTGGCACGCTTTTGCGGCGCGGCCGATGTCGCCGCGATTTCGCGATGCGCGAACACCGTGGGCCCCGGGGTCCCGCGTAACGTAAGAGGTATGAGCGATCTCCCCTTCGGCTTCTCGACCGGCGACGACGACGATTCCGGCAAGCGTCGCGCCGAGGGCAACGGACCTGGCGGAAACGATCCGTTCGGGTTCGGAGCGGGTGGCGCGGGCGGGTTCGATCCGTCCCAGCTGGGCCAGATGTTGAGCCAGCTCGGGCAGATGATCAGTGGCATGGGCCAGGGCATGGGTCCCGGCGGCACGCAATCCGGCCCGGTCAACTACGACGTCGCCAAGCGCCTGGCCCGCCAGCAACTCGGCTCCACCATCGCCCCCATCACCGCGGGCACCACCAAGGCGGTGACCGACGCGGCGCACCTGGCCGAGCTGTGGCTCGACGGCGCCACCGTGCTGCCCGCGGGCGCCACCAAGACCGTCGCGTGGACCCCGAACGACTGGATCGAAGAGACCCTGCCCACCTGGAAGCGTCTGTGCGATCCGGTGGCCGAGCAGATCTCGGGCATGTGGACGGCGCAGTTGCCCGAGGAGGCCAAGCAGTTCGCCGGGCCGATGGTGGGCATGCTCGGCCAGATGGGCGGGCTGGCGTTCGGTTCCCAGCTCGGTCAGGCGCTGGGCCAGCTGGCCAAGGAGGTGCTGACCTCCACCGATATCGGTCTGCCGCTCGGCCCGGCCGGTACCGCGGCGCTGCTGCCGACCGCGATCTCGGCGTTCAGCGAGGGGCTCGAACAGCCCGAGAGCGAGATCATGGTGTTCCTGGCGGCCCGTGAGGCCGCCCACCAGCGGCTTTTCGCGCATGTGCCGTGGCTGCGTCAGCAGGTGCTGGGCGCCGTCGAGGACTACGCGCGCGGCATCAAGATGGACTTCTCCGCGATCGAGGAAGCCGCGCAGGGCATCGACCCGATGTCGCTGAGCGACCCGTCCAAGCTGGAGGAACTGCTCTCCCAGGGCACGTTCGAGCCGCAGACCACGCCCGAGCAGAAGCAGGCGCTCGAGCGCCTGGAGACCCTGCTGGCGCTGATCGAGGGCTGGGTCGATGTCGTGGTCACCGATGCGGTGGGCGAGCGCCTGCCGGGCGCGGGCGCGCTGTCGGAGACGCTGCGTCGCCGCCGGGCGACGGGTGGGCCGGCCGAACAGACGTTCGCCACGCTCGTCGGACTGGAGCTGCGGCCGCGCAAGGTGCGTGAGGCCTCGGCGCTGTGGCGGCGGCTGACCACCGATGTGGAGATGGAGCGGCGCGACAAGGTGTGGGAACACCCCGATCTGCTGCCCGATTCCACCGATCTCGACTCACCAGCCGGTTTCATCGACTCCATTATCGGTGGCAGCACAGGCGCTTTCGACGACCCGCTGGCCCAGCTGGCCGAGACCGAGGCGCGCGAACGCGACGCGGCCGATCTCGGCAAAGCCAAGGCCGATGAGACCGATTCCGGCGAAACCCCGCGTGACGAGGGTGATACCGACCCGGATTCCGGCACCGGCAAGCCCTGATCCGCACCGCCACCGAGGTCTGTCAGAAAAGTTCGGATCTCGGTGGCGCAACACGGTTCCGCGGCTAACGTTCGTCGGGAAAATGCTGCGACGACCCGCCGTACAGCGGCTGTTCACAATTCGAGATCCGCAGGCCGACACGCCGAAAGCCTGTGGATAACCGCACTTTCGGCGCACGTTGCGCGCCCGCCGGGTACCGATACTTCTGGCATGACGACCACCTCTCCACTGCGCGGCCCGATGCTCCACCCGCGAGTGACCACTCTGGTTCGCCCGTCCGGCACGGTCCAACTCGGCTGGGACCCCGAACGCGCACTGCTCCTGGAAACCACCGACCACGACACCGGTACCGTGCTCGCCTTCCTGCGCCTGCTCGACGGACTGCAATCGCGGCCCCAGATCATCTGGCGGGCAGGCGAATTCGGGATCAGCCCCGACCGCACGATGGGCATGCTCGCCGCGATCGAGCGGGCGGGCCTGCTGCTCGAACCTGAACCCGCACTGGGCAAGATCCGCGGCATCACCGTGCACGGCCTCGGTCCGCTCTCGGATGCCGTGGCGATCGGATTGCGGCGCATGGGCTTTCGGCCGACCCGCTCGCGCGAGTACCGGCCCGACACTCCGGTCGGCGCCGCGGGCGATCTGGTGGTGCTCACCGACGCGTTGATGATCGACCCTGGATTGTCGGTGGATCTGGTGTTGCGCCGGGTGCCGCACCTGCAGGTGCGAGTCCGCGACGGGGTCGGCGTGGTCGGCCCGCTCGTGTTGCCCGGCGAGACCAGCTGCCTGCGCTGTGCCGACCTGACCCGGGCCGGATTCGATACCGACTGGCCGCATCTGGCCGCCCAGCTGCTCGGCCGCACCGGACACGCCTCCCCCGCGGGTATCGCGGCGACGACGGCGCTGGCACTGCGCGAACTCGAGGCGATCGTCGCCTGTTCACCGCGGCGGGAACCGCGCACACTCGACGCCACCGTGGAATTGGACCTCGACACCCACGAGATCCAGCGCCGACCGTGGCTACCGCATCAGGAATGCGGGTGCCGGACGATGACGGCACGTACACCGGGAGCTACCAGGTGACGGGCATCGCATCGGCCGGTGTGAGCATTCTTATGGCACACACCCCGAAGGTTCAGCCATGATGGGTACCGTGTCCGAGATCGTGCGCCGCAGTTCCAGCCGCAATGCCAAGTTGGCCAAGATTCCCCTCGGCATCGCCGGACGAGCCGCTGTCGGGTTCGGCAAGAAGCTCGTCGGCGGTGACAAGAAGCAGATCAACGCGAACCTGAACCAGAAAGCCGCCGAGCAGCTGTTCACCGTGCTCGGTGAGCTCAAGGGCGGCGCGATGAAGTTCGGGCAGGCGCTGAGCGTGATGGAGGCCGCTGTCCCGGAGGAGTTCGGCGAGCACTATCGCGAAGCGCTGACCAAACTGCAGGCCGCGGCACCGCCGATGCCGGCGGAGACGGTGCACCGCGTGCTCGACCAGCAGCTGGGCACCAAGTGGCGGGAACGGTTCAAGTCCTTCGACGACGCCCCGGCCGCCTCGGCCAGCATCGGCCAGGTGCACCGTGCGGTGTGGTCCGACGGGCGCGCGGTGGCGGTGAAGGTGCAGTACCCCGGGGCTGACGACGCGCTGCGCGCCGATCTGAAAACGCTGTCCCGGATGACCGGACTGCTCTCGTCGGTGATCCCCGGTGCCGATGTGAAGCCGCTGCTCGCCGAGATCACCGAACGCACCGAGGAAGAACTCGACTACCGGATCGAGGCCGCCAATCAGCGCCGGTTCGCGGCCGCGTTCGAGGGGCATCCCACCATCGCGGTCCCGAAGGTGGTGGCAGGCGCCCCGAAGGTGATCGTCACCGAATGGCTCGACGGCACCCCGGTATCGGCGCTGATCAAGGCGGGCGCCGAGGATCCCGAGGGCACCCTCGCGCAACGCAATCGGATCGCGGAGCTGATGGGGACCTTCCACTTCAGCTCGCCCGAGCTGGTCGGTCTGCTGCACGGCGACCCGCACCCCGGCAATTTCCTCGTGCGGGCCGACGGCACCCTGGCCGTGCTCGACTTCGGCGCCTGCGCGCCGATGCCGGGCGGCTTCCCGGAGATCCTTGGCCGAATGCTGGCCCTCGCTGTCGCCGACGAGCACGCGGCGCTCACCGAGCTGCTCTACGAGCACGGCTGGGTCATTCCGGGACGTGTGGTGACCCACGAGGAGATCGAGGCGTACCTGCGCCCGTTCAGCGACCCGATTCGCACCGACACGTTCCACTTCACCCGCACCTGGATGCAACAGGTAGCGGGCAAGGCCTCCGAGTTCTCCAGCCCCGAGATGAAAACCGCTCGTGCCCTGCAACTTCCGGCCGAGTACCTCACCGTCTTCCGGGTACTCGGTGGTTCGGTCGGCATCCTGGCCCAACTCGACGCCGAACTCGGCTTCATGAACCTGGTTCGCACCTGGGTGCCCGGCTTCCGCGCCGAACAAGCCTCATAAGCGGCGTCCGCACCACCACACCGGTCCTCGCCGACGGTCGCACCGTCGAACGCACTTCCGCACAATGCAAAACGAACCGCTCACCATGACGAGGTGAGCGGTTCGCTTGCGGTACAACCCTTTTCCCGGGTTCATGCCATGATCGCGACCTTGCGCGGGCGACCGCGAGGGCGCTTGCGGGCGATCACGACACCCTGGTCGAAGATCTCACCGCCCCACACGCCCCACGGCTCGGCACGATCGATGGCCGCGGTCAGGCAGCCCTTGCGGATCGGGCAGGCCGCGCACAGTTCCTTGGCCTGCTCGAGATCGGTGGGGCTCTCGGCGAACCACAGATCGGGGTTTCCGCCCCTACAGGGCAGAGTCTTGGTGACCTCACGGACGCGAGGGGTCTGCGCCACGGTTCGGCATGTCACGTCAGTAGTGGCCGTCGGCCAGTCCTGGGCGGTGAACACGTCGTTCTCCTTCAGCTCGTTTGCAGCGGTCGAATGTTCGGTGTGCGAACCCGGTGCCTACGGCTGAGGAGCCGAAATAAATATGGCCACGGATTTCGCTTCTCGCGATCCGTGGCCAGGAGGTCTGGGAAGTATTCCCTACCTAGTTCGACATTTCTGTCGAGACCTGATCACGGTCGCTGGGTGGACGCGGAGGCGGATTGCGCCGGTGAACTCCGGTGCGTAACCGGCTTCATCAGCGATTGCTGCCGGTGCCGGAACGGCGGTCGGCTGCCAACCCACGCTGGGCTTGTCCTGGAGGAGATGAATCGAAGCTTTGGCATCGCCGCCGGACAGGCCGGTCCCCTGCAGAGCGAGGACCCCCCGGGAGGCGGACATGACAAATGCGTTCACCAGGACGCGATTACTCATCGCATCGAACGTGGTGTTCGTGTTCATGTGTCTGCCTCCCTCCTGAACTCGTGTGTGAACAATTACCGCGCACCGAGATCACTCTCGGTGCGTGCTCTCAACCATAGGCAATGATCGAGAACCTAACAACCTATTTTCTACCTGGGGTTTTGTGCCGTTGCCCGCAAACGTGATGCGACGATGGCGAGCACGTCGGCGCCGTACTCTTCGATCTTCTTCGCACCGATCCCCGCGATGGCCGCCAGCGCGGCATCGTCGGCGGGCAGCTGTTCGGCGATGGCGGTGAGGGTGGTGTCGGTGAAGACCACGAAGTCGCGCCGCTGCAGGGCCTCGGCTTTCTCGGCTCGCCATTCCTTCAGCGCCTCGAGCAGTAGGGGGTCGACTTCGCCCGGGCAGCGCCTGCAGCGGCCGAGCATCGTGGCATAAGTGCCGATCAACGGCTTGAGGCAGACCCGGCACAGCGGACGTGGGGCGTCCGCCTTGGCCGGGACCTCGACGGCGATCCGCGAGGCCGAAGAACTGTCCGGAATCAGCCCGTTGAGGAACCGCGACCGGATCACCGGCCGATAGTCCCCGCCCGCTTGCAGTCGCCGCTGGGTCCACGACAGGCTCAGATGTTCGCGCGCCCGCGTGACACCGACGTAGAGCAGCCGTCGCTCCTCTTCCAGGCCCGCTTCGTCGACCGGCGCGTTCTTCTTGCCGAGCACGTGGAAGATCGGCAGCGTGCCGTCGGTGAGCCCGGCCAGGAACACCGCATCCCACTCCAAGCCCTTCGCCGCGTGCAGCGAGGCCAGGGTGACACCGTCGACAGTCGGCGGATGCTTGGCCTCGGCGCGGGTCGCGAGCTCGCGCAGCAGCGCTGTGAGGTCCATCTCGTCGTCATGGCTGACCAGTTCCTCGGTGAGCTGCACCAGCGCCAGCAGCGAGGACCACCGTTCCTTCGCCTGCGCACCGGCCGGTTCCTCCGCGGTGAGCCCGACCGGTGCCAACGCGGCGCGGACCAGCGTGATCAGCGACGATCCACTGCGCGCCGCATCGGGCAGGTCGTCGCGCGCGTCGACCTGACGCAACGCCGACACCGCCTGCCGCACCTCCTGACGGTGGAAGAACCCCTCGCCACCGCGCACCTGGAACGGAATCTCCCGCGCACCGAGCACCTGTTCGAACGGTTCCGACAGCGCGTTGGTCCGGTACAGCACCGCGATCTCGGCCGCAGGCGTCCCGGCGGCGATCAGTTTCTGGATCTGCACGGCGACGGCGACGGCCTCGGCCTGCGCATCGGCGTACTCGGCGAACTCCGGTTCGGGACCGTCGGGCCGCTGGCCGATCAGCGCCAGGCGGGTGCCCGCGATCCGCCCGCGCGCGGCGCCGATGACCTGGTTGGCCAGCGAGACCACCTGGGGTGTCGACCGGTAGTCGCGTTCGAGCCGGACCACGGTGGCGTCGGGGAAGCGCCGGGAGAAATCGAGCAGGTAGGACGGGGTGGCACCGGTGAACGAGTAGATGGTCTGGTTCGCGTCACCGACGACGGTGAGGTCGTCGCGTTCGCCCAGCCAGGCGTCGAGCACCCGCTGTTGCAGCGGCGTGACGTCCTGGTACTCGTCGACGACGAAACTGCGATAGCGACCGCGGAACTCGTCGGCGACGGCCGGGTAGTCCTCGAGTGCGGCCGCGGTGTGCAGGAGCAGGTCGTCGAAGTCGAGCAGCAGGCCGTCGGCGGAGGCTTTCGCGGATTCGTAGCCCTGATACACCTGCGCGACCTTGGCGACGTCGACCGGCGCGTCACGATGATGCCTGGCGGCCGCGGCCGGATAGTCCTCCGGCGCGATCAGTGAGGCCTTGGCCCATTCGATCTCGCTGAGCAGGTCACGCACCATTTCGGTGGAAGCGCGCAGCCCCGCCCGTTGCGCGGCCTGCGAGACCACAGGGAACTTGCTGTCGAGCAATCGCCACGGCACGTCCCCCACCACCTGCGGCCAGAAATACCGCAGCTGCCGCAACGCCGCGGCGTGGAAGGTACGCGCCTGCACCTGTCCGGCCTCGCCCCCGAGCCCCATCGTGCGCAACCGATTGCGCATCTCCCCCGCCGCCCGCGCCGTGAAGGTCACCGCGAGCACCTGGTCGGCCTTCACATGCCCACCGGCGATCAGGTGCGCGATCCGATGCGTGATCGTCCTGGTCTTACCGGTGCCCGCACCGGCGAGAACGCAGACCGGCCCCCGCGGTGCCCGCACCGCGGCGGCCTGTTCCGGGTCGAGGGCGGTGAGATCGAGTGCTGGCACGCGCACCATCATGACAGCGACCCCCGACAACAAACCGCGACGCCCGCCGATCCAAGGAACACCACGCCTCTTCGCGACGTTGCACATCGCGTGACTGAAGCAACCAAAGATCTGACGATGTACTCGACCACATGGTGCGGCTACTGCCGGCGCCTGCGGACCCAGCTCGACGAGGCGGGCATCACCTACTCGGTGATCGATATCGAGGACGATCCGGCTTCGGCTGAGTTCGTCGGCAGCGTCAACAACGGCAACCACGTTGTGCCGACGATCAAGTACCGCGATGGCTCCACCGCGACCAACCCGTCGTTGGCCGCGGTCAAGCAGGCGTTGGCCGCCCAGCAGGCCTGATTCGCCGAGTCAGTCCGCCCAGGACTCGATGATCGATCGCGCGATCGAGATGGATCCGGGGACGAGCAGTCGTGCGCCGGGTTCCCTCGCCGACCAGTCGCCGACCTGCAAGGCGGCGCGGACCTCGTCGCGGGTGAACCAGTGCGCTTCGGCGATCTCGCCGTCGGAGAACACGAGTTCCTGGGTGGGGTCGCCGACCGCGGCGAAGCCGACCATCAGCGAGCGCGGGAACGGCCACGGCTGGCTGCCGAGGTAGTGGATATCGCGCAGGTCGACGCCGACCTCCTCGCGGACCTCCCGTTCCACGCAGTGCTCCAGCGATTCGCCCACTTCGACGAAGCCGGCCAGCAGCGAGAACATCGTCTCCGGCCAGCTCTGCTGACGGGCGAGCAGCACGCGGTCGGCACCGTCGTGGACCAGGCAGATCACCGCGGGGTCGATCCGCGGGAATTCTTCCTCGCCCGTCGCGGTCAGCCGCGACCAACCGCCGCGCGCCGGCGTGGTCGCCGTGCCGTCGCCACCGTGAAACCCGGCCCGGTCGTGCCAGTTGAGCAGCGCGTACGCGGTGGACAGCAGCTCAGCGGTGAAGTCGTCGACGGCGCCGAGGGTCCGCAGATCCTTCAGTGTGCCGTCGAGGTCGTGCGCACGAACCGCCCATAGGTGACTGCCATCGACGACGCCGAGGAAAACCGCGCCGGCGCCGGGCTCCTCGGCAACCGAAACAGCCGCGTCGAGGATGATCTTGCCGCCCTCCACCCGCACTTTCCCGCGCGCGTCGATACGCAGGATCTTCGCTTTCCCCCACCCTTCGCGCAGGGCTCCGGGATCGAGCCGGGCGTTCTCCGCCCGGTCGATGGTGGAACGTGACAGCAGCGGAACGTCTTTCAGCCGGAACGACACGATGCCGAGCATAGTGTGCGCCGACGGGACAGCGTTCTTCAGCTGCGCACGGCCGGAGCGAAGGTGGAGGTACGCATAATGGGCGCAGACGCGACAGCGACCCTCAGCAGCGAAGGCGGGGGGTACGCCTCGGGCGTGGCGACTTACTTTCCGGCGCGACGGATGTAGAGCAGTTTGTCGCCCGCGTCGAGGGCGTCGACCTCGGGTTCGCCGACCCGGATCAGCGCGCCGTTGCGCACCACACCGAGCACGATGTCGCTGAGATGGCGCGGCGATCCGCCCACTTCGCTCGCCTCCACCTCGCGCTCGGCGACGGCGAAGCCCTGCTCGGGGGTGAGCAGGTCCTCCATCATCTCCACGACGGTCGGTGTGGTGGTGGCGATACCGAGCAGCCGACCCGCGGTCTCCGAGGACACCACCACCGAGTCGGCGCCGGACTGACGGACCAGGTGGGTGTTCTCCGCTTCGCGGATGGCCACGGAGATCTTGGCCGTCTTGTTCAACTCGCGCGCGGTGAGCGTCACCAGCACGGCGGTGTCATCGCGATTGGTGGCGACGACGACGGCGGAGGCCCGCTGCACGCCGGTCAGCCGCAGCACATCGGATTTGGTCGCCGAACCGTGCACGGTCACCAGCCCCGCGGCAGCGGCGGCCTCGAGTGCGACGGGGTCGGTATCGACCACCACGATGTCGGACACCTGGATCCCGTCACCGACCATCGCATCGATCGCGGTGCGGCCCTTGGTGCCGTAGCCGACGACGACGGTGTGATTACGCACGGTGTGCCTCCATCGCTGAATCTTGAATGCCTGCCGCGACCGTTCGGTCAGCACGCCGAGAGTGGTACCGACCAACACGATGAGGAACAGGACGCGCAGTGGGGTGATGACGATGATGTTCACCAACCGTGCCGACGGGGTCACCGGGGCGATGTCGCCGTAACCGGTGGTCGACAGCGACACCGTCGCGTAGTACATCGCGTCCAGGAACGACAGCTCGTCACCGGTGTTGTCGCGGTAGCCGTGGCGGCCGAGATAGACCACTGCCGCGGCGGTGAACAGCAGTGAGATCGCGAACAACACACGACGAGTGAGCGAAACCCACGGGCTCGACTGCGCCGCCGGGATCCGCAACAGACCGACCAGGGCGTAGTCGGGACTGCTGCTCAACCCCACCGGGTTGCGCGTGTCACCGAACATGCTGCTCCTGTAATTTTGGCGGCTGGCGCCGCTGGTTTTCGGCCTGGGAACCTTGATCTTCCCTCCCTACGGGCACTCCTTCGTCGCGCCCTTCGGTCAGTCCAGATCAAGGCGGCCGAAACCCGGCGGCTGGCGCCGCCGAGTGACCGGCCTAGTCGAACTCGAGCTTCCCTCGCCAGGGCACTCCCTCGTCGCGCTGACAAACATCAGGCGACCCAGGAACCCTAGGTCTGTTCGGATCGAGGCGGCAGAGAACCGACGCAAGCGCCACATCATTCTCGGGCCTGTGCCTCAGGAGGTCATCCTTCGGCGACCGCAAGACTATCGGCTCAGTTGGCCTCATGTGGATCGGTGTCGGTGTTTTCCGGCGCGGCGTCGCGGATGAGGCGCTCGAGTTCGGCTGGGCCTGCCAGTCGCTCGGGGGCGATGGTGCGGCCGGAGCGGATGTAATGGAATGCGGCGCCGACGCGTTGGAGCATCCGGTCCTCGGTCTCGCCGGTGCGGGCGGCCATCAGGCGGGCCCAGGCGAGGCGGTAGACGGCCAGCTGCATGGCGACGGCGGGCTCGTCGGCGGGGCCGGGTTCGGCGCCGGTCTTCCAGTCGACCACGATCCAGCGGCCACCGGGTTCGGCGAACACGGCGTCCATCCGGCCGCGAATCACCGTGCCCGCGATGCTGGTTTCGAACGGCACTTCCACGTCGACGGGGTTGCGGTGCGCCCACGGTGAGCGGCGGAACGCGGACTGCATGGCGGCGAGCTCCTGGTCGGCGCGGCCCATTTCGGTGGTGCTGTCGGCGGCGCCGGGCAATTCGTCGAGGCCGAGCAGCTGTTCGGTGCCGAACCAGGATTGCACCCAGGCGTGAAAGGCCGTGCCGCGCCGGGCCATCGGGTTCGGGGGGTACGGAAGCGGGCGGCGCAGCCGAGCGGCCAGCCGGGTCGGGTCGGCGCGCAGCTCCACCAGTGCGGTGGCGGGGAGTTGGCCCGGCAGCTCCACCTGTTGTTCGGCGAGTTCGGCCGCGGTGAATTCGGCAAGGAGCGCGTCGACGTCGTTGACCCAGCCTTCGGGGTCGTCGATCCCCACCTGATCGCCGGAGGTGCTGTCGGCAACTGAGGTGCCGCTGCGCAATTCGTCGAGCGCTTCGCGGACGAGCGTGGCGCCCTGCTCGATGGGGTCGCGGCGGTTGCCGAGCGGGTCGCGTGGCCATGGGGCCGTCGGCGGGTTGTCGGCGAAGGGGTTCACCGCGTCCGGCGGTGGCTTATCGTCCCAGCGGGCGATGGTGGCGACGCCGAAGGCCTCGCTGCCCGGGTTCTCGTTCGCCTCTTTGAGCTCTAGCAGGAAGTCCGACGGGCCCTTCTGCGAGGTGCCGGTCTCCGGCCAGTAATAGGCCGAAACCAGCAGCACCCGTTCAGTTCTGGTGAGAGCCACATAGAACAGGCGGCGTTCTTCGTCGAGCCGGCGGCTCTTGAGCGCGTCCTTGTGGTCGGCGATCGCGTGTTCGAGTTCGGAGCGGTCCCCCACGGCGCTCAGGTCGAGCACGGGCACACCCTCGGACGCGTCCGGCTGCGCACGGTCGCCACGCAGGGTGGTGGGGAGTTCGGTGAGTGCGCCGAGCCAGGTACTCAGGGCGGTGGTCGAGGGAAATACCGTCGCGCTCACGTGCGGCACCGCGACGACCTCCCATTCGAGGCCCTTGGCAGCGTGCACGGTGAGTACCTGCACCCGATCGCGCGCGACCTCGACTTCGCCCGGCTCCAAACCATTTTCGACCGACTCCGCCGCGGTGAAGAAGGCGAGCAGGCCGCTCAGTGATGCCCGGGAATCAGCCGCGTACCCCGCGACCACCTCGGCGAAGGCGTCGAGGTGCTCGCGCCCCGCGCCGCCACCCGCGATCGCCCGCCTGGCCTGGGTCTCGACCCCGACGCCGATGGTCCGCTCGACATCGGCGACGAGTTCGACCAGCGGCTGCCCACTGCGCTCCCGCAGTGCGGCCAGCTCCTCACTCAAGGCCGCGATCCGCGCGAACCCCGCTTCTGAATACTGGTCCGCCGCACCGGGATCGGCGATGGCATCGGCGAGACCCGCCCGCTCGGTCGGCTCGGGCGCGACCTCACGCAGCGCCGTAGCGAGTCCGGCGGCATCGGTGATGGCGTCGGCGGCACCCGACACGCTGCTGATGGACAGCATCTGCGCACGCCGCGCCAGCGCGGCCAGATCCGTCACCCCGATCCGCCACCGGGCCCCGGTGAGAATCCGGACCGCCGCACTCCCGGTCCCCGGTTCGGCGATCAACCGCAGCGTGGCAACGATATCGGCGACCTCCGGCGTCGCCAGCAACCCACCGAGCCCGACGATCTCGACCGGTAACCCCTGTTCACGCAGCGCCTCGGCGAGCGGTGCCGCATCGGCATTGCGCCGGATGAGCACCGCCGAAGTAGGTGGCGGGTCTTCGTGCTCCCGCGCCGTCGCCCACTCGCGCGCGATCCGCTCGGCGATCCAGTCCCGCTCCTGCGCGATGGTTTCGGTCAGCGCGAACTCGACGACTCCCGCATGCGATTGCGGCTTGGCCCGCAACGCGTCGACCGTCGCCCCACCGGCCGCCCGCGCCACCCTCCGTAGCGGATCGGCCACCAGATTCGCCAACGCCAGCGCTTCGGGCGGATTGCGCCAACTGGTCAGCAGCGGCAGCACCGGCGCGGGAATCCCTGGCGCAGCGGGGAAGTCGGTGGCGAACCTCGGCAGGTTGGCCGCCGAAGCACCACGCCACCCGTAGATGGATTGCATGGGGTCACCTACCGCCGTCACCGCGAGGGCACTGTCAGACGCGCGCCCACCGTTCGGTCTGCCATCACCGAGACGACCACCGGCAGGACCGTCGGTCGCCGGCTCACCCCGACCACGCTTACCGGCCCCCGGCTCGCCGACAGAGTCACCACCGGGCGACAGGTGGCCAACCCCCACGTCAGCGCTTCCCTGTTCGGCGACGCCAACCTGCGGGGATGGCGGATCATGACCGTCCACCGCGAACAGGGTGTCGGCCTCGTGCGCTCGGGTCGGCCGCGCATCACCCCGAATCCGAACCGGCTTCCTCGGCCGATCCTGTTGCACCGCTTCGGCATCGCCGAACAGCGCCGAGAGCAGCACACGCTGGGCGTGCCCGGTGTCCTGGTATTCGTCGAGCAGGACCAGCTTGAATCGAGCGCGTTCGGCGGCGGCGACTTCCGGATGGTCGACGGCGAGCTGCGCGGCCAGCGACATCTGGGAGCCGAAATCCAGTGCGCCGCGCCGGTTCAGGGCGTCGGCGAGCTGGTGGACCAGCGGCAGCAGGGCGACGCGCTCACGCTGCGCGGTCACCACGCCGACCAGCGCCTGACTCGGTCCGCCGCGTTGACGTGGACCGGCGGGCAGCGTGTAGACGAGCTTCTCCAGCTCCGCGTGCGCCTCGGCCAATTGCTGCGGTTCCACCAGGTGTTCGGCGAGCTGCCCGGACAGGGCCAGCACCGCCTCGGTCACCGAGACCGGGGTGCGGTCGGTGTCGAGATCACCGTCCCAGGACCGCACCACCTCGTGCGCGAGCTGCCACAGCTGGGTCTGGGTGAGCAGCGCCGCCGAGGGCTCCACCGGCAGCAACAGCCCGTGTGCGGTGAGCAGCCTGCCCGCGTACGAGTGGTAGGTGCTGATCTCCGGCTCGGCCCCGGCGACGATCGTGCGCAACGCGCCGCTGGGGTCGATCTCGCGCAGCAGTGGCGCGCCGGCCAGCCGTGCCAGCCGCGTACGAATACGAGAGGTCAACTGCTGGGCGGCTTTTCGAGTGAAGGTCAGCCCGAGGACCTCATCCGGGGCGACCAGCTGGTTGGCCACCATCCACACCACCCGCGCGGCCATCGTCTCGGTCTTTCCCGCGCCCGCGCCCGCGACGACCAAGGTCGGCCCTGGTGGCGCGGCGATGACCGCCGACTGCTCATCGGTCGGGGGTGGCAGGCCGAGCGCGTCGGCCAACCGCTGCGGGGTGACGCGCACGCCGCTCACTCGTCGGTCACCTGCCGTCCGGTGTCCTGCACCGGGCAACTGCCCGCGACCGGGCAATGCCTGCAGCCGTCATTGCGCACCGCCAGATAGCCGGGCCCGCGTGTCGCGTCGGCCGCATCGTGAATGGTGGTGCGCCACTGGTCGAGTCCGTCGCTGTCGAGCGCGCTCTGCGTCCGCTCGGCCGCGCCGGTCTTGCGGTTCGATTTGGCGACATAGACCAGCCGCGCGCCACCGGGGTCGACCACCGCAGTCGGCTCGTCCGGCTCTTCCTCGTCCAGGGCGCCATGGGCGGCCGCCACCTGGTAGGTCGCCAGCTGAGCGTGGTCGGCCACCGCCTTCTCACTGACCGGCGTCTTGCCCGTTTTCACGTCGACGATGACGAAGCGCCCCTGCGCATCCCGTTCGAGCCGGTCGATGCGTCCCCGAATCCGCACGGCCCGTGCGCCTTCCGTACGTGCGGGCAACACGCAGTCCACCGGCACCTCCACCCCGGCCTGGGTGAGCTCACCGCGCGTGCTGCGCACCCAGGCGAGGAAGGTCTCCAGCATCGTCTCGGTGCGGCGCAGTTCCTGTCGCGAATGCCAGCCGTCGGCCGGGTCGACCGTTTTCCACGCCTGGTCCAGTGCCGCTCGCACCTGCGCCTCGGGGACATCGCCTGCCAGCGCCTGCACGAGGGTGTGCACGAGGTTGCCCTTCACGGCGTGCGGGTTGTCGCCGTCGGTGCCGCCGTGCCGTTCCAGCGCCCACCGCAGCGGACAGGTGCGCAGCAGTTCGACCGTCGACGGTGACAACCCGATCGGCGAATCGTCGTCGTCCCAGAGTTCGCGCTGCGAGCTGAGTTCGGCGGTGCCGTACCAGTCGCCGGGGTCGGTGCCCGGCACGCCCGCGTCGGCGAGCCGCGCCAGCTGACGTGCGGCCCGGTCGCGACGGTCGGGATCGGCCGCGGGATCACACACCACCCCGCGCAATTCGGCGACCAGCGCGTGCATCACCAGCGCACGCCCTGGATCGGCGACGGGCAGCGCGCCGGGTTCGCCGCTGTCGTCGTCGCCGACGAGTTCGGTGAGAAACCGCGACGGCACCAGATCCTGGTCTCCCGCAGCGGATTCGACCGCGGTGACCAGCAATGACCGCCGCGCCCGGCTGCACGCCACGAGCAGCAGCCTGCGTTCCTCGGCCAGGATCGGCGCGGCCCGGCTCACGGTCGCGCCCGGATCGACCCCGGCGACCAGGTCGACGAGATCCTCGGTGTGCAACAGCGTGCCCCGCGAGCGGGGGTTGGGCCAGATGCCCTCCTGCACGGCCGCCACCGCCACCACGTCCCATTCCCGGCCTGCCGCGGCGTGCGCGCTGAGCAGTGTCACCGCGTCCCCCTCGGCGGTGAGCGGTCTGCCCTGCTGCGGAAGTTGCTGGTGCAGTAGGTATTCGACGAAGCCGTCGATGCTCGCTTTCGGCAGCCGGTCGACGTAAGCGGCTGCGGCATCGAACAATTCGACGGCCGCGTCGAGGTCGCGATCGGCCTGCATGCCCGACGCTCCGCCGCGCCGCGACTGCCGGAACCAGCGCCGCTCCAGCCGCGAATTCGTCCACAACGTCCACAGCACGTCTTCGAGACCCTGTCCCCTGGCCTGGGCCTGTTTCGCCTTCGCCACCGCACGCAATACGCGACGCAGCGGCGCGGCTTCGACTTCGGTGAGCCCGTCGAGCAATCGCTGTTCGCCGACGCCGACGATCAGGTCGCGCAGTACCTCGGCGGAGGATTGGTCGATCAGCGGCACCGCGGGCGCTTGCGGGCGTACGACTTCCACGACGGTGTTCGCGGCAGGCGGGTTCTCGACATCGAGAAGGTCGATATCGTCGGGCAGCCGCTCGGCGATATCCCAGTCCGGTTCGGGTTCCGGGCGCAGCGGATCATCCGGGTCGGGCGGCGGCAGCCATTCGTCGTCGACCGGATCCGGTTCGGGCTCAGGCATTTCCGGCGCGGGCGCGACCTCTTCCCAGAGCAGGAACTGGTCGGCGCCGTCGGCGAAGGGCTCGGCGAGCGCACCCGTGCGTTCCAGGTCGAGCACGCTGCGCCGCACACCGCGGCGCAATCGGCGCAGCGCGATCTGGTCGGCCCCGCCGAGTGGTCCGGACAGCAGATCCATCGCATCGTCGGGCGAGAACATCGCATCGATCGCCCGCCGCGAACCGGGCCGCGACGAATCCCCTGCCAACAGCACCCGCAACGCGAGCACCATCCACGCCGCCCCACGCCGCCGCGCCAACGGCTCGGCCACCGCGGGCCTGCGTACCGGCACCCCCGCCGCCAGCAACGCCCGCCGTAACGGCGCCAGCGACAACGGCACCGACCGCACGATCACCGCCATCGCCGACCACGGCACCCCATCGGTGAGGTGCGCGCGGCGCAGATGATCCGCGATGAGCGCCGCTTCCTTGGCGGGCGTCGACAGCACACGCACCCGCACACTCGACTCGTCGACGGGCGGCAGGTCCTCCGGCGGCACCCATGACTCGTCATCCGGCGGCGGTTCATCGAGCGAATACTCCGGCCCTGACCACACGTCTGATTCGTTCCCAGGCGGCAGATCGTCGGATGTGGTTGCCCGGTGCGATAACTCGCCATGACGCGGACCCGCCGAATCGTGTCCGGCACGATCGGTTCGGTCGCCGGGTGCGAACAGATCGATGTCACCCGGAGCCGAAGTCTCGCTCGCTACCGGCTGTCCCCAGGTTTCGGCGGGCTCGGGTGCGTTGTTCTCCTGTCCCGGTAGTACCCGGTGCCGTGCGCTGCCGGGCAACCTCGCCGCGATGCGAGCGTTCGCCAAACGAATCGGCGCACCACTGCGATGGTTGTGCCGCAGGATGATTCGACGCTGCGCGACGGTGTCGAGGTCGGTGAGGAAGTGTGAATCCGCGCCGCGGAAGGTGAAAACCGCCTGGTCCGGGTCGCCGGTGATCACGGTGCTCGCGCTGCCGCTGCCGATGGCGCGCACGAGCGTCGCGGCCTGCGGGTCGAGGTGCTGTGCGTCGTCGACGAGCAGGAAGCGAATCCGATCCCTTTCGCCGGCAAGCAGATTCCGGTCGCCGGCCAGGGCGTCGAGAGCGGCACCGACCAGTTCCGCGGCATCGAGGGCGGGCGCGGTGGCCTCCGGCGCGGCGACACCGACCGACCAGCGCAGCATCGAGGCCTGTTCGTAGCGCTGGAAGAACCGCCCGGCCGCGACCCACGCGTCGTTGTCGTGTTCCCGACCGAGCGCCATCAGGTCCTCCGGCCCGAGTCCGCGCTCGGTAGCGCGCAACATCAGATCGCGCAGTTGCTCGGCGAACCCACCCAATGCCAGCGCGGGCTGCAATCGCGGCGGCCACAGTCCGCCTGCCCCATCTTCGATGTCGGCGAGATCTCCCCGCAGCATCTCCCGGAGCACCGCGTCCTGTTCCGCGCCGGTGAGCAGCCGCGGCGGCGGATTGCCGTGCAGGTCCGCGTGCCGGCGCAGCACCGAGAACGCGTAGGAGTGCAGTGTCCGCACCATCGGCTCCCGGCTCGCGCCCGGAATACCACCCGCGGCGGGCCCCAGCTGGTGGGTGATCGCATCGCGCAGAGCGGCGGCGGCGTGCTTGGTGTGAGTGAGGACCAGCACCGATGCCGGGTCGGCGCCGTCGGCGATCCGCGCGGTCACCAGATCGATCAACAGCGCGGTCTTGCCCGTGCCCGGCCCGCCCAGCACCTGCCACGGCCGCCACCCCGGACGTGGCGGCGCGGGCTGGGCCTGCTCGGCGAACAGCGCGCGGACGGACGCACCCCAGGCCCGCGGCCGGGGCGCCCGCGTTGTCCGGCGCACGAGTCGCACCGAGCTATCCGATCGCACCACATCGGCTATTGCAACAGACCAGTCCGACACACCGGCGCACCCCTACCGGGGGGACACGCTGCGCGACCGGGCGCGACCGGCCAGAATGGCAGTTGTGTCGTCGCTTCATGTGCACCGATTCGGCCCCGCCGACGGTCCCGTCGTCCTCGCCCTGCACGGTCTCACCGGCCACGGCAACCGGTGGGAAACCCTCGCCACCGAGCACCTGCCCCAGGCCAGGATCATCGCCCCCGACCTGCGCGGACACGGCCGCTCCACCTCACTGCCGCCGTGGGATTTCGACACGATCGTCGCCGATCTCGCGCAGCTGCTGCGCGCCGAGACCGACGGCCCGGTCGTCGTGGTCGGCCATTCCTTCGGCGGCGCGACCGGCATCCATCTGGCCCGGCAGCATCCCGACCTCGTGCGCGCGCTCGTCCTGCTCGATCCCGCGATCGGCATCGACGCGAAACTGATCGAGCAGATCGCCCTGGCGAATCTCGCCTCCCCTGATTACACCGACCTCGCCGAGGCCCGCTCCGATAAGCAGGTCAGTGCGTGGGGACCCGGCGAAGTAGATCCCGAGATCCTGGAGCGCGAGTTGGCCGAGCACCTCGTGCCGACCGAGGGCGGCCGGGTCGGTTGGCGCATCTTCCAGCCCGCGATCACCTCGTACTGGGGTCAGCTGGCGCGACCGTTCGTGCTGCCGCCCGCCGATCTGCCGACGGTGCTGGTCCGTGCCGCCAAGGTGCAGCCGCCGTATGTCACCGCGGAGTTCCTGGCCGCCCTCACGTCTCACCTCGACACCTTCACCGCCGAGGTCTGGGACTGCGACCACATGGTCGCCCAGGCCCGCCCCGCCGACACGGCCGCGCTGATCGCCACGGTCCTCTAGCCCGATGGCCGTCACGACGGAGGAACAGGTGGAGAAGGTCCGCGAACTCGTCGCCGCGATCCCGCCGGGCCGCGTTTCGACCTACGGCGATATCGCCGCGGCGGCCGGGCTGTCCTCGGCTCGCACCGTCGGCTGGATCATGCGCACCGACTCCGCGGACCTCCCCTGGCACCGCGTCATCGGCGCCAGCGGCCGCCCCGCCGCGCACCTCGCCACCCGTCAGCTGCGGCTGCTCACCGAAGAAGGCGTTCCGATCGTCGACGGCCGCGTCGTCCTGCGCACGGCGCGACTCTGAGCGGCTATTGGCTGCGCGAGCACCGGCGTCACGCCTACTAGCATGACTTTCGTGCCGATTACCCGATCCAGGATCATCCGATGACCACCGCCGATGCCATCGTGCTCGCCGGTGGGCGAGCCAGCCGGATGGGCGGGGTCGACAAACCGGCGATCGTGATCGGTGGTCGCTCGATGCTCGACGCGGCCTTGGATTCGGTGCGCGACTGCGCCGAGGTCGTCGTGGTCGGACCGCATCGTCAGCTCGATTCCCGGTTCGGCCAGGTTCGTGAGGTGCCGCCGGGCTCCGGCCCGGTCGCGGCGATCGGCACCGGCCTCATCGCACTCGATTCCGTCGCGCCCTGGGTGGTCGTGCTCGCGGCCGACATGCCCTTCCTCACCGACGAGACCGTCCGCGAATTGCTCCGCAGCGCAACCGAATCCACCGCGGATGCCGTTTTCGCGATCGATGCCTCCGGTCGCCCGCAGTATCTCGTCGGCGCATGGCGGCGCAGCGCGCTGGTCACAGCGCTGGCCGGACTGGATTCGCTGGTGAACCAGCCGATGAAGGCCATCGTGCCCGCCGAGACGATCCTGGTCGAGCTGCCCGATATCGCTGATTGCGATACCGAGGACGAAGTCCGCCGCGCCCGCGAGTCCTTGGCCACCGACCGCGCGTCGACCCGCCTCGACCTCACCGAAGCGCGCGAACGTATCGGCACCGGCCTGACTCCCCTGGTCACCTACGAGGCCGCGCTCAGCGAAGTCCCCGGTGCCGCACTGGCCGCACCGATCACCGCCGCGGGCCCACTGCCCCGCTTCGACGTCTCGGCCATGGACGGTTACGCCGTCTGCGGCGACGGCCCGTGGCAGTTACGCCGCGACGTCGGATTCGCGGGCGGCGCGAGGCCGGAGGGCCTGCGCCCCGGCGAAGCGGTGCGCATCGCCACCGGCGCCCATGTCCCCGACGGCACAATGTCGGTCCTGCGCGACGAATTCGCCGCCATCACCGGCGACGAACTGACCCGCCTGCCCGACACCCCGATCCGCGGTGATGTCCGAAAGAGCGGCGAGGACAGGAAGATCGGCGACCTCGTGGCACCGGCAGGCACGCGAGTCACCGCGGCCCTGCGCTCGGCCGCCGCCTCGGTCGAGGTCACCACAGGCATCGTGCGCGGACCGGTCCGCGCACGAATTGTCATGACCGGCGACGAAATTCGCAGCACCGGCCCCCTCCAGACCGGCCAGACCCGTGACTCAATCGGCCCCGTCCTGCCGGATCTGCTCACAGGCTGCGGTGTTCGCGTCATCGACCGTGTCCACCTGCGCGACACCGCGCACGGCTTCGACGACATGCTCACCGACACCTCCGATTTCGACCTACTCGTCGTCGTCGGTGCCACCGGCGGCGGCGCGGCCGACCAGCTCCGCACCGCCATCGCCCGAGCCGAAGCCCGCATCCTGGTCCCCCGACTCGCCTTGCGCCCCGGCGGTTCCACCGTCGTCGCCGAGCTCCCCACCGGACCGACCATCCTCGGTCTCCCCGGCAACCCCTTCGCCGCGATCGCCGTCCTCCTCGCCCTGACCCCCGCGATCGTCGCCGCCCGCACCGGCTCCCCCCTCCCCCGAAGAATCCTCGGCCCCCTCCACAACGCCGCCGAGATCACCGCCCCGGTCCCACGCATCACCCCCGCCCGCTACGCCCCCGACGGCGGCTGGCTCGGCGACCCCATAGTCCGCACCGCCCACCTGGCCGGCCTCATAGACCGCGACGGCCTGGTCATCGTCCCCCCGGATGCCACCGACGGATCAACCGTCGAGTTCCTCCCACTCCCCTCCTGACCGAACTCTTGCCAAGCCTCGTGAATATGACCGAGATCGAATACCCCACATTCGACACAATTCTCGAGTCGGCACAGAATGGCGGAGTCCGGATTATCCGGACCGATGGATCCCAGGCACTGACACGCCGCATTCACGCAGGTAGGAGACCTATTTTTGCCTCAGGTCTACCCTCGCGCCGTATTGGTGCTTATTGTTGGACGAGTCAGGCGTGGGACGCCCCGCACGCGAGGTGGATTGCGTCGGACAGTGCGTTGAAGGCTTTTGAAACCTTTATCCCTCGGAAAGGACCGTGTGGAGATGGCTGACAAGTCTAAAAAAGCACCGAAGAAAATGCCCAAGCAGATGCCGCGCCAGCAGCAGGAGCAGCGGCAGGAGCAGGGGCAGCGGCAGGAGCAGGACTCGCAAGGGATGACGCGAGCAGGCCAGGACGATCGGCGTGATCAGCAGCGCCGCCCCGGCCATCACTGAAATACGTGTGTCGACGAGCCGCCGGTATCGCTACCGGCGGCTCGTCCACGTCATGCCCCAATGCTCAGTAGCGCGCCTGCCCCGGATCCGTCCCGCCCCCGCCGCGCCGTCGACGGATCAGGAACGGGCACCGCGTCGACCAGGCGGCGGGTGTACTCCTGAGCCGGTGCGGCGAATACCGCGCGCACCTCGCCGGTTTCGACGATCCGGTCCTGCCGCAGCACCACAACCCGGTCGGCGACCTGGTGCACCACGGCCAGATCGTGACTGATGAACAGGCCGGCGAAGCCGTATCCGGCCAGGATTGCTGTCTCGCCTGTCGCACGGAACTCCCGACGATCACAGCCCGCAGTCGGCGCCGTCGCGACAGAGCGCCGCGTTGTCTCAGCCGCTCGGACATGTGGTGACAGATTCGGGCTCTGTTCACACGTAGGCCCATGAGTCCGGGCACGCCCAGGTCGGATACCGTTTACGGGCCGCAATCGCAAGCGACCTGTAAGGACAACCCCGATGGACGACAGTTCCCTGATCTGGGACGACGGTGCGCTCGTCACCATCGACCAGCGCGGACTGCCGCACGAGGTGCGGGAACTGCGCCTGCGCACCGTCGACGAGATCATCGACGCGATCACCACCCTCGCCATTCGCGGCGCTCCGGCGATCGGCATCGCGGGCGCGTTCGGTGTGGTCATCGCGACCAGGACACACACCCGCCACGGTATGCCCGGCGCGGCGGATCGCCCGACCAACGGTATGCCCGGTAAAACGGGTAGCTCGACCGACGGCGTACTCGATGACGGGGGCAGCCCGGTCCACCGCGTGCCCGGCGAAACCGCTCCCCGCGCTCACCGCGTGGTCGATGTGGCCGCGGTGCAGGCTGAAGCCGACCGCATCGCCGCGGCGCGCCCGACGGCCGTCAATCTGGCGTGGGCAGTCGACCGGGTACGTGCCCGGATCGCCGACGGCGCCGATGCGGTGCTGGCAGAGACCCTCGACTTGCTCGCCGAGGACGGTCGGGTCAACCTTGCCGCCGCCACCCATGCCGCCGACCTGGTGCAACGACTGTGCGGTGAGCGTCCGCTCCGGCTGCTGACCCACTGCAATACCGGCCGGCTGGCGACCAGCGCGTTCGGTACCGCGATCGGGGCACTGCGGGTGCTGCACGAGCGCGGGGCCGTCGAGGACGTGATCGTCGACGAGACCCGCCCGCTGCTGCAGGGCGCCCGGCTCACCGCGTGGGAACTGGCCGAGGTGGGCATCCCGCACCGGCTGACCATCGACTCCGCCGCCGCGTGGGCGATGGCGACCGGTCAGGTCGACGCCGTGCTCGTCGGTGCGGATCGGATCACCGCCAATGGCGATGTCGCCAACAAGATCGGCACCTTCACCCTGGCGCTGGCCGCACGCCACCACGGCATCCCGTTCATCGTGGTCGCCCCGGAGTCCACCCGCGATCCCGCGATGGCGACCGGCGCGCAGATCGTGGTGGAACAGCGAGCCGCTGCCGAGGTCACCGGATTCGGCGGGGTCGCGACAGCACCGGCGGACACTGCGGTATTCAACCCGGCTTTCGACGTGACACCCACCGACCTCGTCACCGCTGTGGTCACGGAAAACGGTGTGGTCTACCGGAATTCTGATTCGTTCGCCGCCCGAGGTCAGGAGATCGCCGCCACCGCACGTCAACTCTATGATCGCGGGTGGATGCCGGGCACGGCAGGCAATATCTCGGTGCGGTTCCCCGGCGGCGGCGAGGATGCGCTCATCACCGCCAGCGGATTGTCCAAAGGTGAACTGGGCGCGGACGATACGGTGCTCGTCGCGATCGCTGACACCACCGCGCGCCCCGGCCAGACCCGGAAACCGTCCGCGGAGACCAGCATTCACACCGCCGTCTACCGCACCCGCCCTGCCGGTGCGGTCGTGCACGTGCACTCCCCGTTCGCCACCGCGCTGGCAACCACCGCCGCGCGGCCCGGCGGCGCGGTCACTCCTGTGCGGATCACCGGTTTCGAACTGCTCAAGGGATTCGGCCTCGCCGACCCGTCGTCGGTGGCGATCCCGGTGTTCCCGAACTGGCCGGACGTCCCACGCATCGGCACAGACATCGAAACCTTTCTTCGCGAAAACCCTGATGCCCCACCGATTCTGCTCATTACCGGGCACGGGATCACCACGTGGGGTGACACACTTGCCCAGGCGCGTGATCGCGCCGAATGCCTGGAAGCCCTGTGCGAGTTGATCGCCCGCACCGGACGTACCGACGCCACGCCTCTCGAGATCGGACCGACATGACCCTGCTGCAAGTGATGGCCGCCGACAACGCCGCCGACGTCCGGGTGCGCACCACCGACCCCACCGAGATCGGCGCCGAGCTGGCACAGCACGGTATCGCCTACTCGCACTGGGACGTGCTCGCCGACGCCGCCGCCACGGACTCCGACACCCTGCTCGCCCACTACGGCCCGCAGATCGCCGAACTCAACGCCTCGGGCCGCTACGAACACATCGACGTCGCCCGCATCCACCCCGACACCGGCAACCCGGAGTGGCCCGCCACGGCCGCCGGCGCGCGTGCGAAGTTCCTCGATGAGCACCGCCACGCCGAGGACGAGGTGCGCTTCTTCGCCGCCGGCCGCGGCTGCTTCTACCTGCACGTGGGCGATGCCGTGCTCGCGACGGTCTGCGAAGCGGGCGACCTGCTCTCGGTCCCCGCGGGCACCCTGCACTGGTTCGACATGGGCACCACCCCCGACTTCATCGCCATCCGCTTTTTCGAGGAGGCCGACGGCTGGGTCGGCGACTTCACCGGCGACAAGATCAGCGCGGGCTTCCCGACACTCGACGAACTGCTCGCGTGACCCGCGCGATCGTCCTCGACATCGAGGGCACCACCAGCCCCACCGACGCGGTCCGCACCGACCTCTACGGCTACACCTCAGCCCACCTTCGGGCCTGGCTGTCCGAGAACACCGACGGCACAGCAGATTCGGTGATCGTCGCAACCCGCGAACTCGCCGGTGAAGCCAACGCGGGAACCGACCGCATCGCCGAAATCCTGCGCGGCTGGCTGGAATCCGACGTCAAGGCCGAACCACTCAAGACTGCACAGGGCGCGATCTGCGCCCAAGGTTTCCGCGCGGGCGCACTGCACGGCCGCTTCTTCGACGACGTGGCACCCGCACTGAAAGCGTGGCACGACGCAGGCACCAAGCTCTACGTCTACTCCTCGGGATCCGAACGCAACCAACGTGATTGGTTCGCCTTCGCCGACGCGGGCGATCTGTCCGACCTCATAGTCGACCACTTCGACCTGGTGACCGCGGGCCCTAAACGCGAGCCCACGTCCTACGAATCCATCGCCGAACGCATCGGTGTCGCCCCGCCGGACATCCTGTTTCTGTCCGACCACCCGGATGAACTCGACGCCGCCGTCACCGCAGGCTGGCAGGTCGTCGGCGTGCACCGCCCCGGCGAGCCCAACCCTGCACGCCCACCCCATCTTTGGGTGAGCTCCTTCGCCGACATAGACGCCGACCGACACCACCGATGACGAACCCGGAGCGCGACGCTGCTCAGCCGACCTGAGCCCGGACCGCGCCCAGCGCCCCACGCTGCACGGTCCCGAACACCCGTCGCGCGTGTACCGCGACCGGACTCGTCGACCATGGTGCCAGTGTGGTGGTGAACATCAGTTCGCACCAGGACAGGGCGGGGATCTCGCCGGCGGCGAGGGTGGCGATGAGGGAGAGTTCGGTGTCGTGGCCGAGCCAGGCCGCGACCAGCCAGGAGGCGTCGAGGCGGCCGAGGAATTCCTCAGCGTCCTCGGGCGGGCCGTGCGGGGTGTCGACAGCGAGGTGGACGACGGCGGCGACGGCGTGACGCATCTTGGCGTCCATGCCGACGGCGTCGTGCAGCAGCAGACTTTCCAGTGCCGAGCGCAGTTCCATCGAGGGATCGATTGCCAGTTCGTGCATGTCGAGCCTTTCCTGTGGTTCGGACTGCTGGTCGAGGCCGCCGGTGATCGCCCGCAGCATCGGAATCGTCTGTGGTACCTCTGGATCGACGAGATCGGTCAACGGGCCCGATGTCCAGTCGAGCCTGCCGAAGGCCTGGCACCAGTCCAGTGCCGGATTGTCTTCGGTGACAACCAGATCCAGGGCCAGCCCGGCCATCGACGCGGTGCAGGCCAGGGTGATGGCGTCGAGCCCCTCCTCGCTGACCGCCAGGTGCAATGTCACCTTCTCGACCCCGGTGTCCTCGCGCGCTCGGCCCGCGAGCCAGATCGCGCGGCCCGCGGCACCCATGGCGGCAGCGAGCTGGTCGCCGCGCGGATGGTCGGCGTCGGCGTCGATGAACGGGCCGTACCAGATCGCCCTGCCCTCCGCGTCGCACACCGCGAATGTCGCCGACACGCTGTCACCCGCGGCGGCCAGACTTATGTGGGCATCCTGCCCCTGCTCCGTCACCCTCATCAATATCCCCGTTTTTCCGATTCGAGCCGATTTTCGCCGACGCCTCCTATCCAATCGGTCATGAACAGACATGTCCACTGGGCGCGCACAAATATTTGTCCCCAGATAGGTACATACACTCGCCAGTGAATTCACAGAACCGGCCGTACACCGATCAGGCGATGCCGCATTCGGTCCGCAACCGGGCGAAATCGACTGATTCGCTTGTATGTTTCGACCATGCCCTTCGTGCACTCCGATTCTGTCAATATCCATTTCCACACCGATGCCGTCCACGGTCCGACGCTGCTGCTCGCCCATGGCTTCCTCATGGACGAATCCATGTTCGACCCGATCCGGAAGGTACTGGCGCACACCGATATCAATGTCGTCACCTGGGACGCCCGTGGTCACGGCCGGACCGGATACGGCGACAACCCCGGTTTCGATTACTGGGATCTGGCCACCGACGGCCTGCGGGTGCTCGACGCACTCGGCATCGAGAACGCGATTGTCGGCGGCGTGAGTCAGGGCGGTTACGCGGCACTGCGGATGGCGTTGCTCGCGCCCGAACGCGTCACCGGGCTGGCACTGCTCGATACCGAGGCCGATGCGTGCACCAGAGACGATGAAACCTTTTACGAGAACTTCTTCGACGAATGGTGCGACGGCGGCGCATTGCGGCCATTGGCGCAAGACCTCGCGCCGCGATTGATCGGCGGCACCGATCCGGAGATCTGGCGGACCTGGATCACCCGCTGGCTCGCCGCCGATCGCACCGCGATCCGCCCGGCGGCCGACTGCCTGATCGGGCGCGATTCGGTCCGTGGGCGGCTGGGCGAGATCAGCGTGCCCGCTCTCGTGCTGCGCGGCGAACACGACCACAGCAGCACCGCCGACAAATGCACGCGATTGGCGGACGGGCTGCCGGGCGCGAACGGTGTGCGCACGGTGGCCGGTGCGGGCCACGGCTGCGCGCTGACCCATCCCGAGCAGGTCGCCGCGGCACTGGCCGCACTGGTCACGGCCAGCGCCCCGGACGCCGTCCAGTCGGCGGCGGTCGTCGGAATCTAGTGATCGAGACCGCGAACACCCAGGTAGTACTGGATGCGGCCGGGATAGGCGACGGAGTCGAGCCGGAACAGCTGGACGTCGACGGTGTAGTTCTCGCCGGTGTGCAGATCGCACAGCCGCATGGCGGTGTGCTCGCGCCCGTACGCGGTGTCGCCGTCGTCCCATGTGCGGCGGAAGTCGCGATATTGCGCCAATTCGTCGAGCAGTTCGGCAGCCCAGTCACCGCCGACCTGCTGGCCGATCAGTCCGCGCAGCCAGTGCACGGTGAGCGTGGACTCCTTCTCCCATTCCACCATTACTTTGCGCGAGAGCGGGTTGCCGAAGAACCAGCGCAGAATATTGACATCCTCGACCAGTCCAGGGAACGCGCGGTCGTAGGATTCGTTGCCCGCGAGCACGTTCCAGCGCGTGTCGACATAGGCCGCCAGATCGGGTTCCTGCAACGCCAATGTCCGGCGCATCTCGACGCTGATCTCGGCTCGCAGATCCTCGACTGTGGGATTATCGACAGGGGCGAGCCCGGCAAGATCGAATAGATGTCTGCGCTCGATATCTGTCACCGGCGCGATCCGGTCGAGGTAGCGCACGAGCGCCTCGATCACCGCGCGTGTCGGCCGGTCTCTATCCCCACTCTCCAAATGCGTGATGTAACTGGAGCTGACCCCCGCCGCGAAGGCGAGTTTTTCCCTCGAAATCCGCCGATCGTCGCGAAGTCGCCGCAGCAATCCGCCGAGCGTCGGCGGTTTCGGCGGCCCATCGGGTCCGTCGAACGATGGCTTCGGTAGCACCCCAACCCTTCCTGTCTGCACAGGCCCATCCTGGACGACTGCTCGAGCTCGAACCAACCGCCGACCGGAAAAGATGCCGTTTCTTTATATTGGCGCCGCGCCATTTGGGTAGTTAACCTTCGGCAACTGTGTGCGTGGTCACGAAATACGGTGTGCCGAACCGAATTAAAAGGATTCTAATTCTTTCCGTTCAGCATTGCTATAAGATTCCGCACCGCTCGACCGCGGTCGTCGCCCCTCCTGGACACCCACCGCCGATCGGCGCCTCGCCAGTTCGCCGCGGATCGACGCCGGAACCCGTCCCGCCGGGCGCGACGATCGTCCGGTACCACCGGGTACGTCCTGCCACCGCCGGCCGACTCGGCACCGCGCCGGATGCTCATCCGACTCGACCATAGTTGTGTGTGGCGTCACATCAGCGCTGTTCAGCGGGCACACCGGGCGTGTAAACAAATGTAAACCGCGGGAGAACCAGTCGTTTCCGAAGCATCACCGCCGACCCGCCGACGCACCCCTCGATCTCCGCGTTCGGCCAGCTCGCGCCTCGTTCACCCTGGTGAGCCCCCGATCGCGGGCGCCGCCACGTACCTCCCCCGTGACCACAGCATTTCGCCGACCTCACAGCTCACCGCGACCCGAATACGGATGTGAAAAGTTCGTTTTGCCGAAGGAGTCCGCCTCCTTAGAGTTTCCCCAACAGCCCGATTTCACGTACTCGAAGGGGGCGTCGTGGTTAATTCGCGCACGCAAGGTCCGTCGCCCACCGATTTCGGCGACACATTGCTGAACCTCGGTAAGTATTTTCAGCGGGGCGAGGTCTCGCCCGACAACCGGTCCGTCTACAAGGTCGGCGGCCGCGATGCCGACGAGTTCTACCGGGACCGCTGGTCGCACGACAAGGTGGTGCGCTCCACCCACGGCGTGAACTGCACCGGCTCGTGTTCCTGGAAGATCTACGTCAAGGACGGCGTGATCACCTGGGAGTCCCAGCAGACCGACTACCCGTCGGTGGGCTCGGACAAGCCCGAGTACGAGCCGCGCGGCTGCCCGCGTGGCGCCTCCTTCTCCTGGTACACCTACTCCCCTGCCCGCGTGCGCTACCCGTACGTGCGTGGCACCTTGCTCGACCTGTACCGCAAGGCCAAGGCCGAACTCAAGGACCCGGTGCTGGCCTGGGAGTCCATCGTCGAGGACCCGGCCAAGGCCAAGGCGTACAAGACCGCGCGCGGTAAGGGCGGTTTCGTCCGCGCCGAATGGTGGGAAGCCGCCGAGATCGCGGCCGCCGCGCATGTCTACACGATCAAGCAGTACGGCCCCGACCGCGTGGCCGGCTTCTCGCCGATCCCCGCGATGTCGATGGTCAGCCACGCCACCGGCGCGCGCTTCGTGTCGCTGATCGGTGGCTACATGCTGTCGTTCTACGACTGGTACGCCGACCTGCCGGTGGCCTCGCCGCAGGTGTTCGGCGACCAGACCGACGTGCCGGAGTCCGCCGACTGGTTCGACGCGGGCTACCTCATCATGTGGGGCTCCAACGTCCCGGTGACCCGCACCCCCGACGCGCACTACATGACCGAGGCGCGCTACCGCGGCCAGAAGGTCGTGGTGGTCTCCCCCGACTACGCCGACAACACCAAGTTCGCCGACGAATGGGTGGCCGCGCGCCCTGGTACCGACGCCGCGCTGGCGATGTCGATGGGCCACGTGGTGCTCAAGGAGTTCTTCATCGAGAAGCAGACTCCGATGTTCACCGACTACATCAAGTCCTACACCGATCTGCCGTACCTGATCTGCCTCGACGAGGCGGCAGATCAGGACGGCGCCCTTCCCGGCAAGTTCCTCACCGCCGCCGATCTGGGCCACACCGGCGAGGGCGTCGAGCACCAGCCGGTGCTGCTGGACCAGGCGGGCAACCCGGTCGTGCCCAACGGCTCGCTCGGCCACCGCTTCGGCGAGCGCGAGGCGGGCAAGTGGAACCTCGACCTCGAGGGTGTCGACCCGCTGCTCACCCTGCTCGGCCATTCCGCCGACGAGCCCGCCACCATCGCGCTGCCGCGATTCGACACCGATGTCGCCGGGTCGATCATCCGCGGTGTGCCGACGAAAATCGTTGCGGGCAAACGGGTTACCACCGTCTTCGACCTGTTGCTCGCACAGTACGGCGTCGGCCGCGACGGCCTGCCGGGTGAATGGGCCAAGGGCTACGACGACGCCGAGTCGCCGTACACCCCGGCCTGGCAGGAGAACATCACCGGCGTTCCCGCCGCGCAGGCCGCGCGCATCGGACGCGAATTCGCCGACAACGCCGAACGTTCCGGCGGTCGCTCGATGATCCTGATGGGCGCGGGCACCAACCACTGGTTCCACTCCGATCAGATCTACCGTGCCTTCTTCACCCTGACGCTGCTCACCGGCTGCCAGGGCAAGAACGGTGGCGGCTGGGCCCATTACGTCGGCCAGGAGAAGTGCCGTCCCGTCACCGGTTGGGCCACGTTGGCTTCCGCGTCCGACTGGCAGCGTCCGCCGCGTCAGATGCAGGGCACCGTGTTCTGGTACCTCACCAATGACCAGTGGCGTTACGACCCCTTCACCTCGGACTCGTTCGCGTCGCCGCTGGGCAAGGGCAAGTTCGCCGGCCGCACCGCCGCCGACAACATCGCCCTGGCGAGTCGTCTGGGCTGGATGCCCAGCTACCCCACGTTCAACCGCAACCCACTCGACCTCGCCGACGAGGCAGCCGAAGCGGGCAAGACCCCCGCCGAGCACGTCGTCGACGGTTTGAAATCGGGCGACCTGCGCTTCGCCTGCGAAGACCCCGACGCTCCGGAGAACTTCCCGCGCGTGCTCACCGTGTGGCGCGCGAACCTGCTCGGCTCCTCGGGCAAGGGCAACGAGTACTTCCAGAAGCACCTGCTCGGCTGCGGGTCCAACCTGCAGACCACCGATGCGACCGGCGTGCGCCCGAAAGAACTGGAATGGCGTGAGGAAGGTGCCGAGGGCAAGCTGGATCTGCTTCTCGCACTGGACTTCCGGATGACCAGCACCACGCTGTTCGCCGACATCGTGCTGCCCGCCGCCACCTGGTACGAGAAGCACGACCTGTCCTCCACCGACATGCACCCCTTCGTGCACGCGTTCTCCCCCGCCATCTCGCCGCCGTGGGAGGCCAAGACCGACTTCGAGGCGTTCCACCGGATCGCGCGTGGGTTCTCCTGGCTGGCCGAGAAGCACCTCGGCACCCGCAAAGACATTGTCGCGGTGCCGTTGCAGCACGATTCTCCCGACGCGCTGGCGCAGGCCGGTGGCAAGGTGCTGGACTGGAAAGCCGGTGAGTGCGAGCCGATTCCGGGCAAGACCATGCCCAAGATCGTGGAGATCGAACGCGACTACACCAAGATCGCGGAGAAGCTGGCCGCGCTCGGGCCACTGGTGGAGAAGCTCGGTCTGACGACCAAGGGCATCACCACCTTCCCCGAGGAAGAGGTGGAGTACCTGGCCGGGCAGAACGGCACCATCGTCTCCGGCATCGCGGCGGGCCGGCCGTCACTGGCCAAGGACACCCACGCCGCCGAGGCCATTCTGTCGCTGTCGGGCACCACCAACGGCCGGCTGGCGGTCGAAGGGTTCGAGGCGCTGGAGCGGCGTACCGGCACCGAACTGGTCGACCTCGCGAAAGAGGCCGAGGGCAAACGGATTACCTTCGCCGACACCCAAGCTCGCCCGGTACCCGTGATCACCTCGGCGGAATGGTCGGGCTCGGAATCCGGTGGTCGCCGGTACTCGCCGTTCACCATCAATGTCGAGCGGCTCAAGCCGTGGCACACCCTCACCGGTCGCCAGCACTTCTACCTCGACCACGACTGGATGATCGAACTCGGCGAGCAACTGCCGATCTTCCGTCCGCCCCTGGATATGTCGGCGCTGTTCGCGGAGCCGAGCATCGGCAATGTGAGCGGCAACGGCCTGACGGTGCGGTACCTGACGCCGCACTCCAAGTGGTCGATCCACTCTGCCTACCAGGACAACCTGCACATGCTGACGCTCTCGCGCGGCGGTCAGACGATCTGGATGTCGGACGTCGACGCCAAGAAGATCGGGGTGGCGGACAACGATTGGATCGAGGCGATCAACCGCAACGGTGTCGTCGTCGCCCGCGCGATCGTCTCGCACCGCATGCCGGAAGGCACGGTCTTCATGTACCACGCCCAGGACCGCGCGGTCGACGTACCGCGCATCGAAGGCGCCGAGGACACCACGAAGGAAGCCAAGGGCAAGCGCGGTGGTATCCACAACGCGCTCACCCGGGTGCTGATCAAGCCCTCGCACCTGATCGGCGGCTACGCCCAGCAGTCCTTCGCCCTGAACTACCACGGCCCCACCGGAAACCAGCGTGACGAAGTCACCACGATCCGCCGCCGCAACCAGAACGTGGAGTACTGACATGCGTGTAATGGCTCAGCTCGCCATGGTCATGAACCTGGACAAGTGCATCGGCTGCCACACCTGCTCGGTCACCTGCAAGCAGGCGTGGACCAACCGCGGCGGCACCGAGTACGTGTGGTTCAACAACGTGGAAACCCGTCCCGGACAGGGTTATCCGCGCCAGTACGAGGACCAGGAGAAGTGGAAGGGTGGCTGGACGCTCAACAAGCGCGGCAAGCTGACCCTCAAGTCGGGCTCGCGTTTCAAGCGCCTGATGAACATCTTCGCCAACCCCGATCTGCCCACGGTCGACGACTACTACGAGCCGTGGAGCTACGACTACGACAACCTGTTGTCGTCGCCGCCCACGGACACCACCCCGGTCGCGCGGCCCAAGTCGCTGATCACCGGTGAGGACACCAAGGTCACCTGGGGTGCGAACTGGGACGACGACCTGGGTTCGGGTCCCGAGCAGGTCGGCAAGGACCCCATCCTCGGCAAGCTGGAAACCAAGGTGAAACTGGAGTTCGAAGAGACCTTCATGTTCTACCTGCCGCGCATCTGCGAGCACTGCCTCAACCCCTCCTGCGCCGCGTCGTGCCCCTCGGGTGCGATCTACAAGCGCGAGGAAGACGGCATCGTGCTCGTCGATCAGGACAAATGCCGTGGTTGGCGGCAGTGCATCACCGGCTGCCCGTACAAGAAGATCTACTTCAACCACAAGACGGGCAAGGCGGAGAAATGTACTTTCTGCTACCCGCGTGTGGAAGTCGGGATTCCGACCGTGTGCTCGGAGACCTGTGTCGGGCGGCTGCGCTACATCGGCGTGATGCTCTACGACGCCGACGCGGTGCTCGAAGCGGCCCAGGTCACCGATCCGCAGGATCTCTACACCTCCCAGCTCGGGGTGTTCCTCAACCCGCATGACCCGCGCGTGATCGCCGAAGCCGAGAAGGCAGGCATCTCGTCGGATTGGATTACCGCCGCACAGGATTCGCCGGTGTACAAGCTGATCGTCGACTACCAGTTGGCGCTCCCGCTGCACCCGGAATACCGGACGATGCCGATGGTCTGGTACGTACCGCCGCTGTCGCCGGTCGTCGACGTGCTCTCCGAGACCGGTCACGATGGCGAGGACGTGCGCAACCTGTTCGGCGCCATCGACGCGCTGCGCATCCCGCTCGAATACCTCGCCGAGCTGTTCACCGCCGGGGAGATCGGGCCGGTGCGGTCCTCGTTGCAGCGGCTGGCCGGGATGCGGGCATTCATGCGTTCGGTCAACTTGGGCGAGGAACCCGAAGCCCACATCGCGCCGTCGATCGGTCTCGAGCCCGAAGAGATCGAGGCAATGTACCGGCTGCTCGCCATCGCCAAGTACGAGCACCGGTACGTGATCCCGATGGGCGCGACTTCCAAAGCGCACGAACTGGATTCGCTGGCCACCGGGTGCAGTCTCGACACCGACGGCGGGCCCGGCATGACCGCGTTCGACCAGGTCGTCGAGAAGTTCTCGCTGTCGGACACCAATCAGGCCGCGCCCGAGGAGAAGTCGGGCCGGATCAACCTGCTCAACTGGGATGGGCGCAGCACCAGTGGACTCCTGCCGAACGCGAACGGCAAGACAGCCGGCAACGGGGAGACCGGTAACGGCAACGGCAGCAACGGCGCTGCCGTCGCCGACACCCCGGTGAGCGGTGTCGCACCATGAGTCTGCTGTCGATTCGTAAACGGCCCCAACCGGTTACCGAGATGGCCGAGCACGACCGCCTGGTCGTGTGGCGGCTCGCCGCGCTCCTGCTCGACTACCCCGGCGAGCAGACCCTGGCCATGCTCGACCAGTTGACCGAAGCCGCGGCGCGATTGCCCGACGAGGTGCAGGCGCACTTCGCCGAGATACTCGCCTACCTGCGCGACACCCCGGCGATCGAGGTGGCACAGAGCTACGTCGAAACCTTCGACATGCGCCGCCGCGCCAGCCTGCACCTGACGTTCTACGCCTTCGGTGACACCCGCAAACGCGGGATGGCGCTGCTGCGGTTCAAGCATGCCTACCGCCAGGCGGGGGTGGAACTCGGCGACGAGGAACTGCCCGACCACCTGCCGGTGCTGCTGGAATTCGCCGCCACCATCGACCCGATCGGTGGCGAACGCCTGCTCGGCGAGCACGTGCCGGTAATGGAACTGCTGCGGTTGTCGCTGGGCGACAACAACTCTCCCTACAGCGGCGTCCTCGGCGCGGTCCTCACCACCTTGCCGCCGGTCACCACCGCCGACCGCAGGCGCATCGCCGAACTCGCCGCCCAGGGTCCGCCCGAGGAAGAGGTCGGCCTCGAGCCGTACGCCATGGACCCCGCACTCTTCGAAGCCACGGAAGGCCGCAGATGAACGCCACCATCCCCCTGCCCGAAGGCCTGTGGCTGATCCTGCCCTACATCGCGGCGACTTCCTTTGTGCTGGGCCATGTCTGGCGCTATCGCTTCGACCAGTTCGGCTGGACCACCCGTTCCTCGCAGATCTATGAGTCCAAGCTGCTGCAACTGGGCAGCCCGCTGTTCCACTTCGGCATGCTCGGCGTGTTCTTCGGTCACGTGATGGGCCTGCTGATCCCCGAATCCTGGACCGCGGCGGTCGGCATCTCCGAGCACGCCTATCACATCCTCGCTGTCGGTGCGGGTTCCATCGCCGGACTCATGGTCGTGCTCGGCGTTGCCATCCTGTGCTACCGCCGCATCGTCATTCCGGCCGTGCGCAAGAACACCAGCCGCAACGACGTGATGATGTACACGCTGCTGACCTTGGCCCTGGTCACCGGCCTGAGCAACACCTGGGGTTCCAACCTGCTGTGGGGTACCTACAACTACCGCACAACCGTCTCCCCCTGGTTCCGCAGCCTGTTCTCGATCAACCCCGAACCGGGCCTGATGGTCGGTGTCCCCTGGACCTTCCAGCTCCACGGCCTCGTGGTCCTCGCCCTGATCGCGGCCTGGCCCTACACCCGCCTGGTCCACATGTTCAGCGCCCCCATCGGCTACGTCACCCGCCCTTACATCGTCTACCGCCGCAAGGAAGTGGAGACCAAGGACAAGACCCGTTTCGCCAAGGCGTGGGACGCGCCGGTCACCCCGGATCGCTGGTAGTAGCCCGCCGCGGCCAGGCCGGGCGCAACGCTGCCTCAACTGCGTCTTCCAAGGCGGTCAACGCGGCAGCGGTTCGAGCGAAAGGTCCGTCCGGGTTCGCGGCCGTCGCGGCGAGATGGTCGATCTCGGCGCGCTGAATGTCCTCAGCCGTACATAACCTGACCTCGGTGATCTCCAGCCTGCGGTTCAGCTCGAAGGCAAGGCCCTCGAGATCCAACGCCCGGTCGATCACCGCCCGGTCGCGTGGAACGCTCAGCGCATTCATCAAGACGGCGGTATCGAGCGTCGCGAGTCTCAGACGTGGGTAGATCTGACCCTCCCTCGGGCGCGCGGCGAGTGTCCGCGCTTCCGTCAGCAGGGCACGACTGCGGGTGAGGTCGTGTGCCATGGCCAGCAGCGTTTGACGACGGTTCTGCGCTGCGGCGGCGACCCGGTCGGCGGGTATGCCGCAGATCGCGGCCGCGATCAGTAGTACCGCATTGATCGGTTGCATGACTTCCTGCTTCGGATCGAAGCACCACACCACACTCTGCACGAATACCGCGAGCAACAATCCGCCGGTAATCGTGCGCAGAACGATCAGGTTCATCAGCACTCACCGTCGCAGCGATGGCGGGTTAGACACGGAGCTCTCCCAGATTCGCTCCAGCGGGGTTCGCGGCCGGTACCCGGTGTCGTTGTGCCGCAACAACATCAGGAGATTAGCGAAGCCGCCGCGGTCCGCCCCACCCGCTGATTGACGGCACGAAGACCGCGACCGCCGAGCGCGCGCTCCATCCGCCCATACAACCGTTGTCCCTGCCGCGCCCGGTCGCGAGACTTCATGATGCCCTGCGTTGTGGCTTCTGTCACGAAATGCCCGCGGCAGACGGCTTGGTGGCGCGGCTGGCCTGTGGAGCGCCCGAGGTCCTCATGAATCCTGGATCGGTAGCCGAAAAGCCGCGTACGACGAGTTCAGTGGCTTGAGGGCGCGGAAGTCGCGCTCGTCGAGCGTAAGGATCTCGTTCGTCAGATAGCGCTCTGCGAGAGCAACATTGACTGCATCGGCGAGGTCGAGCCGCAAACCTGCGAACTGGCCGATAATACGATGCGCGAGGCGGATGTCAGGATGATCGACCGGTGGAATGAGCACGCTTCCCTCCTCTGCCGACGTCAGTAGATCATCGAGGACAAGGTTGGCGTGGCGGCGGTCCTTACCGAACCGTGCGACCAGCAGGTGGTCGACCTCGTCCAAGACCAGCGCCGACACGACTGCTACGCCAGTGCCGAGCAACTCCCGGACGCGAGGACCTTGTGGAGCGGCGCTGTCATATGCGGCGATGATCGCGGAGGTGTCCGCGATGAAGAAGCTCACTGTTCGTAGGCGTCATTGAGCAGAGTGTCCGCCCGTGTCGCAAAATGCGGATCACCGGAATCAAAAGTAGGCCAAGGTCGTGTGCGCGGCGGCCGAGGGGCACGCAGCAGGATGAGATCAATGCCCTCTCGAATGAGCTCCGCCTCAGATCGACCGGTCGCCTCAGCGGCATGCTTCAAACGCGAGGTTTGCTCCTGATCGAGGTAGACGCTCGTCTTCACCTTCATGCACGTAGGGTATCACGTAGGGCATCGCGTATCGAGGTGATCCAGCCGACGGGAACTCCGACCAGCTACAGGTCACGACGCTGGGTGGCGAGGGATTTGCGGACGGTGCTGAACCAGGCTTGGGTGTCGACGAGACCTTTTTCGTTGTCTTTGCGCCCCCCGGTGAAGCCGAACAGGTCAGCTGCGAAACGACTCAAGACGGTGCTCTCGCTTTCTTCGAGTTCGGTCAGGACTTCGGTGTCGTCGAGTAGATAGGCGACAACAGCAACCTGACCCGCGGGCCACTCGGTGCGGTAGTTCGCCCAGCCGTCGGCGCGCACGGCGCGGGCCTTGGTGAGCAGGTCCTCGCGTAGGGCGTCGCGGTCGGCGTCGGTGGGGTGGCGGGGTTTGCCCCAGGTGATCCGTTTCGCGTCCGACATGTCGAGTCCTCTCGCTGATGTGCGGGTGTTCGGGCCGCGACCGGATTCGGGTCGAACACCGCTCGCCTCGTCAGGTGAGGGTCGCAGATCGAGGTGGGCCCGTCGCGCACCGGGCTCCGCGTGCGCGACGGGTCGGTGCCGTTGACCCGACCGCGAGCAGGTTCGGCTGCCTCGCGGCCCGGTCGACGGGCTTGCACTCGTCCTACTCGGCGCGCAGGAAATCCCCCACTCGTTCGGTGCCGAGTGCCGGATCGGCCTGACCCTCGCCGAAGACATATCGCCCGTTGACGAAGACCGCGGTGACGGTCTCGTCGTTGCGGTTGACCATGCGCGAGAGATTGCCGAAGATCGCGATCGGATCCTCGGCGTAGGCGTCCAGGGTTTCGTCGAGGTGGGCGGGGTCGATGACGACGGCATCGGCGCGGCCGCCCACCCGCAGGTGACCGGTGTCGAGGCCGTACCAGTCGGCGAGTTCGCCGGTGAGGCGGTGCACCGCGTGTTCGACTGTCATGAACGGCTTGTCGCGGTTCACCGCGTCGTTGACCCGGCGCAGCAGGCGCAGGCCGAAGTTGTAGAAGGCCATATTGCGCAGGTGCGCGCCCGCGTCGGAGAAGCCGAGCTGGACCGACGGGTCGGCGGACAGGACATCGGCCACCTCGGGGCGGTGGTTGGAAATGGTTGTGCGCCAGCGCAATTTGTCACCGTGCTCGACGACGAGATCGAGGAACGCGTCGACCGGATGCAGGCCGCCGCGGTCGACACCCACCTCGCCGAAGGTCTTGCCGATGACGGTCTCATCGGGGCAGTCGACGATATCGGCGTCGAAGAAGTCACGGTGCCACGCGCGGGGGCCGTACTTGTTGTCGTAGTCCTTGCGGAACGAGCGGCGGTATTCTTCGTCCTGCATGAGGTGACGCTGCTCGTCGATCTGATCGGACAGGTGCAAAGCGGCAGCGCCGGAACCGAATTCCTCGAACACCGGCAGCGAGATGCCGTCGGAGTACACCTCGAACGGCACCGGCAGATGCTGCCAGCGGAAGTTGCCGTCGAGTCCGTTGATGATCTTGCCGACGGCGGGGAACATCTTGGACGCGCCGGGCACCGCCTTCACATCGGCCGCCGACAGCAGGCTCACCTTGAGCGGATTACGCCAGAGGCCGATGCTCGACACCGCCATCGACACCAAGCTCTTGGGGTTGGTGATGTCGGGCCCGCCCTGCAACGCGCGACCACGCTTGCGCAGGATCGTGTTGAGCCGGTGGCGTTCCTTGCTCTTGGCATAGGTGGACGGCAGCGTGCGCGATCGGCAGGTTTCCCCATCGAGCTTGTCGAAAAGCAGCTGCTGCGAAGACATTCCGACGAACCCGGCGTCGAGCGCGTCGACGAGCATGCGCTCGATCTCGGCCAGCTCATCGGCGGACGGCTTCACTTCCTTGCGGGTGGAGCGATCGAGACCCATCACCGCCGCGCGGATGTCGGAGTGGCCGATGAAGCCGGCCAGGTTGGGGCCCAGCGGCAACTGCTCGAGCGCGTCGATGTATTCGCCTGCAGTACTCCAGGTCTGGACGTCGTTCATCGCGCCGACCACGTATTGGCGCGGGATGGCCTCGACCCGGCCGAACAGGTCGCCCGCGGTCTCACCGTCGACGTGCACGGTCGAGAGCGAACACGAACCGAGCAGCACGGTGGTGACGCCGTGGCGCACCGACTCCGACAGCGACGGGTCGAGCAGGACCTCCACGTCGTAGTGGGTGTGGATGTCGATCATGCCTGGCATGACCCATTTGCCGGTCGCGTCGACGACCCGGTCGCAGCCGGTTTCGTCGAGCGGGGTCGCCGAGATCTCGGCGACCTTGCCGTCGGTGATGCCGAGGTGGCGAACCGCGGACGGGGCGCCGGTGCCGTCGAAGAACCGGCCACCTTTGATGATGCTGTCGAACATTTCTGACCCCTTTTAGATCGCGAGCTCGCGCCTGATGACTTTACCGGTCGCGTTGCGCGGCAGCATGTCCGAAGTGATCCGCCAGCGGACGGGCACCTTGAAATAGGCGAGGCGTTCGGCGACGAAGGCGCGCAGTTCCTCCGGGTCCACCGTGCCCGGTTCGGCGACGACGATGGCCGCTACTTCCTGGCCGAGATCGGGATGGCTCACGCCGAAGACCGCGCAATCGAGGACGGCCGGGTGTTCGACGAGTACGTTCTCGATCTCGGTGGGGTACACATTCTCGCCGCCGCGCAGGATCAGGTCGGTCCGGCGACCCGACACGGTCAGCCTGCCCTGGTTCAACGTGCCGAAATCGCCCGAGCGCAGCCAGCGTTGGTCGTCGATCGACGCCGCGGTCGCCGCGTCGTCGTTCCAGTAACCGAGCATCACATAGGGGCTGCGAATGCAGATCTCACCCTCTTCACCGTCGCCGACGGCGTTGCCCGCGGCATCGCGGATCTCCATCGCGACCCCGATGATCGCCCTGCCGACCGAGGCGTCGTCGGCGGCCAGGTCGAGCGGGGTGGCGACAGTCGCCGCGGTACCGCTCTCGGTGAGCCCGTAGCTGGTGGTCAGCGCGAATTGCAGGGTCGGCATCTTCGCACGCAAGGCGGCGAGCAACGCGGGCGAGGACGGCGCGGAGTTCAGCGAAAGCGCGGTGAGCGAGGACAGATCATGCTGGGCCACCTCATGTTCCAGCAGGCGCGAGGCCATGGTCGGCACCGCGGCCCAGTTGGTGACCTTCTCGCGCTCGACCAGGCTCAGTACCCGGCCGACTTCGAAGCCACCGTGCGGGAACACCGCTGCCGCACCGGTGCGCAGCCGCGGGATGACGAGGTTGTGCAGGCTGGCGATGTGGAACAGCGGCGCGGTGACCAGGTACCGGCGCTCGCTCGGCGCGTCGCCGGGCTCCTGACCCATGAACGCGGCGAGCATGGCGTCGGTGAAACGGTGGTAGTCGCTGATCGCCACCATGTTTCGCTGCGAATGGACAACGCCCTTCGGCCTACCGCTGGTACCGCTGGTGTAGAGGATGACGGCAGGATCGTCTTCGGCGACCGGCGTGCTGGGGATCTCGCCGCCACCGAACTCGGCGATCAGCGCGGGCAGATCCTCGTCCATGGTCAAGACGGGCAGCTCGGTCCCTGTTTCGGCCAGCAGCGCAGCCCTTTTCGCGTCCGCGATGACCACGGTCGGCGTGGCGTGCTCGAGCCCGTAGGCGATCTCCCGAGGTGCCCACCAGGCGTTGTAGCCGACCGGGATCGCGCCGAGGCACTGCGCCGCCCAGAACGCGATCACCCAGTCCGGGCCGTTGGCGGCCAGGATGCCGACCCGATCGCCCTGACCGATGCCGTACCTGGCGGCGAGCGCGGTGGCCAGCGCGCCCGCGGCCGCGGCGTGCTCGGCGAAGGAGATCCGGCGGTCCTCGGTGACGAGGTAGTCGCGCTCGCCCCATCGCAGTGAGTGCTCCAGCAGCTCACGCAAGTTGGTGTAGCGCTTAGCGAAAACCGGAATCGGCACGCCGACAACGGGTTCGACGGTCATCTCGAACGGCGCGCCGGGGGCGGTGAGGCCCGCGGCGACCTTGGCGACGAATTCCTGCGGGTCTACAGCGTTGGTCATGTTCTTCTTCTCCATCAGGGAATGAGGACGGCGCGTCCGCGGATCGCGCCGGAGTCGAGTCGGTCGAAGGCGGCGCGCGCGTCGGCGAGGTCGAACCGCTCGACCTCGGCGCGCACCTTGCCCGCGGCGGCGAGCGCCACCACGTCGATGAGGTCGGTTCTGGTGCCGCCGTAGGACTTTCGAACGGTGGCACCCCACGGCAGACCGGGTCCGCCCGCCGGTCCCGAGTCGATGCCGGGGATACCGCCGCCGAGGCCGACCATTCGGTAGGCGCCGTTCGGGGCGACGGTTTCGACGGCCAGTTTCGCGGTGGGATCGGAGCCGACGAAGTCGAACACCGCCTCCGCGCCACGTCCACCGGTGAGCTCCAGGATCGTGGCCGCGGTGTTCTCGTCGGCCTTCAACGCGATGTCGGCGCCGCATTCGGTGGCGAGGGCGAGCTTGTCGGCGTCGACGTCGACCGCGATCACCGTGGTCTCGGTGAGGGTCTTCAACAGTTGGATCGCCACGTGGCCGAGTCCGCCGATGCCGATGGCGACCGCGGTAGCGCCGGGCCACAGCTGGTCCATGGCGCCGCGGATGGCGTGCATCGGCGTGAGTGCCGCGTCCGCCAGTGGTGCGGCATGGGCGAAGTCCAGTTCGTCGGCGATCGGCACGAACGAGCGAACCGGGATGCGGACGTACTCGGCCATGCCACCGTCGGGCCCGAGACCGGGGCACGGTGGCATCGCGGTGCGACCGGCGGCCAGGCAGACATTCTCGTTGCCGCGCAGGCACTCCCGGCATTCACCGCACGACCAGCACAGGTACACGATGCCCCGCTCGCCGGCCCGTCGGCCCGTCACCGCCGAGCCGACCGCCTCGATCGTGCCCGCGATCTCGTGGCCCAACGTGAGTGGGGACTCGCTCATCGGAAACGGCAAGCCGAGGACGAACGAATCCGAATGGCAGATCCCGGCCGCGCCGACCCGCAGCAGCAGATCATCGGGGCCGAGCTCGGGCACGGGCACCGTGCGCAATTCGAGGGTGCCCGGGGCCGTCAACTGCATCGCGCGCATGGTCATCGGGCGCCGCCGACCGCGTCGAACGTGGCCTTCAGATAGCTGTCACACCTATTGGAACCGATCAAACCGGTGGCCATCCGATTCATGGTGTAGGCGAAGGTGATTCGGCGATCCAGGTCGTTGACCACCATCGAGCCGCCGTACCCGGCCCACCAGCACACCCGCCCGTCCGGAATGTGCGGGAAGGTCTGCGGCCGGGGCAGCCCGTAGCCGATGCCGAAGCGCAGCGGGGCGAGCAAGGCGAGATCGATCCCGTCGGCCTGCTCGCGGAAGATCAGCTCGATCGTCGCGGGCGAGAGGAACTGCCTGCCGCTCAGCTCGCCACCGTTGGCGATCAGCGACTGGACGCGCGCCACCGAGCGCGCATTGCCGTGCCCGTTGGTGCCGCCGATCTCGGCCGCGCGCCAGGCGGGCGTCGCGGTTTCGGAGACCTCCAGCCAGGGACTGGTGAGCGTCTTGATCAGCACGCTGTCCTGATCGAGGGTCGACAGGTCGAAATCCGGCATCTCCGGCGGGATCAGGGTGGCGATCCGGTCGGCGTGCTCGGGGCCGGTGCCGATGTGGAAATCGGCGCCCAAGGGCCCGGCCAGCTCATCGGCGAAGAACCGGCCGAGCGAACGACCGGTGATGCGGCGCACCAGTTCACCGATGAGATGGCCGTAGTTGATGGCGTGATAGCCCGAGGCGGTGCCCGGCTCCCACCAGGGCGCCTGCGTGGCCAGCCGGGCGGCGGCGGCATCGGTGTCGTAGATGTCGGACAGCTCGATCGGCTTGTCCCAGCCCGAGACGCCCGAGGTGTGCGAGAGCAGGTGGCGGACTTCGATGTCGGCCTTGCCGTTCGCCGCGAATTCGGGCCAGTAGTGGGCGACGCGCTGGTCGACGTCGAGTTCGCCCCGGTCCACCAGCAGCAGTGCGCACAGCGCGGTCATCGTCTTGGTGACCGAGAAGACGTTGACCAGGGTGTCGGCGCCCCACGGGGTCTTGTGCTCAGGATCGGCGTAGCCACCCCAGAGGTCGAGAACCGGATCGCCGTCGACGGTGACGCACAGGGCGGCACCGAGTTCGGCGCCGGAGGCGAGGTGCTCATCGAATGCCGCACGCACCCCAGCGAATTCGTCGCGGCAGAAGCCCGAAGAGGTGCTCATCGCGCCACCTCGACCGTCACCCGAGCGGGCACCGGCAGGGAATTCCCCGCGGCAGCGGCACGTTTCGCTCCGCGCTCCATCTCCTTGGTCATCGAGCGCACGTATGGCTCGAATTCGGCCTGGATGGTGTGACGGGGCGAATCGTAGTAGCGCCCACTACGTTTGGCTTCCTGCGCCCCGAGCACCTCGTCGATCTGCGCGCGTGGGGGCAGGTGATAATGCCCGGTCAGATAGGCGGCGACCAGCTTGCTCTGCTGCTCGGCGAAGTTCACCAGAGTCGGCATCGGCTGGGCGAGACCGAGATAGAACAGGTTGTCCACGCCGGGTTTCATCATCATCTGGAACAGCGGGAACCGGTTGGCCGCGTCGGGCACCAGTTCGGTGTCGGTGAAGAACGGGAAGCTGATGTGGTAGCCGGTCGCGCAGACGATCACGTCGATCTGCTCGCTGCTGCCATCGGCGAAATGCACAGTGTCGCCTGCCAATCGGGTGATCGCGGGCTTGCACTCCACGTCACCGCAGCCGGCCCGGTGCAGGAACTCCTCACTCGCCGACGGATGCGCCTCGAAGGGCTCATGATCGGGTGTCGGCAGACCGTAGGTCGACATCTCGCCGCGGTTCTTGCGGACGAAGCGCTGCTTGAGCTTGAGCGCGATCTTGCCGGGAATCCACGCGGGCATCGAAGCCCGGTCGCCCACTTGCCCGTTCACGTACTTGGGCAGCACCCACACGCCCCGGCGGGCGGAGACGAACAGCTTCGAGGCGAGGAAGCGCTGGGACAGTTCCGAGGCGATGTCGAGGCCCGAGTTGCCCATGCCGACCACCACGATCCGCTTGCCGCGCATATCGATCGGGTCGAACGGGTCGTTGTAGGCGTGGCTGTGCATGAGCACGCCGTCGAATTCGCCTGGATAGTCCGGGAATCGGGGATTCCAGTGATGGCCGTTGCAGACGATCAGCGCGTCGTAGACCTCGGTCTCGCCGGTCGCCGTCGTCACCCGCCACAGACCCGCGTCGTCGCGCTCGGCGGCGGTGACCAGGCTGTTGAACCGGATCCGCTCCCGCAGCCCGAAGTGGTCGACGTAGTCCTTGAAGTACTGCAGCAATTGGGAATGATGCGGGAAGTGCGGCCAATCCGCCGGTGCCGGAAAGTCCTCGAATTGCAGGCGGTACTTCGAGGTGTCGATGTGCAGGCTCTGATAGCACGCCGACATGCCATTAGGGTTCTTGAAGTACCAGTTGCCACCGACCTCGTCGGATGCCTCGTAGCAGTCGAACGGAATCCCGTTCTCGGCCAGCCTTTTCGCGGCGGTGATACCCGAAGGTCCGGCGCCGATGACGCAGACCTTGGGTAAATGACGTGAATCCATGCACAACTCCTGAGCGGCCTCGGTCACCTTTGACCATGCCGAGTGACGTGGACCACAGGATAGCGTCTCGCTGGACATCATGTCCAGTGAATGGGCGGATCGTCTAAGCTGACCCGATGACGACCGAACCCGCCCGTCGTGGATCGTTACGCGAGGAACAGAAGCGCCTGACGAAGGCGAGGATCGTCAAGACCGCGCGCACCCTGTTCGAGACGCAGGGTTACTCCGATGTCCGTGTCGACGACATCGTCGCCGCCGTCGGCTGTAGCCGGGCGACCTTCTACCTGCATTTCACGAGCAAGGGCGAGGTGCTGCGCGCCATCGCCCAGGAAGGCACGCTGACCAGCGTTCGGGAGTTCTACGCCGACCTGGACCGGGTGCTCACCGACGGCTCCCGTGCCGCGTTGCGGGAGTGGATGACCCGCGCGATCTACTGGTTCCTCACCAACAGGGACATGCTCCCGGCCTGGGACGAGGCCACCGCGCTCGAGCCGGAGTTCCGCGCGTTGGCGCGCGAGGGGATCATGACGCTGGCCGACAGCATGCCCGCCTACCTCTCGCGCTGGCCCGAACATCGCCGCGACGAGGCCAGGCTGCGGATCGAACTGCTGGTCGCCCAGCTCGAACGGTTCTTCACCCGATGGGCCATGCAGGGCACCATCGAGGTCACTGCCGAGAAGGCCGCCACCGTCCTCACCGACGTCTGGTTCCCCGCTTTGCAGGCACCGGACTGAGCTCAGAGCAGGCCGAGCACGCGCGCCTGGGCGATCGCCTCGGCGCGGGCGTTGACGGCGAGTTTTTGGTAGATGCCGCGCAGGTGCGTCTTGACCGTGTTCACCGAGACGCCCAGGTCGGCGGCGATATTGCCGGCCGTCATGCCGGAGGGAAGTTGGCGAAGCACAACCAGTTCGGTGTGGGTGAGTTGCGGGGCGCCCGCGGTGGCGCCTCGGTCGGCGCGGATACGGTCGACGAGAGCCGCGTACTGGCCGAAGCGCGCGCCGATCCGGGCGAGCAGATCGGCAGCCGCCGGCACGTCGAGAAACGGGCGCGTCAGCTGTTCGGTGGCCGCGTGCGCGAGGGCCTGTTCACCGGCGTCGTCGACCTTGCGGGGGCGTTCGAGGCGGTCGGCGGCGACCGCGACCAGCAGCCACGCCGCGACCACCGATCGCGACGACAGCCGCCCGGTCGCGAGCAGCGGTTCCAGCAATGTCAGCACGACGGCGGGGCGATGGGCATAGAGAGCCAGTCCCGCTTCGGCGACAGCCAGGTCCGGAGTCTCGCCGAGCACCCGCGCCGCGTGGTCGATCAACTGCCGCGCGTCCGCCCTGGCCTGGACGCGCAGCAGTAGCCACAGCACATCGGTGACCAGTTCGCCGGTGCCGTGCAGTGTCGGCGATTCGTCGAGCAGGCGGTGGAGTTGCTTGCTCAGCGCGACCGCGGCGGCCGAGCGATCAGCGGCGTCGTCGAACAGCAGCACGCCGGTCATGATCGCCGCCTGGCGCACCGGTGCGGGCACCACGGTCTCGTCGGCCGCGGCCGAGAGCAAGCTCGGCAACGGCCGCTCGAAATCCACACCCTGCTGGTAGGCGCCGTAGGCCGCGAGCACCCTGGCCGCAGCGGCATCGGGGAAACCGGCCAGTTCATAGCGTTCGGCGCAGTCGATCGCCTGGGCCGCCAGCGCTCGTAGCTCGCCGACCCGGCCCGCCATCCCGGCCGCCACGGCCGTCGCGGTTCTGGCGCGCACTGCGACGCGACCGAGACCGGTTTGCTCGGAGTGCACGATCGCGTGGCGCACAGACGCCGCGCCACTGTCGATTTCGCCGCCGTAGATCTCGGCGATTCCGCAGTGCAGCGCGGCGTAGCAGTCGAGGTCGGACTGCCCGGTCACCGGCGGCAGCGGCCAGCGCATCGAAGACGAATCACCCACCAGCACAGCGACTCCCGCGCTCACGGCATGATCGAGGGCGGCCACCCACTCGGCGGGCACCATCGGCGCCGCCGATTCCGGGCCGACGTGGGCGGCCTCGAGATAGACCTCGGCGGCGGCGATATCGCCCGACTCCACCGCGACGGCCGCGCGCAGCAGGCGGACGAAAGTATCGTGCTGGGCGAAGTTTTCGACGGCGGCGAGCAGAGTATGGCCCGTTCCTTCCAGAACCATGCGCAGTCCCCAGTCGCGCAGGAAGGCCACCAGGCCGGGCGCGCCGGGCTCGGCCACGACGTGCTCGAGTGCGGGCTCCAGCATCGCGGCCGCGGTGAACCAAGCCGCCACCCGGCGATGACAGTCGGGCAGGCGATCGGGCCTGGTATAGGCGGCCTCGGCGAGCAGGTAGGCCCGCAGGAGCGGATGGTAGGTGTACCAGAGTTCGCCCGCCTGGGCGACGGTGTGCAAGGGGAAGTTGGCGCGCAGCAGTTCGTCGAGGATGCGGGCAGCGTCGTCACCGACCAGATCTTCGGCCATCGGCAGGCAGAATCGCGTGGGAACCGCTGTGGCGACCAAGAATTCGAGGGTGGGGGCCGGTAGCGAGGCGAGCAGTTCGGCGACCAGGAAGTCGGCGACCGCGTGCGAGGGACGGGCCAGTGCGGCGAGGGCGGTGTCGCGGTCGGTCCCGGTGGCCGACAGACAGATCGCGGCGATGCGGACCAGTGCGGCCCAGCCACAGGTCAGGTTCTGGACCACGGCGAGCTCGTCGTCGTCGAGTCGGCAACCGTGCTGGGCGAGCAGTTGGGCGGCCCGGTCCGGGGAGAGGGCGAGTTCGGGCGCGCCGATCCGGGTGAGCCTGCCCGCCAGATCGAGGGTGTGCCAGCGTAGCGGCGGGTCGAAGCGGCTCGCGATCAACGCGGTGACCTGGGCGGGCAGGTGTGTGAGCAGGTATTCGAGGCCGGCGAGCTGCAATGGGTCGGTGAGCAGGTGGGCGTTGTCGATCACCAGCACTGTCGGCTCGACATCGGCCAGGGCGGCGACGAGGTCCGCGGCGCGGTCCATCGGCGTGTGCAGCCCGCCGGCCGGAACGAAATCCGGTGTGGGATCGAGGGTTCGGGCGATCTCGGCCAGCAGGTCGGTACCGTGCTGTTCGGCGACGGTCAACCACGCGACGCGCGCCGGGCACCGGCGGCGCACCCAGTCGACCAGCACGACGGTCTTTCCGCTGCCCGCCGGTCCGCACAGCAGCACCGTGTGCCCGGCGCCGGCCTGCGCCCGATCCAGGCGGGCGAACGCCTCGTTGCAGCGAACCGGCGCGAAGGACAGCTCGGGCAGGCCGGCGTACGGACCGACCACAGCTATCACCGAGCCGCCACTGTGAAAGTCCAGAAAACCCGACGACGAAGCCATCTTCACCCTCCTGAACACGCCATTCACCGCGCGGCGGCCGACCTCCGCCGAGATCGACGGTAGGCGAAACGGCGGCTGTTCGGTTGCTGGCCAGGTGAAGTAGGGGCGCTCGTTATCAGATCGAGTTCGACTCGTCGGTGAACGCTCAGTCGGGTAACTGGGACATGCTCAGCAGCGTGAGGCCGAGGGTGTCGATGCGGGCCATCACCCCGCGCATGGCCGTGCTGTCGGCGACGAGGCCGTAGAGGGTGGTCGTCCCGGTGGGCGAATGCGAACTGGGGCGCAGCTCGGGAAAAGCCGCGAGGACACGCTCGGACAGCTCGCCCTCGATGACGAACTGATAGCGCAGCGGACCCGACGTCGACATGGTTCCAGTGTCGCGGCCGGTCGCCGCGGCTGCCTCATCCGCTCCGGGTGAATTCGGTCGCCACCTGCGACGCAACCAGCCTCCACACTTTTAAACATCGTTATTTCAGTTTTCGGGACACGGGCCGGATCCGCTGGCTAATGTCGCGCTCATCATCAGCGCGAACAGGAGAACATCATGAAGATCTACCAGGCGCGGCGTGCCGGTTTCGGACTGACGGCCTTCACCGCGGTGGCCGCGGCCGCCGTACTGGCAGCACCGCAGGCATCCGCGCTCGTGCAGGGGATCGCGGTGAGCGGTAGCACCCACTATGTGGATACCGCCTACACCGTCACCGCCGATGTCACGGCCACTTCCTTCCTGTTCAAGGTGACCTTCACCGACAACGGCACCCAGATCGGTGAGCCGGTCTCGGTGTCGGACGGCAAGGCCACCATCACCTGGACGCCGAAGACCACCGGCGCGCACGAGATCAAGGCGGTGCAGGAGCTCATCAGCTCCAAGACCGTCACCATCACCGTCGCCCCGAAGCCGACCACGCCCGGCGGTGGGACGAGTACCGGTTCCGGCCTGGGTGGGCTGCTGTCGGGCTCGGCCGACTAGCCCGCCCGCACGCAACGGCCGCCGCGAACCTCTCCCCGCGGCGGCCGTTCGCGCGTTCAGGCCTGGTCGTAGGCCTGTTGCAGGGCGGCGATGTCGAGCTTGGACATCGAGCGCAGCGCCGTGCCGACGGCGATGACGCGCTCGGCCTCACCACCCATGAGCTTGGGCAGCACGGCCGGGACGACCTGCCAGGACACACCGAACGGGTCGGTGAGCCAGCCGCACGGGCCGGGGGTTCCGCCGCCCTGTGACAGTGCCGCCCAGAGGCTGTCGATCTCCTCCTGGGTATCCACGACCACCTGCAAAGACGCGGCATCGCTGTGCGGGTGGCCGGGGCCGCCGTTCATCAAGGTGACGGCCTGACCGTCGAGGTCGAGGGTGATGATGAAGGCCGAGCCGTCACCCTGGCGGGTGATCTCGACGATGCGCGAGTTCGGCACGGTCGCGGCATACAGTTCGGCCGCTGCTTCGGCGTCGGCATCGAACCAGAGGAAAGTGTTGACAGACATGATGTGCTCCTTCAGGTGAGTGGCTTGCTTCACCCACTGGTCGGAGCCGAACACCACGCTTCGACACATCCACCGAACTTATTTTCGCGGCAAGGTCTCGGCGAACCGCACTCCACGTTCGACCCATTCCCGCAGTGCCGTGTCGTCGTCGACCGTTGCGGGCGCCACTCGCAGCCAGCCGTGTAGTTCGCGCCCGCCCATCACCATCGGCGTGATCGCCGATCCATCGAGCAGGCCATCGCCGTCGGCCGGAGCGACCCGCACCAGCAGCCCGCCCTTGCCGCTGGCGGCCACGGCCATATTGCCGCCGATCAGAAAGGCCAGACCGCCGAACATCTTCTGCTCGGCGAGGTCGGGCCGCGGGTAGACGATCTCCCGGATCCGCTCGGCGAGTTCCTCGTCGTATGCCATCGGCTCAGTGTGCGCCGAGGCACCGACAAGAAGCGCAGATTCGAGGGCGGCGAATATCGGTACAGCCTCGGCCGCAGCTACCCCGCGTCGGGGATGGTTACCCGTGCGGCCGCGTCGGCGGTGACCACCTCGGCGAGCACCTCGTCCAGCGTCGACGCGGTGCGGCCGAAGGTGGAACGTATCGCCGAATCGTCGACGATGAACTCGCGATGGGACATGTGTCTCGTCTCGAACAGCTCAGCCCAGAACGGATCCTCCTCGGCGAGTTCGGTGATCTCCGCGTCGGTGAGCACTGCCAGTTCGGGTGTCGCGGCATCGGCCAGCGCGGCGAGCCGGTTCGCGGCCTCGCGCACGGTCGTGGTGATCACCGGGGCGTGCCAGGCCCTCCCCCACGACCGGTCGTCTCGCGCGAGGGTGACCAGTGCGGCCGCGGCATCACCGATCGCGGTGAACGAGTGCGCCAGGTCGAGTTCCTGCGGCACCCGGGCTGGGGTATTCGCCAGGACGGCGGACTGAACGAGCAGGGAGAAGATCGAGATCGCGCCCGCGCCGAGGAATTGACCCGCGCGCAGTTCGGTGACGCGCAACCGGCCCGCCTCGTGCGCGGCGAGCGCATCGGCCCACATTCTGGCTCTGACCGCCCCTTTACTACCCGTCGCGGCGAGCGGGGTGCGTTCGCTGACGACACCGTCGACCGGGCCGTAGCCGTACAGATTTCCCAGCATGACCAGGTCGGCGCCAACGGTTTCCGTCGCCGACAGAATCGAGCCGAACAAGGGCGGAACCGTGTGCGGCCAGGTGTGATACGCCGGCATCGCCAGGTTGAACACGGTGCCCGCACCAGTCGCGATCTCGGTCAGGGCGGTGGTGTCGAGTGCGTCGAGCGCGATCAGTTCCACGTCGGGATGGGTGGGGCCGAGCCCGCTCCGGCTCACCATCCGGACGCGATCCCCGGCTTCGACTAGCGACAACGCGGTAGCGGTGGCGGTACCACCTCGGCCGATCACTACATGAGTGGACATGTGAATTCCCTTTCACAACAACATCTTTCGATGGGGCGATGGGGTTACGCCCGCACATTCAACGATGCCGTTCGCGGGACGACTAGACTAGTGGCCACAATGCCAGCTATCCCAAGGATCGGGCCATGAAGACCATTGCTGTGGTGGCCGTCCCGCCGGTGAAGTCCTTCGACCTGTCGATGCCGGAAACCCTGATGGGCTCGGTCATGATCGACGGCGAGCCCGGCTATCGGGTGGTGGTCTGCACGGCCGAGCCAGGAGTATTGCCATCGACGCCAGGCGGATTCGATGTCGTGATCCGGCACGGGCTCGACGTCCTCGACTCCGCCGACGCGGTGGTCGTGCCCAGTACGGGCAGCCGCACGGACGCGGATCCGGTGACGCTGAAGGCACTGCGCGCGGCCGTCGACCGCGGCGTCCTGGTCACCTCGATCTGCAGCGGCGCGTTCGTGCTCGCCCAGGCCGGACTGCTCGACGGCCGCACCGCGACCACGCACTGGGGCCTGGCCGAGGAACTGGCCCGCGACCATCCGCTCGTCCAGGTGCGCACCGACGCGCTGTTCATCGAGGACGGGCCGGTGACCACCGCGGCAGGCGCGGCGGCCGGAATCGACCTGTGCCTGCACCTGATTCGAGCCGACTACGGCGCCACCGTGGCCAACGCCGCCGCGCGCGCCGCGGTGGTGACACCCGTGCGGCCCGGCGGCCAAGCCCAGTTCGTCGACACCCCACTACCCGCCGACGACGACCTCTCGCTCTCGGCCACCCGAGCCTGGGCACTGGAGCGCCTCGACACTCCCCTGTCGCTGCGCGAATTGGCCGAGCACGCCCGAACCAGCGTGCGCACCCTGACCCGCCGATTCCACGAGGAAACCGGACTCAGCCCGCAGAAATGGTTACTGGGTCAGCGCCTGCACCGAGCCCGAGAGCTGCTGGAATCGACATCGTTGCCGGTCGAACAGGTTGCGCGGCACAGCGGGATCGGGTCGGCGGAGTCGTTGCGCCAGCACATGGTTCGCCAGCTCGGCGTTTCCCCGAGCGTCTACCGGGCGAACTTCAACTACGGCGCGATAGGCGGATAGCCGGGGTAGGCCGGATAGCCCGGTGGCGTCCGCGGTGCGAAGTAGGGACCGGACATGCCGTTCCACAACAGGATCACCGCGGCCAGTCCGATAGCCAACGTGACCGTGCTGAACACCAGCGCGATACCGGCCGTCGAGGTGGCGATCGCCATCACCGTGCCGAAGACATAGAACAGCGCGTTGAGCCCGAAGAACACCGTCCCCGTGATCCGCCCCCAGTTCTTCCCCGCCCGGCAGACGAAGGCCATCCACACCCACAACCCCGCCGTCACCAGCGAACTCGCGAGGGCCCCACCGACGCTCGCATACACGAGAAGATCCAGGTCGTCCCCCCGCAACACCCCACCCGACGCGTCGAGCGCATCGCTACGAGCCTCGTCGAGCATGGTGAGCGAGTAAGCCATCCCGAGCAGCGTGACCACGGCCCCGGCCAGCATCACGTAGAACGCGATCTGCACACTCTGCGGAACAATCCGCGGCCCGGCATCCACCGGCGGATACGCACCACCCGGCACAGGATAGGGAGCGCCCGGCCAATACGGCGACTGCGGAACAGGCGGCTGCGGAACAGGCGCGTAGCCCGAAGGATTCACCGGATACGCAGTCACCCCATCATCCTGCGATGAATACCCCTGACCTGCCGACGAATCAGACACCGAACTCCCCTTCAATCAGTACACACCACCCTATCCCCCCACCGCGAACAACGAGCGTCCCGCCCAACCGCCCAACCGCCCAAACCAACCACACCGTGCACCCCAAGCCCGCCATGACCGCACCACCAACCACACCGTGCACCCCAAATCCGCCATGACCGCACTACCAGCCCCGCACTCCCGACCCCTGGGGAGGGACGGCCACGAAGTGGCCGGTCCGCGGCCGGGTCGCCGGTTAGCGCTCGAAAGCGCTGAGCCGAAGGCT
>NZ_JBHZBG010000035.1:0-63693 GCF_042754695.1 Nocardia sp. NPDC059195 | reverse complement strand
GCACTCCCAGCAGCACACCGGCTGCGACCACCAGCCTGCCGCACAACCAGCAGCCGCGTGAACCCCCGAAAAACCTACGACCAGGACCACTAAGCGGGATAGGGGAGAAATCCTCCCCGTCGCCCCTGATCACCGACCTTAGCGTTGCGGCATGTCAACCGCCGGGCTACCAGCCAGTTCGCTCGGCATTCCCGCCGTGAAGGGGAAATCATCATGACCACATTGGAATCCGCCGTAATGGAGGCGCTCCACCAGCGTGGAAGACTCCTGTACCCCGAGACATTGGCCGCGATTCTGCAGCGCCCTCGGGTCGAGATCGACCGGGGAGTGGAGTCACTGCGGACGCAGCAGCTCGCGTGGCCCAACCGGTGCGGCCAGTGGCAGGCAACCCGATGACCGCACCGCAGCCGTCCCGCCTACAACTGTGGACGCTACGCAGCCTCTGCTCCTATGCCGCACTGCCATGTACGGCAGCAGATCTGGCAGCCGAGCAGAACCACCCAGCCTTCCGCACCGAGGAGTACCTGGCCAAGCTGCACGCTGGTCGGTGGGTGAGCAAGGTTGAGCTGGTCGGCGGCGCGCTGTGGCAGCCGACCGCGAAGGGCCTGCGCGCGGCGAGCGCTGAGGTCCAGCCATGAAGCCGCCCGCCATCGGCTACCTCCGGTCGGACGTGTCCGGCGCGAGCAAGGTGTGGGACCAGATCCAGATCAGAACTGCCGCCGAACGTCTCGGATATCGGATGACCAAGACGATCGAGTTCAGCGAGTTCACCGCCGACCCGCTCGTCCAGCCTCCTGGCCACCATCGCACGCGACGGAGTCGACGCCGTGGTCGTGCCATCCGTCGCTCACCTCGGTGACGAGATTCCCGAAGCGCTGGTGTCGGCGGTCGACCTCATCACCGTCTCATCCGAGGCAACCTACGCCCGGCGCCTCCCCAACCTGTTCGACACGAGCTCCACCTGATAAGCGCCGCACGGGAACTCGGCTCGACACTGGGCATCGCCGTCCTCACCACCATCTACTTCAGCACCGTCGGCACCGGCCTACGCGACCGCCTGACCGACGCCGACCTGCCCGAATCGGAGGTGCGGCAACTGGAGTCGACCGTCACCGACAGCGCCGGATCGGTGATCACAGCCCTCGCCGAAAATCCGCAAACACTCCCCATCGCGGAAGCAGGCCGCGCGGCCATGGCCGCAGGCATCGAAGTGTCGAGCTACCTTTGCGCGGGTCTGCTCGTACTCGCCTTGGCAACAACCGCATTCGTCAAACCTGTACGACACGAGTAGCAGCACAGCATTTCTCGCGGATCTGCGATCTGCAGCACCTGAGCATGATGTGGGGGCGTTCCGCGGCCCCCACGCTCGCCCGCCCGTCAAGCCCGCATCCGTCACACCCCCCCTTCTATACGTAGGCGTATATCAGCGGTAGTCTCGACTTATACGCTGCCGTACACATGGAGGTTCCAGCTATGCGACTACCCGAATCGGCCCACACCGATCAACCCTGGCGCATCCACGAGATCGCCCCCGACTTCGACGTCGAGGACATCTGGAAATTCCGCACCCCCGGCGGTGGCCCCGACGACTTCCCCGCCTTACTGGCCGCCCTCCGAGCCGAACGCGCCTCCGAATCCACCGGCATCAGCGGCCTACTGTTCAAGATCCGCTGGAAGCTGGGCGAACTGTTCGGCTGGGACCGCGAAGACGCAGGCACCGGCACCCGCGTCGCCTCCCTGCGAGACCGCCTACCCACCGACCTACGCGACACCGACATCCCCGACGAGGACGGCCCCCTCACCGCCCTCTACGTCCTCGACAACGAATACGCCGCCGAAATCGCCAACGGCACCATGCACGGCATCATGCACCTGGGCTGGGTCGCCGACGATTCCGGCTACCACCTGCAAATGGCGGTTCTGGTGAAGCCCAACGGCTGGTTCGGCCGCTTCTACATGGCCTTGATCAAGCCCTTCCGCTACGGCATCGTCTACCCCGCGATGACCCGCAGCTGGGAACGAACCTGGAACGACCTCCCCATCCCCCACTGAACCGCGCCGTTCGCGCACCCCGCAAAAGTTGCGCAGACTGCCACACCGCTGATCAGCCCCGGCCAGGGGCACCACACCGAGCGAATCCGACCAAGTCAGGCGGTACTCACGTTCGGGGTCCGCAGCAATGTTCAGTTTTCGCCCGCGCTCGAACGGGATCATCGATGTTCTGACTCGCGTGGCTCAGGTCGTCATCGTTCAAATCCAGTTCGGCGAACAACTGGTCGAATCCGCTCGCGATCACTCCGCTTCATCGCCGAAGGTTCTACCCTCTAATCAGCGGCGACGAGCGGGGGTTTGCAGTGGCGGTGACAGGATGGACCGGCGTCGAGGTTCGCGCAATGCGTACCGCGGCACTCCGGATCACCCAAGCGGAACTTGCCGAGCGTCTCGGATTCACTGAATCGGTCGTCCGGAAGTGGGAGAAGCGCGGTGAGACAATCACACTCACGCACCAGCACGCTGCGGCGATGGACACTCTCCTTGCGCGACTCGACGACGATCAGCGTCACCGATTCGAATCCGCGCGATGTGTGTCCGAGGCCCCCGCGGGTGCGGACGCCGATCCATTCGATAGATCAGATGCGATTGTCGGTCGGCTGCAACATCTCGCCGAGCTTCGTGGTGATGGCGATCTCGTCGATGGACTGAGTCTTGCCCTCGGTGAGATCGTCGACCGCTATGAGGTGGAGGGGCCGCGCCATCTGGCGAGCGAGGTTCAGGAGCTTCGTCGGCGGGTGAATCTCCTTCTCCAGCAACGTCGTCACCCAGCTCATGTCGAGCAGTTGTATCGGATTGCGGCGCGGTTGTCGGGGGTTCTGGCGTACATGGCGGTGAACTGTGGCCGGTTCGGCAGCGCTCGGATGCACTGCCGCGAAGCGCAGGTACTGGCATCGCTGATCGAGGACGGCGAGATGCTGGCGTGGGTCAAATCGACCGAAAGCTTCTGCGCCTACTACGCAGGCGATTTCGTGAGTTCAGTGAAGTTGGCCGAGGAAGGGATCGAGCTGGCCGGCTCGGGGTCTCAGGCAATCCGCTTGTACTCCAACGGGTTGGCCCGCGCATGGGGGAAGTTGGGCGACGCAGTGGAGGTCGAGCAGGCAATCGAGCGGGCGCTGTCACTGGCCGATCACCAAAATGCCGTTCCGGGACTGACTCCCGCGTTGACATTCGAGTCCTACGGCAAAGCCCGTCTCATGGCGAACGCTGCCACCGCGTTCCTCTCGGCCGGGCGATTCGACAAGGCCCTCGAGTTCGGCGGGTTGGTCGAGGATCACGTTTCGCAGTCGGACTCGGTATGGAGTCGAACGTTGGTGCGCTTGGATGTGGCGACTGCGCTTGTCCTACAACGCTCGCCAGAAGTCGAGCATGCGGTTCAGCTCGGCATCGAGGCCCTCGATGCTTCGGCAGATCGACCCATCCGTTCGATATGGCAGCGGGCGAACGAACTCGGCGCTCTGATGGAATCCCGGCATCGGGCACCTTCTCGTGATTACGCCGAGCGTTTGGCGCAGTGGCGTCGTTCGGCGCAACCGCTGATTGCCCCTGAAAGTGGGCTTTAACCGCCCAGAGCAAGGACCGCGCGGGTAGTCCAGCGGTAGCTGTGGCCATCCCGTCTGAGGACGACCAGCTCGGCCTGGTTCACCCGCACGCTGGCACTTCTGGCCGCACGCAATGCCGCTACCGCGTCGATGACCTCAGCGGCAGCGCGGTCAGTGTTGTTGTAGGCGATACCCAAATGCGGTCGGAACCGGGAAGAACTCGGCGCCGACGCAACCGTCGAGGTCGGCAATGCTTCTGCCGTACATGTCGACAGGACCTGATGTAGATCAAGCAGCGGATCCCACGGAGCGACCGAGAACCTGATCGCGCTGCGCGAGCCACTCAGCGGGCCAACAGTAAGGTCGAATGGCTTCACCTCCGAAAGGCTTTCGCGTGCAAGCGAAACCAGCCTGTCGATCTGCTCGTCAGAGACAACGGTCATGTCGCCGACCCTCATCATCGTGATGTGCAAGGCATCCAGCGGAACCGGATCAACCCCGCCGACTGCCAGTGCCCCCTGACATTCGGCAGCGAGCTCGATCAGATCGGAATCGTCGAACGTCAGATACCAGTAGTAGCCCGTACGGCCCGGCGCCCACTGCTTCACAGTCCAATGGTCGCGAAGGACCTCGATCTCGGAGAACGCGTTCCAATCATTTCGTGCAATGGCTTCCGGATCCGATGTCGAGTCCGGCAGCAGCTCGGGAAACGGGCTACTCGATGTCATGACCGGCTGATCTGCCTCTCCATGTCGAACTTCTTACCGGCGAGTTTGCGGACTGCCGACCGGACGCAGCACCGATGTGGCGAGCGCCCGGTCAAGGGTCACATCCGTTGCGGTGCCGCCATTCCCAATTGGCCCAATCCGAGCTCAAACGTGCGAGCAGTTAGCTGGCACAATGCGATTCGGTTCGAACGAATCGGTTCCTCGGCAGCGATGACCGGGCACGAGTCATAGAATGCGGTGTAGGTGCGGGCGAGCTCGTAGAGGTAACCCGCCAGCCGGTGCGGCTCGAGCGCGTCAGCGACCTCGCTCAGGACGACCCCGTAGCCGTCCAAGGCCAGTGCCAGTTCCCGCTCGGCTGGTTGGAGTGGGGCGAGAGTATCGACCGTGGCAGAGGTTGTGGCATCGGCCTTGCGCAGGATCGAGCACACCCGAGCGTGGGCGTACTGCAGGTAGACGCCGGTATTGCCGTTGAGTGTCGTCATCCGGTCCAGGTCGAAGGTGTAGTCCTTGACTCGCGATGTCGACAGATCCGCGTACTTGACCGCACCGATCCCCGCTTGTTCGGCGATGGTGTCGAGCTCGGCAGCAGTCAGATCAGGGTTCTTCTCGGCAACTACAGCGCGCACACGGGCGGTGGCTTCGTCGAGCAGGCCCATCAACCGAACTGTTCCTCCTGCACGGGTTTTGAACGGTTTGCCGTCCGGGCCCAGGATAGTGCCGTAGGCGACGTGGTCGACCTGGATCGCGTCCGTGAGCCAACCGACCCGGCGCGCGGCTTCGAAGATCAGCTGAAAGTGCAGCGCCTGTCGCGAGTCGGTGACATACAGCAGCCGGTCCGCCTGGAGCGCGGCGATGCGATATCGGATGGTGGCCAGGTCAGTGCCGTCGTAGCCATAGCCACCGTCGCGTTTGCGAGCCATCAGCACCACAGGCTTGTCGTCAGGGCCCGTGACCTCCTCCGACAGCACCACGATCGCGCCGTCGCTGTCTACGGCTACGCCCTTGTCGATGAGTTCGGTGATGGTGTCGGCCAACTTGTCGTTGTAGAACGACTCCCCGACATAGTCATCGGGCGTGAGCAGGACGCCGAGCCGGTCATAGATCGCGCCGAAGGCCTTCTCCGACTCAGCGACAATCTCACGCCACCGCGCAACTGTGTCGGGGTCGCCGGCTTGCAGGGCAACCACCCGGGTCCGCGCTCGGTCGGCGAAGTCGGGATCGGCGTCGAACTGAGCTCGCGCGGCCTTGTACAGACTGTCCAGGGCCGACACCGAGCTGGTTTCAGCGTCGAGTTCTTCAGTGTGCCATGGCGATTCGGGGTGCTCGTCGATGTACTGGATGAGCATGCCGAATTGGGTGCCCCAGTCGCCGAGGTGGTTCGCGCGCACGACATCGGCACCGAGGAACCCGAAGACTCGGGCGAGGCTGTCACCGATGATCGTGGTCCGCAGGTGCCCGACGTGCATCTCCTTCGCCACGTTCGGAGCGGAGTAGTCGATAACCACCCGCCGCTCGTCCTCGCTGGCCGGCACCCCGAGGCGGGCGTCGGCCAGACGAGCCGCGACGCTTTCCCAGATGGCTCGATCGACCAAAGAGATATTCAGGAATCCCGGTCCCGACACCTGCACATCAGCGATCACACCGCCAGTGAGATCGAGCGAGGTCGCGAGCTCGCTGCCGAGCTGAGCCGGCGGCATGCCGACCTTCTTCGCCAACGGCAGCGCGGCGTTGGATTGGAAGTCGGCCCGATCGGATCGTCGCACTACCGGGTCCGCGTCCGCCATTTCAGGACGGACTCGCACAATCGCCTCCGACACAGCGGCAGCGACACGTCCGAGCAGCGGCACAATACCGGCAGAGCTCACCTTGGATTCCTTTCGAAGGGGATGGTGAACCCATTGTCGCAGGTGCGTGAAGTGGAATAGCCGTGACTGGCGTGGCGCTGCCGGAATCGCGCGCCGTCGATGACCTCGACCAGGTCCCGGGCGACCAACGACGCCAAACCCGACTGAACCGTTGAGCAGAGGTGAGCGCTGCGGGTGTAGCCCAAGAAGTCCTTGCCGTGGGCACCATCAGGCGCGCAGGTCAATGCCTGGACCGCGCGGGGAACTGTGATCTCCGGTGTCGCGAGCATCGAGATCGCCAACACCGCGACCGCCTGTTCGGCTCTCGAGCGGTCAGCGCGATACCGTCCCACGTTCCCGCCGAGGAACATATGTTCGCTGGTGAGGGCATTGAGCAGCAGCCGTTGGGCGAAGGCGGACGAATTCAACCAGTCTGCTTCGACAACCACCGGGACGGGACTGAGCAAACCATCAATCCTCGGAAAGCACCGCAGAGCGACAGCCTGATCGACATCAGAATAGGTCGCGAAAAGCTTTGTCTCGTAATCGACTTCCGTGTCGTGAGCTAAGCCGAAGCCATCGTGGATCCGACGAACCGCGGCCACCAAGCCGTCCATGATGCAGCGGCCCAGTCGATCGCGCCCCACCAAGACGAGGTCGAGATCAGCACGCGAGTCCCCTGAACCGGCCTGCGAGCCGTAAACGATTCCGTACCCTCCTGCCGGGGTGAATGTGCGGCACAGCTCCGCTGCCGCGGCGAACAGCTCGGGCGTCATGACGACAGGCCGATCGGAAGCGACGCATACGGGTGCGCGGCGGCATGGAAGTCAACGAAGTGGACTCCGCTCGGGAGAGCGACACCACCTGCGATCTCATATCGGTCGATGAATTCCTCCACCGATATCGCGAGCTCAGGATCGTCGAGCAACTGCGGATGGTGTTTGAAATGCACCCCGAAGAACCATTCACGCGCCGCTTCCCGGCTCGATGCCCACGCCACTCCCCCGAGACGCGTGTGGGTCAACGCCCCAATGCCCTGCTCTTCCGCGTCACGAAGCGCGTCGACCAGGACATTCCTCGTGTACGCGCGACCTCCCACAGGAAACGGCGCGACAGCTTCCCAACCACGGGTCACCAACTGCTGCTCAGGGCTCTCGGCATCGAACAACATGGCAAGCAGGTGCCCGCCCGGAGCGACCAACCGAACCAGGTCGAGCACGAATTCCCGTGCCTGGGTATGCGCGTGAACCTGATCCTGGCGAGGCCGCACACCCGTAGGTGAGAGTTCCTCGAAGAACTCCCCGATCGGGTAACTCAACGACCAGAACGCTGTCACCAGGTCAAAGCTCTTCGACCGGCCCTCCCGAAGGAGCGTGGTCACGGCGTCGCTGGTATCTGCGCAGATCGTCTGCGCCGCGGGAAATTTCTGGGCAACGGCGCTCACCATCGTTTCGCTGTAGTCGGCGAGCACGAGGTTGCGTGCGTAGGGCGCGATCGTCTCGGTGATCCGGCCTGTGCCACAACCGAACTCCACGACCTCGAACGAGGCGGTTGGGGCGCGGTGATGTTCGGTAAGCCAGTCCGCAACCAGGTCGACATCCTCCGTGCCGCCGTAGTAATGGCGCAGCAGCAGTTCGTCATAGACGCCTGCCGACTCGTAGACCGCGCGAAAGGTCTTGTTCGTCATGCTGTTTCTCCCTCCAGATCGAGTGCGAGGTTGTCGAGGTAGGCAAGGACGTCGCGCATATAGGTCTCGGTGACCGCGGGATTGTTCGCCATAACGCAGGGGGTGCACGACCGCTCCCGAGCGCAGCCGACCCAGGTCATCGGGGAGGGTGAATTGATGCAGGTGCCACCGGCCCTCGTCCATCATCCGTGCATGGATCGCGATGTTCAGCCGGTTGAGTCGGTCCAGTTCCGCGTCATCCAGATTTCCTGCCTCGATGCCTGCCGGCAGGTAGGCGAACACCACTGCCGCAAGATCCAGGTCGTTGAGCCGCACCAACCGCGGGTGCGCATCGACCAACCCCGCGAACGTCTGCGCCACCTCATGTCGGTGATCGGCCAACTCCACGAGCCCCGCTCGGCCACGACCGAGCATCATCATCCACAGCTTCAGCGACATCCACCCTTTGGTTCCGATGAACGGTGTGACCTGGCCGAACGCGAAGTCTTCCTGCATGATCAGGTCCGAGTAGGTCGAGATCGTCCGCACCGCAGCCGGATCCCGCACCAACAGCGCACTCAACCCGTATGGCACTGCCATGATCTTGTGCGGGTCCACGGTGATGCTGTCGAATTCGGCGATACCGTCGATCTTGTCCCGCAGGTTCGGGCTGAACGCCGCGAGCAACCCCCAGCACGCATCCGCGTGCAACCAGATCTTCGGGTCGATAGCCCGGACGACATCATGGACAGCCCGCAGGTCGTCGATTGTTGTGTTCGGCTGTCGCCGGCGTACGCGATAACCGCCATCACTCGATCACGATGCTCACGTAGGGTCCGCGCGAGTTCGTCTGTGTTGTAACGGAACCCGTCAGTCGCGACCTCGATGATGTGTGCGCCGCACCCGATCCAGGTCAACGCGGCCTTCACGCTGTAGTGCCCAATTCCCCTCGGCACGACAACCGCGAATCGGCTCGGATCGGCCACCCCGGACTGCATCGTGCCCGGCGCTTTCGCCTCACGGGCGAGCATCATCGCGACAGTGTTGCTGGTCGTTCCGCCGGGAGTGACCATGCCGCCAACGTCCCAGACCGTGTTCACATTCCCGACCAGCGGATTCGCGTAGCCGAGCAGCCCCCGCAGCCACCGGAGAACCGTGATCTCGATGAAAGTCGCGCTCGGACTGTCGAACGACTGGTTGATCATGTTCTGCTGCGTCAGCGTTGCGAGCACACTGCCCGCCAGCGCGAGGTGATCGTCACCGGTGTCGCCGAAACCCATGAACCGCGGCGAGGCTTCGTTCTTGCACAGCGGCAGGACCCGATCAACGAATTCGGCCAACACCGCCTCACCCGCCATCGGCTCGATGGGAAGGTCGGTGACCAGCAGATTGCGGATCTCCCCCGCGGTGCTCCGTCGACCGAAGATCTCCGTGCGCGCTTTGAACTGCAAGCCGATATCGAGGGCCTGATGTGCCAGCCCGTCATGCGGGTCTACGGCGGGCGGGTTATGTGTGCGAATTGCCGTCGTGTGCATGGTGTTTGCCTTCCGAACGGGGTAACAACCTGGTGCATACAACGATCCAGGCAGCAGAAGAAGGCGGGAAGCGACGCAACCGCTACGGAACCGACATGCAAGCGGAATCCGGCCCTTCGGAAGGTCCAACTGACCTAGCTGGCAGCGAAGCTAATCGGTCGATTCCCGGACAGCTCTGGGAGCAGGCGGTCCGGCCACCGGCTCGAGATGATCTGGGCATCATCCAAGCTCGACCCGATGGTCCTGCCGGTGATCAGCGAGCGATAGAAGACCCTGGCGACTCAAAGCAGTGACGCTCTTCTACGGTGCTGGGCCAGCTGATCGCCGTATGGCCGGGGGTCTGCGGCTCCGCGCCAAGGGACTCAGTGGCTTCTGGTCGGCAAAACCAATGGTCAGGATCGGCGGTTCCGCGCAAGATGCGGTGTGTGGATGCATCGTGTTCTACCGTGCTGCGCTGGCAGTTCGATCTGATCTGGTCCTTGTTCGAGTTCCATCTCGATCGACTGAAAGAAGACGACTTCCTGTGGGAGCCCGCGGGTTTGTGCTGGACACTGCACCTCGACGAGCGCGGCGGCTGGGAGCCGGACTGGGCGGACTCCGAGCCCGATCCGATCCCGGTCCCGACCATCGGCTGGATCAGCTGGCATATCGGGTGGTGGTGGAGCGTCGCCATCGATCACCTGCGAGAACGCGCTCCACGAGACCGTAGCGAGATCGCGTGGCCGGGCCCCGGACCCGCGGTCGCCGACTGGCTGCGCGGCCTGCGCGAGGAATGGCTGCCAATTCTGGATCAGGTCACCGAGGCCGATCTTGTCGCCCCAGCGGCATTTCCGTGGCAGGGCGACTCGGACAAGTCCGTTGCCCACACCCTCGCATGGGTGAACGCCGAGCTGATGAAGAACGTCACCGAGATCGGCCAGTTGCGGCTACTGCGCGCAGCCCGCAACGACGAGTGACGACATCGACGGCCTCGCCTTCGGCGGCAGACCTCGATAAGCGGAAGGGGAGAGAAGCTCGAACCCTCGGATCGGCATTCAGTGATACTTTTCGGCCGAAAATTATCACTGATGAGGCGCAGTGCTACTTAAGTAGCACTGCCAGCCAGCTGTGCTACTTTTCGCGCGAAAAGTAGCACTAGAACCGCCAGTTCTACGCGCTGAGCGGGGCGGCGGTCACCCCGTAGCCGAGGTTGGTGAGGACTTCGCTGGTGGCTTTGGCGAAGTTGAGGGTGATGAAGTGCAGGCAGGGGGCGCCTTCGTCGGTGAGGCGCTGGGCCATTTCGGTGGCGATCTGGATGCCTTCGGCGCGGACCGCGGCGCGGTCTTCTTCCGGGCCGGTGCCTGCTGCTCGGGTGAGACGGGCTACGACGTCGGCGGGGACGGGGCGGCCGCTGAGTTCCTCGGCGCGGGCGACCGTGCGCAGGGAGGTGATGGGCATCAGTTCGGGGATGATCGGCTTGGCACCCTCGATAGGGTCCATCGCGATCACGCGGTCGCGAAGGCGCAGGTAGTGCTCGACGTCGAAGAACATCTGGGTGATCGAATACTCGGCTCCCGCACGGAGTTTCGCGGCCAGGTGGTGAGTGTCGTGGTCGAGGTCGGGCGAGCGGTGGTGGCCCTGGGGGAACGAGGCCACGCCGACGTGGAAATCACCGAGGTCGCGCACGATGCGGACCAGTTCCTCGGCGTATTCGACACCACCGGGGTGCTTGGCCCATTCACCCAGCGGGTCGCCGGGCGGATCGCCGCGCAGGACCAGCACATTGCAGATACCGGAGTCGGCATAGGAGCCGATCAGGGAACGCAATTCGGCGATGCTGTGGCCGACCGCGGTGAGGTGGGCCACCGGCAGCAGGGTGGTTTCCTGCGCGAGGGCGCCGGTGATGCGCACGGTGCGGTCGCGGGTGGAGCCGCCCGCGCCGTAGGTCATCGACACGAAGGCGGGATGCATGCGTTCGAACTCGCGGACCGCACGCCACAGCCGAGCCTCGCCCGCCGCGTCACGCGGGGGGTTGAACTCGACGGAGAAGGGCACGCCGCTGCCCGAGTGAGTGCGCAGACTCTGCACCACCGAGGGGGTGTTCGAGACGATCGACGGCCGCTGGGCGGGTCGATCTGGGGTCGAACTTCCCCGTCCATTGTCGAAATCCACCGGCTCAGTCTAGTGGGAGGCGATGAGGCCCCGGCACCGACTGGGAATCCGGCCACCGAACACCGGACAATGCGTCAAGTCCAATGGACGTGTCCGCGACGGCAGAACCCGCCGAAACGCCGGGTGTGGGCTGCGTCGCAGCGGCCCTGTGCGCCGGGAGCGCGCCCAGCCCACCCGCGTATCGTTCGACCCAACGCTGGTGACCGCACCACCGAGTGCCCAACCGGTCCCGCTGTTCGCCCACTTCGCCCCTGGAGGCCGCCCTGTTCGCCGGAATCGGTACCCCGCTCTCCCGGTCCGCCGCCGACGCGCTGACCTCGGTCGATCTCGCCGCGCTGACACCGGGCACGCCGGCTTTCGTCGCCGCTGTCGAACAGGTGCTGACCAGCTTCTTCGCCACCCGGCGTGAGATCGTCGAGCCACTGGGGCCCGTGTTCATCGATGCCGTCGAGGCGCTGGAACAGTTCGTTGTTCGTGGCGGCAAGCGGACCCGGCCGGGGTTCGCGTGGACCGGGTGGCTCGGTGCGGGCGGCGACCCCGCGGGGCCCGACGCCGCCGCGGTGCTCACCGCCTGTTCGGCCCTGGAATTGGTGCAGGCGTGCGCGCTCGTGCACGACGACATCATCGACTCCTCGCGGACGCGGCGCGGGTACCCGACCGTGCACATCGAGTTCGAGGATCGGCACGGGGCGGCGGGCTGGCCCGGCGACGGCGCCGCTTACGGCTCGGCCGTCGCGATTCTGATCGGCGATCTCGCGCTGGCCTGGGCAGATGATCTGGTCCACGAGGCCGGGTTGAGCCAGGAAGCGCTGGCCCGGTTCGCGCCGGTGTGGGCGCGGATGCGCACCGAGGTGCTCGGTGGGCAGCTCCTCGACATCAACGGCGAGGCAGGCGGCGACGAATCGGTCGAGGCCGCGTTGCGGATCAACCGGTACAAAACCGCCGCGTACACGATCGAACGGCCGTTGCACCTGGGCGCGGCGCTGGCGGGTGCCGATGAGGCGCTGGTGGATGCGTTGCGGACCTACGGGACCGATGTGGGGATCGCGTTCCAGCTGCGTGACGACCTGCTCGGCGTGTTCGGCGATCCGGTGGTGACGGGGAAGCCGTCGGGCGATGACCTGCGGGAAGGCAAGCGGACCGTGTTGATCGCGGAGGCGCTGCGCCGGGCCGATCCGGCATCGGCCGCCCTGATCCGGACGGGTCTCGGCACGGATCTCGACGATGCCGCCGTCGACCGGCTGCGCACGGTGCTCACCGACCTGGGCGCGGTCGACGAGGTGGAGCGGCGGATCGCCGAACTCACCGATACCGGGCTGGCCGCCATCGCGACCAGTTCCGCGACGCCGCGAGCCGAGCAGTTGCTCCACGCGATGACACTGGCTGCCACTCGCCGCGCAGCCTGATAGGAAAAGTGTTGTGGGACAAGCGAATCATGTCGTCGTAGTCGGAGCCGGGCTGGCAGGTCTCGCGGCCGCGCTGCATCTGCGGGGCGCGGGCCACGAGGTGACGGTGCTGGAACGGGCCGATCATCCGGGCGGACGGGTGGGTCGCTACCGGTTCGACGACTACGAGATCGACAGCGGCGCAACGGTTCTCACGTTGCCCGAAGTGATCGACGACGCACTGGCCGCCGTCGGGCATACCCGCGAGGGCGTCGGCTTGCGCATCCACCGTCTCACCCCCGCCTATCACGCACGCTTCGCCGACGGCAGCGACATCCGCGTCTTCGACGATGCCGACCAGATGGCCGCCGAGGTCGAAAGTGCGTGCGGGCCTGCCGAAGCGCGCAACTACCGACGCCTGCGCGACTGGCTCGGCCGCATCTACGACGCCGAATTCGACGAGTTCATGAACGCCGATTTCGATTCGCCCCTCGACATGGTGCGCACGCCGCGCGCCAGGGCCGCGCTGACCGCGCTCGCCAAACTCGGCGGGTTCGGCAAGCTGGGCCCTCGCGTGCGGTCCTATCTGCGCGACGAGCGGCTGACCAGGCTGTTCACCTTCCAGGCACTGTATGCGGGCATGTCGCCGGATCACGCGCTGGCGATCTACGGCGCGATCCCGAACATGGACACCTGCTTGGGCGTCTATTTCCCAGAAGGTGGGATGCGCGCGATTACGACCGCGCTCGCCGAGGCATTCACCGCTGCGGGTGGCCGTCTCGTCCTCGACGCCGAGGTCGACGGCATCGACTACGCGACGCGCTCCAACCGGACCTCGGACACCCGCGCCAACGGTCGCCTGTCGAACACCCGAAAGGGTGCGGGATCGGCCGACGCCCTCGAAGGGGACGCCTCGACACCTGGAATCCGAGCGGGTGCCCCAGCCCGTGCACGTCACGCCGAAGCCGTCCGCACTACCGACGGACGCAGCTACTCGTGTGATGCGGTGATCCTGACCGCCGACATCGGCTCGCTACCCCGATTCGGGCTGCGCCACCGTCGCGGCCTGCGGGCCTCGCCGTCGGCCGTCGTCGCCCACGGCACCATCCCCGCCGAGATCGCCGCGCGCTGGCCCGTGCAGGCCCATCACACCATCGAGTTCGGCGCCGCGTGGGCGCAGACGTTCGCCGAGATCGCCGCGCGCAAGGGTCGCGGACAGCTCATGCGCGATCCGTCACTGCTGCTCACGCGGCCCGCGCTGACCGATGCCGACCAGTTCATCGACCGGGCGAGCGGACGCTGCGAACCTCTGTCGGTGCTCGCACCCTGCCCCAACCTGACCGCCGCCCCGCTCGACTGGGACCGGCTCGGCCCGGCCTACCTGCGCGAGCTGCTCGCGGTACTGGAACAGCGCGGCTACACCGGCATCAGCGAACATTTCCGCGTCGACCACCTCGACACTCCCGGCACCTGGGCCGCCCAGGGCATGATCGCGGGCACGCCGTTCTCGATCGCGCACCTGTTCCGGCAAACCGGACCCTTCCGGCCACGCAATCTGCCAAGGGGTGTGGACAACGTTGTTCTCGCAGGTTGCGGCACCACTCCGGGGGTGGGTGTGCCCACCACGCTGCTGTCGGGCAAGCTGGCGGCGGCACGAATCACCGGCAGCCGGGCACACACCGGTACCGACCACCGGGTTAGTGTTCCAACTTGAAGCCGTAAACTGACGGCCGACTTATCAGCTCGCGGTTGCGACCGCCGACCATCCGGGGGGACCGACCGAACATGCCGCCCTCCGAGACGACCGTAGGCACCATGGACAACACGCGCACTATCGAGCGCCAGCGTCACCTACCCACTGGGGCCGATCCCGGCGTCCGGACCTGGCTGCGCACCGCAGGCGAGTTCGCCCGGAGCCCAGAAGGCCATGCGGCCCTCATGGGATTCTTCGGCGCCATGATGATCACCTTCGGTGGCTTCGGTGCGGGCGCCGTCCGCAAACGCGACCCGCTCCTCGAGGCGCTACACCTGTCCTGGCTGCGGTTCGGCCACGGGTACGCGCTGTCGATGATCGTTATCTGGGTCGGCGTGCTGATGATGATCACCGCGTGGGTTCGCCTCGGTCGCATCACCATCGGCAAGGGCGACCCGACGGTCACCCTCAACGAGTTGCGGGCGACCGTCGGAATCTGGATCACGCCGCTGCTGTTCGCGGCGCCGATGTTCAGCCGCGATGTCTACTCCTACCTCGCCCAAGGCGCGCTGCTACGCGACGGTTTCGACCCTTATCAGGTAGGGCCCGTCGCCAATCCGGGTGTGCTGCTGGACAACGTGAGCACGGTCTGGACCACCACCACCGCGCCGTACGGGCCGGTGTTCTTGCTGATCGGCCGCGCGATCACCTCGATCACCGGCGACAATGTGATCGCCGGGACCATCGCCCTGCGCTTCGCGATGCTGCCCGGGCTGGCGCTGATGATGTGGGCCGTGCCGTATCTGACCAAGCATCTCGGCGGTAAGCCGACGGTGGCGCTCTGGTTGGCGGTGCTCAACCCGCTGGTGCTGGTCCACCTGATCGGCGGCGTGCACAACGAGATGCTGATGGTCGGGCTGATGTGCGCGGGCGTCGCGCTGGTGCTCGAACGCCACCATGTGGCGGGCATCGTGGTGGTCGCGATCGGCGTCGCGATCAAGGCGACCGCAGGCGTCGCCTTGCCGTTCCTGGTGTGGATCTGGATTCTGCACGAAAAGGAACGCCGAGCTGCCGAGCGTCGAGCGGCGGTGGATTCCGATGCCGCGCTCACCGAAGAACAGCGACACCCCGACGCTGCCCGACCGTCCGCGGATATGCCGCACCCGCTGTTCGTCTTCGCCAAGATCGCCGGCATCGGCGTGGGCGTGTTCGCGCTGGTGTTCGGCGCGGCGTCGGTGATCGCGGGCGTCGGCTTCGGCTGGGTCACCGCGTTGCAGGGTTCGAACAAGATCATCAACTGGCTTTCGCTGCCCACGATTCTCGCGCACATGGTCACCTGGGTGACCCCGCTGGCTCACGACTCGGTGCTGGAAGTGACCCGCCCGCTGTGCCAGATCGCCATGGTGGTGTTGCTCGTCGCGACCTGGTGGCGGTTCCGGCACAGTGAACGTGAGGCCGTGATGGGCATCATCATCGCGTTCGTCGCGATCGTGTTGCTCTCGCCCGCCGCGCTGCCCTGGTACTACTCGTGGCCGCTGGCGCTGGCCGCCGCGTTCGCGCTGTCGACCACGACGTTGATGTGGCTGGTAGGGATCTGCACCTGGTTGATGCTGGTGTTCCAGCCGGACGGGTCGATCGGGCTCTACAACTTCTGGCACGTCGCGCTGGCGACGTTCGCCGCCGTGGTCGCGGCCGTGTCGCTGCGTACCGTTGATCCGCTGCATCTGCGTTCGGCCAGGTCGAAGGCCGCTGCCACGGAATCGGCGCCGCCAGTTCGGGCATGAGCGGTCGAGCACCCCGGCTTCGGAGAGAGATCGTGAACGTGGCTGCCGATGCTGGTGCCCGACCGCTGACCGGCGAGCTGGCTGCCGCATACGCGAGTTGTCGGCGGATCGCGGCCGAGCACGGGCGCACCTATTACCTGGCGACCACGCTGCTCTCGCCGGAGCGCCGACGGGCCGTGCACGCGCTGTACGCGTTCGCGCGGATGGTCGATGACATCGTCGATCACGCCGATGACCCCGCGCGCGTCCTCGACCCGCAGGATGCCCCCGGGTCCCACTCCGACCGACACGTCTTCGGTCAGCAAGATGTCGCCCGGAGCAACACCGCCCGGCAAGTGGGCGATGCGCGGGAAGCCGGTCCATTCGCTGAGTTTTCCCCGGCTCCTCGGCACGACCGACGGGATCTCGGACTGCTCTCCGACGTCTCCCCTGCCCAGCACCTCGACCTGGTCGAGAAGCAGCTGCGCCTAGCCCTGGAACAAGGCAACCTCGACACCACCGACCTGCGCCGCCACCAGATCGTCACCGCGGCCGCCGACACCATCGCCCGCTACGACATCGCACACACCCATATCTGGACGTTCCTCGATGCCATGCGCATGGACGTCCCCGGCACGGCCACCCACCGCACCCGCTACGCCACGATGAGCGAGCTCCGCGAGTACATGCGCGGATCCGCCGCTGCCATCGGCCTGCAACTGCTTCCGGTCCTCGGCACCGTCGTCCCCGTCGCCGCTGCCGAACCCGCGGCAGGCGCCCTCGGTGAAGCCTTCCAGCTCACCAATTTCCTGCGCGACGTCGCCGAAGACCTCGACCGCGACCGCATCTACCTCCCCACCGACGAGCTGCGGGCATTCGGCGTAGACGAAGCCCACCTGCGCGACTGCCACCATCGTGGCCACGCCGACGCACCGCTACGCCGTGCGCTGGCCCACCTGATCGCCGTCAACCGCGACATCTACCGGCAAGCAGTCCCCGGCATCGCCCTGCTCGCCCCCCGAGTACGCCCGGCGATCACCACCGCCGCCACCCTCTACGCCGAAATCCTCGACCGCATCGAAGCAGCCGACTATCAGGTCTTCACCACCCGCGCCACGGTGCCGAACCGTCGCCGAATCCTGGTCGCCGCCAAGGGTTTGACCACCCCCACCCGCCACCGCTAGTCGCCGGTCCAGCACCGCGAACTGTCAGTCAGGTCGGATCGAGCTGCCGTCGACGAGATCGAAGGCAGCTACGACGCAACTCGATCCGGTGTGAGGATCAGAAGGGTTCGGCGTGGGCGCGGCGGACTACCTCGCGGGCCAAATGGCCGTGCAGGGCGTCCACGGGGCGACCGGGGAGGGTGTCGTCTTCGGTGTAGAGCCAGCCGAGGATGTCCTCGTCGGTGTACTTGGCGTCACGCATGACGGTGATCACGCCAGGGAGCATGCGGACGATCTCGTCCTCGGAATCGAAGAAGCGGGACGGAATGCCTGCGACGCCGTCGCGACGGATCGCGAGGACCTGGTGGTCACGCAGCAATTGGTGCACCGAGGTGACCGGGACGCCGAGTATGTCGGCCGCCTCGGGCAGCGAGACGATGGTTTCGGTGTCGGGCAGCACGTCGTTGCTGCAGGGGAAGGCACTCACCCGCACAACGGTAGTACGTGTCAGCGCGCACGCATCGTCTGGCATGCCGACTCCACCCGGTTACCATCGTGGTGGCCGCACACGGCGGCCGGTTGAATGCCGGAGGACATCACTTGATCGGCCAGATGCTGGAAGGGCGCTATCGCATCGATGCGCCGATCGCCCGCGGCGGGATGTCGATGGTCTTCCGTGGGACAGACACCCGGCTCGATCGCCCCGTGGCGATCAAGGTGATGGATCCGAAGTTCGCCGGCGACCCGCAGTTCCTCAGCCGTTTCGAGTTCGAGGCGCGGGCGGTGGCCAAGCTCAAGCATCCGTCGCTGGTCGCGGTGTACGACCAGGGTATCGACGGCGAATACCCGTTCCTGATCATGGAATTGGTCGAGGGCGGCACGCTGCGTGAGCTGCTGCGCGAACGCGGGCCGATGCCGCCACACGCCGTGCGCGCCGTGGCCGAGCCGGTGCTGCGCGCGATCGGCACCGCCCACGACGCCGGCCTGGTGCACCGCGATGTGAAACCCGAAAACGTGCTGATCTCCGACGCGGGCGAGGTGAAGATCGCCGACTTCGGCCTGGTCCGCGCCGTGGCCGCGGCCAACACCACCTCCGCGAGTGTGATCCTCGGCACGGCCGCCTACCTCTCCCCCGAGCAGGTCACCACCGGCACCGCCGACGCCCGCAGTGACGTGTACGCCTTCGGTGTCCTCATCTTCGAGCTGCTCACCGGGCGGGTGCCGTTCAGCGGTGACAACTCGCTGTCGGTGGCGTATCAGCGGGTCGAGAACGACGTGCCTGCGCCGAGCAACTTCATCGGTGGCGTGCCGCCCGAATTCGACGCCCTGGTCGCCAAGGCCACCTCCCGCGACCCCGCGCAGCGCTTCGCCGACGCCAACGAGATGGCGGCGAAACTGCAGACGATCGCGATGGAGCTGAACCTGCCGCCGTATCGGGTGCCCGCACCGCGCGACTCGGCCGAACATCTCAGCGAGAGCTACCAGACCGGCGCCGCGCATCATCCCGGCGAGCGCCCGGCGACCCCGCATCCTGTCGCCGCACACCATTCCCACGCACCCGAACCGCACCACACCAGGGTGGTGACCGCGCAGCGCCCTCGGCAGGAGGAGTATTCCCCCGCACCGGCGGCGAGCGCGTTCGGCAGTGGCGACAATCATTCGCGCCGAACGGGATTGGTGTGGGTGGGCATCGTCACCGCGCTCACCCTGCTGGTCGGCATCGGGGGCTGGTGGCTCGGCGTCGGCCGCTACACCGCCGTGCCGCCGATCGCGGGCATGGACTCCGCGCGGGCCGTCGCGGTCCTGCACGAGGCCGGTTTCGAGACGGCGTTGCGGCAGAAGGCCTCCGACACGATTCCGGTGGGCGGGGTCGTCGGCACCGATCCGTCGGCCGGGTCGCGGGTGACCAAGAGTTCCACGATCGCGGTGCTGATCTCGAACGGCAAACCGCGAGTGCCCGATATCAAGCCCGGCGACCAGCTCAGCGCGACCAATCAGGCGATCCGCGATGCGGGTCTGCAGCCGATCGACAGCGGTGAGGCGGCGAGTACCGCGCCGAAGGGTTCACTGGCGAAGGTGGAGCCCGCGCCGGGCACGATTCTGCCGATGGGCGCGCAGGTGAAGGTGTACCGCAGCAAGGGATCTCAGCCGGTCAATGTGCCCGATGTGCGCGGCAAGACCGCCGAGGAGGCAGCGAGTGCGCTGACCACCGCGGGCCTGGTCGTGCGCGAGACGCGCGTGCAGTTCGACAAGAACGTCGAGGGCGACAAGGCGATCGCCACCGAGCCCGCCGTCGGCACCACCCTGCAATCGGGCGACACCGTGACGCTGATTCTGTCGAACGCGGTGAAGGTGCCCAATGCGATGGGTCAGACCGTCGGCAATGCCCGTTCCAAGCTGCAACAGCTCGGCCTGCGGGTGGAGGTCAAGTCCCTCACCGATTCCGACAGTTCCCTGGTGATCGGCCAGGTACCGGGCATCAACTCGAATGTGGAGGCGGGCAGCGTCGTGACGCTCACCGCCCTGCCTTGAAGGGGTAAGGATCCCGAGAAGGAAAAAGAAAAGCCCGGGCGCGGTCCTCGCTGACCGCCCCGGGCTCGTCCCGCTGATTCAGCGCAGCATCTCCGCGACCAGGAACGACAGTTCCAGGGACTGCTGGGTGTTCAGGCGCGGGTCGCAGGCGGTTTCGTAGCGGCCGCCGAGGTCGAGGTCGGAGATGTCCTGGGCGCCGCCGAGGCACTCGGTGACGTTCTCGCCGGTCAGCTCGATGTGGAGGCCGCCGGGGTGGGTGCCGAGGGCGTGGTGGACCTCGAAGAAGCCCTGGACCTCGTCGACGATGCGGTCGAAGTGGCGGGTCTTGAACCCGGTGGACGACTCGTGGGTGTTGCCGTGCATGGGGTCGCACTGCCAGATCACCTGGTGGCCGGTGGCCTGCACCTTCTCGATGATCGGGGGCAGCACATCGCGCACCTTGCCGTTGCCCATGCGGGCGACCAGGGTGAGTCGGCCCGGCTCGTTGTTCGGGTCGAGCCGTTCGACGTATTCCACGGCCAGCTCCGGCGTGGTGGTCGGCCCGATCTTGAGGCCGATCGGGTTCGCGAGGAGTTCGGCCAGGGCGATGTGGGCGCCGTCGAGCTGACGGGTGCGCTCACCGATCCACAGGAAATGCGCGGACAGGTCGTAGAGCAGCGGTTCGCCCGTTTCGGACTCGCTCAGCCGCAGCATGGCACGCTCGTAGTCCAGGACCAGCGCCTCGTGCGAGGCGTAGATGCGCGCGGTCTTCAGGCTCGGGTCGTTGACCTGGCAGGCGGCCATGAAGCGCAGGCCGCGGTCGATCTCTTCGGCGAGCGTCTCGTAGCGCGCGCCCGCGGGCGACTGGGCGACGAAATCGCGGTTCCAGTCGTGCAGGCGGTGCAGGTCGGCGGTGCCCGCGCTGGTCAGGGCACGGACCAGGTTCATCGCGGCACTGGCATTGGCGTAGGCGCGGACCAGTCGCGACGGGTCGTGGCGGCGCAATGCCTCGTCGGCGACGAGCGAGTTCACCATGTCGCCGCGGTAGGACTTCAGGCCGAGGGCGTCGGTGTCGGACGAGCGCGGCTTGGCGTACTGGCCCGCGATCCGCGCCACCTTCACCACCGGCAGACTCGCACCGTAGGTGAGTACGACGGCCATCTGCAGCAGCGTGCGGATATTGCCGCGGATGTGCGGTTCGGTGTTGTCGGCGAAGGTCTCCGCGCAGTCACCGCCCTGCATCAGGAACGCCTCACCGCGCGCGACGGCGGCCAGCTGCGCCTTGAGGTCCTCCACCTCGGCGGGCAGGCAGATCGGTGGCACGCTCTCGAGCACAGTCCGCATCGCGGCGGCCTCGTCGGCGTCCCAGGACGGCTGCTGCAGGGCGGGCCTGGCCAGCGCGGCATCGAGGCGACCGCGCAACTCGGCGGGCAGCGGCGGCAGTTCCGGCAGGCGGTCAATGGGTACGTCGACGGTCCAGGTCACCAGATCAGAATACGGACCTGCTCTGGCCGCGCCTACCCCCGGGCCGCTCCGTACGGCCGTGTCAGCGCTTCCTCACACCGGGCAAACGAGCAGGTTGGTGGACTGGCATGCGGTCACGACACCGCGACCACACGATCAGAAGGGTCTACCGAAGATGAAGACGAACCTGCCCGAACGCACGACCGTCCGCACCGCGCTGGTGACCGGCCTCGCCACACTCGCCACCGTGGGCACCATCGGCATGGCGGCCGCCGCACCGGCCGACCGGTCGCATCCGATGCTCGACACAACCTGTTCACTGGAACAGATCGAGGCCGCCGCGCTCGCCCACGCCCCCGAGCTCGCCGCGAAGATGGCGCAGCACCCCGAGCATCGGGCGAAACTCGCCGAACTGCTGTCGAAGACGCCCGAGGAGCGGCGCATCGTCATCCAGCAGCGCCAGGGTGCACACGCCGGACAGCACACCGGCGAGCACACCGGACAGCACGCCGCGATGCGCGAGGTATTCGAGGTCTGCGGCGACTACTGATCGCGCGCCCGGGTCGGTGACCGCGTGTTCGTGAGCTCGGTCGTGAGCCGCCCACCCGCGCGAACTATCGGCTGAGGCCGGTGTTCGGGGTTCCGGCGGCGGGCAGTGACACCGTGATGATCAGCCCGCCGGCGGGATCGGCGGCCGCGTGCACGGAGCCACCGTGCGCGTGCGCGACCGACCGGACAATGGAAAGCCCGAGCCCGGCGCCCCGGCGCGCGCCGGGCTCGTCGGCGCGGCGGGTGATCGCGGACGCGCGACGGAACGGCTCGAACAAGCCGTCGAGTTCGAAAACCGGCACCACGGGCCCGGTGTTCGCGACCACCAGCCGCACCAATCCATCCGCACTCTCGCAGCGGATCCGCACCCGGCCGTCGGAGACGTTGTAGCGCACCGCGTTGTCGACGAGATTGTGTACCAGCCGTTCCAGCAGGATCGGGTCGCCGTCGACCGGCGCGGTGGCGAGCGAACAATCCACTGCCACTCCGGCATCAGCGGCCGCACCAGCGCTCGACCCGGCCACATGGCGGGCGAGATCGGCGAGATCGCAGCGCCGGTGTTCGGTGAGCAATTGCTCGCTCGAAACCAGCAGCAACAATCCCTCGATGAGGCGTTCGTGCCGTCCATTGACCTCGAGCAAGGTCTCACCGAGCTGACGCAGCGACGCGGGCGGATCGGGCCGATCCAACGCCACCTCGATCAGGGTGCGGTTGATCGCCAACGGCGTGCGCAGCTCGTGGGACGCGTTGGCGACGAAGCGCCGCTGGCCGTCGAACGCGCGATCGAGGCGCTCGAGCATGGCGTCGAAAGTGTCGGCGAGGTCTTTGATCTCGTCGGGTGGCCCTTCCAGTGCGATCCGTTCGTGCAAGCTGCGGTCGGCGACCCGGCGTGCCGTCGCGGTGACCCGCTGCAGCGGTGCCAGCGCGCGCCCGGCGAGCAGCCACCCGAAGCCCGCCGCCGCGATCCCGACCACAACGAGCGCGGTCAACGACGTCAACAGCATCGCCCGCAGGACTTCGCGACGCTCCTGTTCGGCCTGCGCGACGATGGCCTCGGCCAACCGGTCGGCGGCAGGCATCCGGTCGCCCAGCGCCAGGTGCTTGCTGATGATCATGTGGGTGGCCGCCACGGGCCGCTGCTCCAGCCACTGCTCGAGCGAGAAGTACATCAGCGCGATCAGCACCGCACCGGCCACGAAGAACGACCCCGCGTACAGCAGCGTCAACCGCAGCCGGATGGTCGAGCGCGACCTACTCATCGGATCCGGTAGCCGATGCCCGGCTCGGTCTCGATCAACGCCGGTTCCCCGAGTTTGCGTCGCAACATCATGATCGCGTACCGCACCACGCCGGTGAACGGGTCGATGTTCTCGTCCCATGCCTTCTCCAACAACTGCTCGGTCGACACCACACCTCCGTCGGCGCGCATGAGCTCACCCAGCACCGCGAACTCCTTACGCGACAAGGCGATCGGCACACCATCGCGGGTGAGCGCGCACCGGTGCACGTCGAGACGCAGGCCGGCGCGCGTGAGGATCGGCGGTGTCGCGGGCCTGGACCGGCGCGCGAGCGCCTGTACCCGCGCGACCAGTTCGGCGAACGCGAACGGTTTGGTCAGGTAATCGTCGGCACCGAGCCCGAGCCCGGCGACCCGCTCGCGAATCGCGGTCGCCGCGGTCAACATCAGCACCCGGCTGTCCACCCCGTGCTCGATCATCCAGCGGCACACCTCGTCACCGGAGGCACCGGGCAGGTCGCGGTCGAGTACGACGACGTCGTAGTCGTTCACCGGCACTCTTTCCAATGCCGCGTCACCGTCGTAGACGACGTCCACCGCCATCGCGTAGCGACGCAATCCCGTGCCGATCGCGTCGGCCAGCACTGTCTCGTCTTCGACCACCAGCACCCGCACCCGGGTCATCCTGCCCGGCGAAGCTGTTGGTTCGCTGTGAGGGCGAATATTCGCAGTACCAGGACCCGTGCGTCCGGCAGCCCGACCGTCGACATAGGGTTTCGGTCGGACGAGCACCCCACCGGCACGAAGAGGCGATTTCCCTGCGATATTTCTACGATTCGGAATTCATCGAGGACGGCACGACGATCGACCTGGTCTCGATCGGCGTCGTCTGCGAGGACGGGCGCGAATACTATGCGGTCTCCACCGAATTCGATGCGGGGCGGGCGGGACCGTGGGTCCGTAAGCATGTGCTGCCGAAGCTCCCGCCCGCCGGGTCGCCGCTGTATCGCACCAGGGAACAGATCCGCGACGACCTGTTCAAGTTCTTCCTGCCGCGGCCGAGTGTGCAGCCGGAGCTGTGGGCCTGGGTCGGCGCCTACGACCATGTGGCGCTGTGCCAGCTGTGGGGTGACATGACCGCGCTACCCAAGGGCATGCCGCGCTACACCAACGAACTGCGCCAGCACTGGGCTGTCAACGGCAGCCCGGCGCTGCCGCCCATCCCCGACGACGCGCACGACGCCCTCGCCGACGCCCGCCACAACCTGGCCAAGTTCGAGGCCATCGAGACATACCGGCGCACCCCGCGCCTCTAGGACAACAGCGAAGGCCCCGAGTCGAATTCGACTCGGGGCCTTTGTGCTACACGTCAGGTCAGTGACCGAACGGCTCGCTGTTGTTGGCGATAGCCTGCTGCTCGGCGAGGACGGTGAGCATCCGGTGCTCCTCGTTCTCCTCGATCTCGGCCCAGGACTCGCCCTCGGCCCTCGGGTCGGCCTTGAGGAAGCTACCGGTGCCCGGCTTGCCCGCCGAACCCAGCTTGTTCATCTTCTTGGGCACCGAGGCGCCCTGGTATTCCAGCGGGATGGCGTGGCCGTGCGCGTCGACCCCACCCAGTGGCTGGTGGATCTCGATGTACTCGCCGTGCGGCAGACGCTTGATCACACCGGTCTCGATGCCGTGTTCGAGCACCGCCCGGTCACTGCGCTGCAGACCGATGCAGAACCGGTAGGTCACGAAGTACGCGATCGGCGGCAGCAACAGCAGACCGATACGACCGATCCAGGTGGTCGCGTTCAGCGAGATGTCGAACTTCAGCGCGATGATGTCGTTGACACACGACAGCGTGAGCACCACGTAGAACGCGATGGACATGGCGCCGATCGCGGTACGCACCGGCACGTCGCGCGGACGCTGGAGCAGGTTGTGGTGCGCCGTGCGGTCGTTGGTGAGCCGCTTCTCGATCCACGGGTAGGCGATCAGCAGCGTGAACACCAGACCCATGACGAGCGCCACCCAGAACGCCGCCGGGATCGTGTACCGACCCAGGTAGAGCTCCCATGGCGGCATCAGACGCGCCATACCATCGGTCCACATCATGTAGAAGTCGGGCTGTGAACCCGCCGACACCTGGGATGGGTTGTACGGACCGAGGTTCCAGATCGGGTTGATCTGCAGGACACCGCCCATGATGCCGACGATGCCGAGGGTGAACGCGAAGAACGCGCCCTGGTCGGCGGCGAACACCGGGATGATGCGCGCGCCGACCACGTTGTGCTCGGTGCGGGCCGGTCCGGGGAACTGGGTGTGCTTCTGGTACCAGACCAGCGCGACGTGCGCGCCGATCAGCGCCAGGATGATGCCGGGCAGCAACAGCACGTGCGCGATGTAGAGGCGCGGGATGATGATGTCGCCGGGGAAGTCGCCGCCGAACATCAGCCAGTGCATCCAGGTACCGACGACCGGCACACCGATTGTGATGCCCGAGAACGCGGCACGCAGGCCGGTACCGGAGAGCAGATCGTCGGGCAGCGAGTAGCCGAAGAAGCCTTCGAACATCGCCAGGATCAGCAGCAGCGAGCCGATCACCCAGTTCGCCTCACGCGGCTTGCGGAACGCGCCGGTGAAGAAGATGCGGAACAGGTGGATGATGATCGACGCCGCGAACAGCAGGGCCGCCCAGTGGTGGATCTGCCGGACGAACAGACCGCCGCGCACCTCGAAGGAGATGTTCAGCGCGGTCTCGTACGCCCGCGACATGCCGACACCGCGCAGCGGCTGGTAGGCGCCGTCGTAGACCACGTGGGTCATCGACGGGTCGAAGAACAGCGTCAGGTACACACCCGACAGCAGCAGGATGATGAACGCGTAGAGCGCGATCTCACCCAGCAGGAACGACCAGTGGGTCGGGAAGACCTTGTTGATCGACCGCTTCATGAACGCGGCGGCGCGATACCGCTCGTCCAACTCGTTTACCTGGCTCATGAACGACGCTCCCAGAAGGCCGGGCCGAGCGGCTCGATGAAGTCGCCCGCGGCGACCAGGAAGCCCTCGGAGTTGACGGTGATCGGCAGCTGAGGCAGCGCGCGGGCGGCAGGACCGAAGACCGGCTTACCCCACTCGGTCGCCGAGAACTGCGACTGGTGGCAGGGGCACAGGATCCTGTTGGTCTGCTGCTCGAACAGCGAGGTGGGGCAGCCGAGATGGGTGCAGATCTTCGAGTAGGCGAAGTAGTCGCCGAAGTTGAAGCTCTCCTGGCCCTTGCGCTTGATCGCCTTCTCCGCGTCTTCGGTGCGCAGGCGGATCATCATGACCGCGTTGCGGATACCGCGCAGCGACTGCAGGGTCTCGTGCGCATCCCCGCGCCACTTCTCTTTCCACGGGAACACGGTTTCCATCGCGCCCGCGTCCAGGTCTTCCGGGCGCACCAGGACGATGTCGTTGGGGCGACCGGTGTCGCGGCGGATGTAGATGGTCTCGCCCGGGTAGTCCGGGGTCCAGCCCGAGACCCACAGCGGCGACTTGTCGCGCTTGGCCCACGGGTTCTTCACCATGCCGCCGATGAACACCAGCGCGGCACCGATACCGAGCACACCGACACCGGCACCCGCGGTGCCGAGCATCATCTTGCGACGACCGAGGGTGGAGGTCTCGAGCGCGTCGCCCAGCTCGGCCGCCAGGGTGCGGCGCTCGACCTCGGGCGACGGGCCGTCGTGGCGCTGCTGGATGGAGATCTCGGCCGGGATGAACCGCTTGCGGATCAGCACGACCGCGATGCCGATGACCAGCACCGAGATGCCGAAGGTCAGGCCGACGAGCGGGGTGTACAGCGAGTAGGCGGCATGGCCTTCATCGCCGTAGCCCTTCCACTCCCACGGCCAGAACAGGAAGACACCGATGAGCGCGGCGGCGGCCAGGCCGGAGATGGCGAACCAGAACGTGACCGCGCGTTCGGCGCGCTTCTCGGCCTTGGTGCCCGGCACCGGCCACCGCTCGTTGCGGTAGACGACATCGACGTCGTCGCGATTGGTGCCGAGCTCGACCAGCTCGTCACGCGTCATCGCGTCCAGTTCGTCTTCGGTGGGTTCGCGACCCATGTCGCTGTGCTCCTGTCCACTCATGATCGGGATCCGATCCACATCGCGGCGCCGACAACGGCGGTGATGCCGATAACCCAGATGGCGAGGCCTTCCGTGGCCGGACCGAAACCGCCGAGATCCCAGCCGCCGGGGGCCTTCTCCTCGGCGGAGTTCCTGACGTAGGCGACGATGTCGCGCTTCTCCTCCGGCGACAGCTGCCGGTCGGAGAACTTGGGCATGTTCTGCGGGCCGGTGATCATCGCTTGGTAGATCTGCTGCTCGTTGGCCTCGGCCAGCGGCGGCGCGAACTTGCCACCGGAGAGCGCCCCACCGCGACCGGTGAAGTTGTGGCAGGAGGCGCAGTTCATGCGGAACAGCTCCGAGCCACGGGCGATGTCGTCGCCGCGCAACGATTCCTGGGCGATCTCACCGTTGGCGTCGCGGATCACCGAGGGGCCACCACCGTTGGCTGCGACGTAGGCGCCGAGCGCGTCGGTCTGGTGCGCGTCGAACTTCGGCGGTTTGCGCAATGCCTGGGCGCCGTTGGCGGCCATCGGCATACGACCGGTGGAAACCTGGAAGTAGACGGCGGCCTCGCCGACGCCGATCAGGCTCGGACCACGATCGGCGACACCCTGCAGGTTCGCGCCGTGGCACGTGACGCAGGAGGTGTCGTAGAGCTGCTTGCCCTCGCGGATGAGCGCGGACTGGTCCTCGTGCGCGGTCGCGACCTGCGCCTGCGGAGTGAGCGCGGTAGCCAGGAAGCCGGCTCCGACCAAACCGATCATCAGCGCGAGAGCACCCGCGATACGACGGCGGGCGCGACGCTGTTTACGCGCCTTGGCGGCCTGTGCGGCCTGCCCGGCGCCGGGGCCGGCGGGCTCTGGGGCCGACGGGGGAGATGAACTCATCTGTGTCCCTTTGGAGTAGACGGAACCGACTTGTGCAAATGCTGTGTGCCGCGCGCTAGCGGACGAAGTAGATCGTCGCGAACAGCCCGATCCAAACGATGTCGACGAAGTGCCAGTAGTAGGACACCACGATCGCGGCGGTGGCCTGGGCGGGGGTGAATTTGCTCAGCGTGGTGCGGATGAGCAGGAACACGAACGCGATCAGACCACCGATCACGTGCAGACCGTGGAAGCCGGTGGTGATGTAGAAAACCGAGCCGTACGAGCTGCCGGCGATCGAAGTTCCCTCCTCCACCAGGTGGTAGTACTCGTAGCCCTGCCCGGCGACGAAGAACGCGCCCATCAGCAGGGTGATCGTGTACCAGCGACGGAGACCGAACACATCGCCCTTCTCCGCGGCGAACACACCCATCTGGCAGGTGAACGAGGACGCGATCAGCACGGCCGTCACCGGAATCGCGAGCTTCATGTTCAGCTCGGTCGGCTCCGGGGGCCAATGTCCCTGCGCCTGCGCGCGAGCAACGAAGTACATGGCGAACAGGCCGGCGAAGAACATCAGCTCGCTCGACAGCCAGATGATGGTTCCGACGCTGACCATGTTGGGCCGGTTCAGCGAATGCACACGCTGAGTAATGGCCGATCCTGGGGTGCCTACTGCGGTCGTCACGGGGTAAGTATGACTCTTCGTAGTACGACACATGTACCCGGGTACGAAAGTTTGTGGCGCCAGTCGGAAAACCCACGCACAGAGGGGGTCTACGACTTCCGTCGGCGTGTTGGCGACGATCGCGCGACAACCCATTGTGACAGCGTTGGATGTGGATAGGCTGAGACGAGGAGGCGGCGATGGTCGTGGTGCGGATGTGGCGGCGGCTGTTCGGTGGGTCGGCGCGGGAGTTGGATCCAAGGCGTGACGATCTTGTCGTGGTCGCGTCGAGTTTCGACGATGTCGAGGCTTGTTCGACCGCGCTGGACCGAGCCGGTGAGCTGGATCGGGAAGCCGACGCGGTGTTGCGGCATCATCTGCGGCTACCCGCCGGGCAGATCGAGGCCGCGTGCGAGATCGCCGGGTACGACGGATACGAACGCGCCGAGGCCGCCGCTCCCGGGCAGGACCTGGTTCCGGTCATCTTGCAGCGGGTGCAGCGGCTCGATCCGCTGAGCTGTTCGCAGGAACGCTCGCGGATGGCCGGGCTCGCGCAGCGCCACGACGGCGTGGCCGACGGTTGGGACGCGCTGCAACCGCCCCGCACCGCCCCGTAAACTTGCCCGACGGCGCAAAAAGACCTTGTGCCACCTCCGCGCGCCCGATCTAGAGTGGCGCAACGGTCTCGTCGAAGGAGAAGCAGAGCAGATGAGCGTGCGCAGCTGGCCCCAGGTGCTCGGAACCCTCGCCGACGGTGGCGACCTGGCCGCGGACGACACCACCTGGGTGATCGACGAGATCTTCACCGACAACGCCACTCCGGCCCAGATCGCGGCGTTCGGCGTCGCCATGAAGATCAAGGGCCCGACGCCGACCGAACTGGCGGGCATGGTGGCCGGGATGCTCGGGCACGCGCGACTGGTTCATATCGAAGGCGACGCGGTCGATGTCGTCGGCACCGGCGGCGATCGTTCGGGGTCGGTGAACATCTCGACCATGTCCTCGGTGGTCGTGGCGGCGGCCGGGGTACCGGTGGTCAAGCACGGGAACCGGGCGGCGTCGTCGAAATCCGGTGGGGCCGACGTGCTCGAAGCGCTGGGGGTCAAGCTCGCGCTCGGACCCGAGTCGGTGGCGCGGTCGGTGCGCGAGGTGGGGATCGGGTTCTGTTTCGCGCCGCTGTTCCACTCCGGGCTGCGTTTCGCCGGTGCCGCGCGCAAGGAGATCGGCATTCCGACGGTGTTCAACGTGCTGGGGCCGCTGACCAATCCGGCGCAGCCGCGGGCCGGGCTGATCGGGTGCGCGTTCGCCGATCTCGCGCCCGTGATCGCCGGGGTGTTCGCGGCGCGCGGGGCGAGTGCGCTGGTAGTGCGTGGGCGGGACGGGCTCGACGAGATCACCACCTCGGATCTCACCGACGTGTGGGTGGTCAGTGGCGGGCGGATCCGGCACACGCTGATCGATCCGACGCGGCTCGGCATCGCCCGGGTAGATCTGGACGACCTGCGCGGCGGGGATGCCCAGGTCAACGCCCAGGTCGCGCGCGATGTCTTCGCGGGGACGGCCGGAGCTGTTCGTGATGCGGTGCTGTTGAACTCGGCCGCGGCGATCGTGGCCTACGACCTCTCCCGCGGGGTCGGCGATGCCGATCTCGACCTGGACGCGGCTCTGACCGGCGGGCTCGAGCGCGCCGCCGCCGCGGTGGACAGCGGGGCGGCGGCCAAGTTGCTGCAGAGCTGGGCCGAACTCACCCAGGTGCTCGACGAGAACTGAACCGCGGGCTCACTCCCCCAGCGAGAATCCGGCTTCCACGTCGGCGCTGGAATAGGACTTGAAGGCGATGTGGGTGGTGGTGCGGACCACGCCCGCCACCTTGTCGATGCCCGCGGTGACCACCTCGGCGATGCGCGCGTGGTCGCGGACCCGCACGATCGCGATCAGGTCCACGTCGCCCGCGCAGGAGTACACCTCGGCGACACCTTCGGTGTCGGCGAGGGCCTGCGCGGTCTCGGGGATGCGAGAGTTCTGCGCCTGGATCATCACGATCGCGGTAATCATGGGATCACTCTAGAACTTCGGGCCGCTCGGTGGCCGCTTTGAACCGTCGCATCAGGTCACGACTCTTCACACCGGGTGCCGTTTCCACCGAACTGGACACGTCGACACCGTAGGGCCGGTGCCGGGCGATGACATCGGCGACGTTGTCCGGGTCGAGGCCCCCCGCCAGCACGACCCGGCCCGGCTGCGCGCGCACCCAGTCGGGAAATTCCTCGAAGACACCGGAGCCCGCGCTGGCGTCGTAGAAGAAGTATTCGCTGGTCTGCCCCGGTTCCGGCGGGTTCGACGAGCAGAAGGCCAGGTTCGGCAGGTCGGCCCACTGGTAGAGCTGCACGACGTCGAACGCGTCGGCCACCTCGGCGACCTCGCTCGCCTGCAGGGCGACGGCGAAGGTGGTGATGCGGCCGCGCGCGTAATCGGCGAGGGCGCGTGCCTGTTCGGGGGTGCGGTACCGCTTGCTCTTGGTCGTCAGCATGACGCCGATCGCCGAGTATCCGAGCTCGACCGCCCAGTCGATCTGCTCCTCGGTGGTCAACCCGCACACCTTCACGAACATCGGCCGCTGCTCCTCATCCCTGCGCCGCGCCACAGTGCACGGAGTCGAGTTCCATAATCCAGGACGGACTCCACACCCGTTCGGCCAGCCGCCGGAGGCTGTTGTTCCAGCGGCTCGTCAACGCTCGGCCAGGTACTGCTCCTGCTCACTCCTGGTCGCCGCGGCCGCGCGAGCGAGCTGCGCCCACCCCACCCAGCGACCGGCGCCGTGCAGCGGTTCGTGGTATCCGTCGCTGGTGCGCACGATCCGCGCGCCCGGTTTGGCGAGCCAGCGAGCGATTACTCCGACTTCCTCCGGTGGGGCGCCGCGCAGGGGTGGGATGTCGTCGGCGCCAGGTATGGCGGTGCCGGGGCTCGCGGACGCGGCGGTGGGTTCTACAGACGTGGTGGCGGAGTCGGCTGCTGGGCGCTGGGTCCCGCTACCCGACGACGCGACGCCGAGGTCGGGGATCACTGTTTCGGCGGCGGCGACAATCTGATCGACGACGGCCATCGGTGGGGTGCCGCGGGCGGCGGTGCCCGCGGCGGCGAGGCGGCCGTAGCGGATGACGGAGAATTCCCAGCCGCCCGCACCGTCGGGGAGGGCGATGATCAATTCCGCGAGGCGGGCCAGGGCGGTCAGTCGCTGGGTGCGGTGGAGTTTGGTGGCGACGGCCGCGGCGCGGTCACGCAGACGGGCGGCCGCCTCGAAATGCTGTGCGGTGGAATGTGTTTCGATGCGATCGATCATCGCGCGGAGCAGGGTGTCGGCGCGACCGGTGAACAGGTCGCGGACCGCGTCGACAGCCGGGGCGTACCTCGCCGCGTCCAGATCACCATCTCGAGCGGCGGGGCAGCCGCCGACGACAGCGGGTGGGCAAGTGTGTTTCGCCGTGCGGGTGAGGCGCGTGGCGCAGGTTCGCATCCCGGCGAATTCGGCGATCGTCAACGCCACATCGACCGCGTGGACACGAGAATTGAACGGCCCCACCGCGGTTCGGGTCGGGGTACGCACGGCGACCAGCCGGGGGAAAGCCTCGTCGCTGAGCGTGAGCCACCACCCTTTCTTCGGGAACTTCGAGCGACGGTTGTACGGCGGCGCGTGCGCGGCGAGCAACCGCAACTCGCGGACCCCGGCCTCGAGGCCGTGCGCGCACACCACATGGTCGACCCGAATCGCCAGTGCCACCATCTCTTTCATCCGGCCACGGGTTTCCGAGCCGGTGAAGTAGTTGCGCACGCGACGGCGCAGATTCACCGCCGTCCCTATATAGAGGACTTCCTCCGACGGTCCACGGAAGAGATAGACGCCGGGCGCGGCAGGCAGGTCGGTCGCGAACGTGCGCTTGGCGCGCTGGGTTCCGGTGACACCGGGCAGATAGTCGAGTAGCTCGGTCAGGCTGTGCACACCCTGATTGCCGACCCGACCGATCAGCGCGTGCAGCACGTCGACGGTGGCGCGGGCGTCATCGAGCGCGCGGTGCGTCGGCGTGGTCGACGCACCGAGAATCTGCGCCAGCACCCCGAGCCGCGCCGACGGCGCCTCGTCGCGCGTGAGCACCCGCCGCGCCAATTTCACGGTGCACAGCACCTGCGGATTGGGCCAGGTGATCTCCTGACGCGCCGCGGCGGCTTTGAGAAACGCGGTGTCGAATCGCGCGTTGTGCGCCACCAGCACCGCCCCCGCCGCGAACTCTAAGAACCCCGTCAACACCCCCTCGATCCGTGGCGCGTCGTACACCATCGCCGTGGTGATCCCCGTGATCTGCACGATGGCGGGCGGAATCGCGTACCCCGGATTCACCAACGTCGCGAACTCCCCCAGCACCTCACCCCCACGCACCTTCACCGCCCCGATCTCGGTGATCGCGTCCCGATCCGCGCTGGTCCCGGTCGTTTCGAGGTCGACGACGACGAAAGTGGTGGCATACAGCGGAGTATCGAGCTCATCGAAGGCCAACTGCCGAGCGGCAGCCGGGAGCGGAAGGGGATCGGGCACGGCGAGCAGCGTAGGACGGGGGTCCGACAAGCTCGTGTCAGCGCCGCTTCTGGCGTTTGAGGTACAGCGCCAGCTCGTCGTAGCTGCCGTCACCGTTGGCGAATTCGACCACATTGCGGGCGGATTCGAACCAGGCGCCGGTGCTCGGCCGGATCTGGGCCAGCGCCGCCCGCACGTCCGCCATGCCGATCGGGCGTACTTCACCCGAGCGCATCGAGTCGGCCATGGCCAGCTGGGTGGCCGAGGTGCACACGTGGGCGAGGTCGGCGCCGGAGAGGCCGTCGGTGTGGGCGGCGAGGGTGGTGAGGTCGATGCCCGCCACGGGGCGGTCGCGCAGGTGGTAGTGCAGGATCGACGCGCGGGCGGCGAGATCGGGCAGACCGACGAAGATCATCCGGTCGAAGCGGCCCGGCCTGCGCAGCGCGACGTCGACATCCCACGGGTGGTTGGTCGCGCCGAGCACGAACACCCCTTCATTGCTGTGGGTGGCGGAATCCATTTCGGTGAGCAGTTGGTTCACGACCGTGCGCATGGTCGCCGAGGCTTGCATCTGACTGCGCTTGTGGCCGAGCGCGTCGACCTCGTCGAGGAACAGCACGCAGGGGGCGTTGCGACGGGCCATCTCGAAGATGCTGTGCACATTGCGTTCGCTGGCGCCGGTGTAGATGTCGAGGATGTCGGTGATCTCGATCGGGTAGAAGTTGGCGCCGAGTTCGCCCGCGACCGCCGAGGCGATGAAGGTCTTGCCGCAGCCGGGCGGGCCGTAGAGCAGCAGGCCACCGCGCGCCGAGGTGCCGAATGCCTTGGCCAGTTCCGGATTGCGCAGCGGGCCGAGCAGGGTGAGGTCGAGCTGCTGTTTCACCTCGGACATGCCGCCGACATCGGCCAGGCGCAGGGTCGGGCGCTCGACGGTGGCGGCGTCATCGTCGGTGACGAACTCGGTGGGGACGCCGTGCACGAATGCCGGTTCGATGATGTCGCCGACTTCGTCCTCGGCCGCGGCCCAGTCGAAGTCCGACTGCGCCGCGGAGGGTGCGACGGCGGAGCCGGGGGTGGAGGTGTCGGGCAAGGGCGCAGGGGCGACGCCCGGCGCGGGAGATCCACCGGACAACGCCGTCGTGCAACGCATCATCAACCCCAGGACCTGGGCATTCCCCGGATCGTGGCCGAGCGCGGTGCCACAGTGGGCGAGCGCGTCGGCATAGCGCTGCCGCTCGATCAGCAGCTCGATGACGCACACGCGCAGCGCGAGCACCGTCGGAGTGCGATCGAGCATCGTCAGCATGTCGGTCAAAACCTGGTCGTCGGCCACCCGCGCCCCCTTCGAACTGCGAATATTCGGCCGTACCCTAACCGCCACAACGGCTTTCCCGCCAAGCGGCGAGCACACAGATCCACTCGGCGACTCGTCCCCCGCCCCGGCTCGACGCGGGTCCGTGATCTTCGGCGCCGATAATTCGGCGCGAGGCTTTCGTTCTGATGCGAACAAAATGACCGAGATCAAACTCAATCGTGACCGGGCTCACATACTTATGAAATTCATATGAGTCCGTCAGATTTCAATGGGTAATCGGCCTTACCGCTCTGCGCACGTCGCAGCTCACGGCGCGCCGCCTGCGAGGCGGACCACCCGGCGAACCATCGATACCCGCGACGGGCACGTACCACCTGCGGGTTCACCGATTCGGGGAGCGAAAACAGCCCTGCGGGCCTTATTGGCGACGCGCCGGTAGCACTCCGAAATCCCAGTCGACGCGACCTGGCGTTATCGTTTCGTGATCGGGTGTGATCCAGCTCGCACACATTGCTCGGTGATATCACCCGAAATCCCCTTTGGACCGATGTCCGACTTTACAAACCCCCGTGATGTCTTCGTAACCTTTTTGAGACCTCACGGAGTCCCGCTGACCGGAAACGGCCGAGCGAGACGAAGCCCGCCGCGTCATACGGACACGGCGTCGTGGGGCAGATTGGAAGTTCCGCATCATGGCGAACAACACCGTCAAGCGTCAGGCGCAGCGTGCCGTTGCCGTCGGAGCCGTCGGCGCTGCCACCATCGGCGCGTTCCTCCTGCCGGCCGCCCCGGCATCGGCCACGCCGGTGACCGTGCCCGGCATCGGCACGTTCGAGGTGCCGAACGAGATTCCGCTGCCCCAAGGTATTCCCGGTATCGAGATCCCGGCCGCGCCGCAGGTTTTCACCGCGCCGCGCGCCACCGCCGCCGACATCGCCCTCGATGCCGCGCTGAGCAAGATCGGCTCGCCCTACGTCTACGGCGCCGCGGGCCCGAACGCCTTCGACTGCTCGGGTCTGATCCAGTGGGCCTACGCCCAGGCCGGCATGGACATTCCGCGCACCAGTGGCGCCCAGCTGGGTGCGGGCACCCCGGTCTCGATCGATGACCTGCAGCCCGGCGACATGGTGTCGTTCTACGGCGGCGGCCACTCCGGCATGTACGCGGGCGACGGCAACGTCGTGCACGCTTCCACCTCGGGCACCCCGGTCCAGCTCGCGCCGGTGTCGTCGATGCCGTTCGCGGGTGCTCGCCGCTTCTGATCCAGCCGGGCACGGTGCGTCGTTCACGGGGAAGGGCGCACCGTAGTCGCAGTGATCGTCCGGGCATACGCGCCGTCCACTGGGTTGAGCGGCGCACGTAGCTTTACTGGACACAGATGCATGCAGTTCCGTAACCTGATCGAGACCTTCTCGGCTGACGAGGAGATCCCGCTCAGGTATTGCGCTGCATCGGGGGACAACGAGAGAACGGGGCACGGGGCACTGTGACTGCACACCACCGGAATGCGCACGCTACGCGTGGTTTCGCCGGAACCCTGTCCGCCGCGATGCTGGTGTGCGCGATCTACACCGCCGGTCCCGCCGGCGCCGACCCGGTAGCCCTGCCGACCACCGCGACCGACGCGATCTCCCGGATGGTCGACCTCTCGCGCCAGTCCGAGCAGCTCAACCAACTCGCTCTTACCGCTCAGATCGATCTCGACGCCAAGCTCGCGGTACAGCGCGAGGCCGACGACAAAGTCGCCGCCACCTCCGCGGTCGTCGAGGCCGCCCGCGCCGAAGTGCGCAAGTTCCAGCCGATGATCGACCGCACCGCCGTGGCCGCCTATACCGGCGTGCGCACCAACAGCATGTTCGCCGTGCTGTCGAGCGGTTCACCGCAGCAGTTGCTGGACAAGATGTCGACGCTGGACGTGCTCGCCCAGCAGACCGCCGACACGGTCCGCCAGTTCAAACAGGCCGCCGACGCCGCCACTGCGGCCGACACCGTCGCCCGCACGGCCGCCGAGGCCGCGCATGCCGCGACCACCGCCGCCGACGCGGTGCGCGCCGATGTCGAACGCAAACGCCAGGACCTCGCCACCTCGACCACCTCCGTGGTCGAGGCATGGAGCCAGCTCTCGGCCCGCGACAAGTCGACGCTGGCCGGTTCGCCGTTCCCCCCCGGCTTCGACCGCGATTCGCTGCTGGCGGGCCTGGTTCCCGGCAGCGGCACGAGCGCGCTGGCCGCCGCCCTCACCCGCGTCGGCGATCCGTATGTCTGGGGCGCCACCGGGCCCGACCAGTTCGACTGCTCCGGTCTCGTGCAGTGGGCGTTCAAGCAGGTCGGTAAGAGTGTGCCGCGCACCAGTTCCCAGCAGGCGGGTTACGGCACGCCGGTGTCGAAGGACGAGCTGCTGCCCGGCGACGTGATCCTGTTCTATCCCGACATCACCCACGTCGGCATCTACGCGGGCAACGGAATGATGGTGCACGCCTCCACTTTCGGTGTGCCGGTCGCTGTCGCACCGATCAACACCACCCCGTACCACTCGGCCCGGCGATACTGAGCCAGACCGGTGACCGAATCGTCCCCCCGCACGGGCCTGCGTTCGTGGTTCTCGTCGAATGGCCGCCTGGAATTCTGCTTCACGCTCGCCTCGGTCACGCTACTGACCGGGGCGTGCGTCGCACTGATCCTGGTGCCGCGTAACGCGGGGCCGTTGCAGCTGGCCACCGACGAGGCCGAGGTGCTCGGCATGTCCGAGGGCATCGACAATCCGCGCCTGAGTCCGGTGCGGCGCGAGCTGCAACCCTATGGCCCGATCCTGGTGCGTGAAGTCGCCGAAGGTGCCGCGTCCGAGGCACTGCTGGTGGCCCATCCCAGCCATCGCGCTGACCTCGATGTCCTCGAAGGTCAACTGGGCCAGGCCATTTCGGATGTGAGCGCGGTGTGGGGCACCGACTGGAACCGCGCGCCCGTCGTGGTCGTGGCGAGCACGCCCGCCGAATTCACGGCGCTGACCAGATCCGCGGGCACCACCGGGGCCGACGTGGCCGCCGTGTCGCTGACCGGGTCCTACGCCCCGGGCACCCAGCCCACCGACCAGCGCATCGTGTTCAATCCCGACGCGCGCCTGCGAGTCGGCGACGAGGGCCTGGCCACCCTGCTCCGCCATGAACTCACCCACATCGCCACCAGAGCCGCCACCACCGACGGCGCACCGTTGTGGATGCTGGAAGGCTTCGCCGAGTACGTCGCTCAGCGTGATCAGGACACCGCGTTCTCCCAGATCGCGCCCACCCTGACCACCCGGTTGCGCGCGGGCACCCTGCCCACCGAGCTCGTCGCCGACGCCGATTTCACCGGTGTCGACGCGGCCTACGCCTACGAAAGCGCGTGGAGCACCTGCGCGTTCCTGGCCGATCGCTACGGCACGAGCACGCTCAACACGTTGTACAAGCGCCTGGCGACCGGCCCGCAGTCCCCGGCGGCACAGGACGCCGCGTTCACCGCCGTGCTCGGGGCTTCGCGCGCCGAGCTGCTGGACGGGTGGCGGGCGTGGTTGCGCGGTCACGCTGCATGATGGGCGCAGGCGCGCCCGACCACGTCTGCCCACCCCTCAGCCGACCGATTAGGTTGTTCTCTTATGGCCCGAACTCTGCTGGTTACCAACGATTTCCCGCCTCGGCCGGGCGGAATCCAGTCGTATCTGCAGGCACTGTCGAATCAGCTGCCGCCCGAGGACCTGGTGGTGTACGCGCCGCGCTGGCGCGGTGACAGCCACGAGAAGTTCGACGCGGCGCAGAAGTTCCAGGTGGTGCGTCATCCGACCACGCTGATGCTGCCGACCCCCGCGGTCATCAAGCGGGCGGGCGCGCTGCTGCGCGAACACGACTGCGACACCGTGTGGTTCGGCGCGGCCGCTCCCCTGGCAGTGATGGCGCCGATGCTGCGGCGCGCGGGTGCGGAGCGCATCCTGGCCAGCACCCACGGTCACGAGGTCGGCTGGTCGATGCTGCCCGGATCGCGGCAGGTGCTGCGTTCGATCGGCGAGCACACCGATGTGGTGACCTACGTCAGCAAGTACACCCGTGGCCGTTTCGCCTCGGCCTTCGGTCCGCGCGCGGCGCTCGAGCACCTACCGCCGGGGGTCGACCCCACCGAATTCCGGCCCGACCAGGCCGCCAGGGCAGAGCTGCGCGCCCGCTACGGCCTGGGTGAGCGCCCGACCGTGCTGTGCCTGTCGCGGCTGGTCCCGCGCAAGGGCCAGGACATGCTGATCGTGGCGATGGCCGAGATCCGCGAGCGCGTCGACGGTGCGGTGCTGGTGATCGCGGGCGGCGGACCGTACGAGCCGCGACTGCGCGCGCTGGCCGAGGCGCTCGGCGTGCAGGACAACGTGGTGTTCACCGGCCGGGTGCCCTCGGGTGAGCTGGCCGCCCACCACACGATCGCCGACGTGTTCGCGATGCCGTGCCGCACGCGCGGGGCAGGCCTGGACGTCGAGGGTCTCGGGATCGTGTTCCTCGAGGCATCGGCGACCGGGGTCCCGGTCGTGGCCGGTGATTCCGGCGGCGCCCCCGAGACCGTGCGCGAGGGCGAGACCGGCATCGTGGTGCACGGGCGGTCGGTCTCGCAGATCAGCGACGCCATCGTCGAACTGCTCACCGACCGGGACAAGGCGGCCCAGATGGGCGCCGCGGGCCGGGCGTGGGTGGAGCAGAACTGGCATTGGGACCGTCAGGGCACCCGCTTGCGGGAACTGCTGCGGTGACACCCCGGCCGGGCCCGGTGTGGCGTCCACTACGCTCAGCCTGGTGAGCAGTATCCAGGTCGCAGATCAGACCTTTCTCGCCGCACCGGGCGCCGCGATCGCCGACGTGCTGAGCGCCGCGAACAACTGGCGCCGCTGGTGGCCCGACCTGCGCCTCGACGTGCGCGAGGATCGCGGCGACAAAGGCATCCGCTGGACGGTGGCAGGCGCGTTGACCGGCACCATGGAGGTGTGGCTCGAGGCCGTCCCCGAGGGGGCGATCCTGCACTACTTCCTGCACGCCGAACCCACCGCGGCCGAATCGAAGTCGGCACGCGCGCTGGCCGCGGCCAATCGGGCCCGCCGGGTCGCGGGCCGGAACATGGCATTCGAACTCAAGGCACGGCTCGAAGTCGGCCGACCCGCGGGCGTCGCACCCCCGGTCGCCGCCGCCCCTTGATGCAGGTCCTCGACGCGCCTGGCGCAGATGGGCCTGACCGAACGATGCGACAAAGGAGCGTTCTCGGCGCGCCTCCGCCGATGGACTGACCGAAGGGTGCGACGAAGGAGTACCCGTAGGGAGGGAAGAGGCGGAGTTAAGCGCCGAGAACAGCGGCACCAGCCGCCAATAAAACACAGAAAGAGGACTGGCTGCCATGGCCGACCGGACTCAGAGATCGATCCTGATCGACGCACCGTCGCAGCAGGTGATGGCCGTCATCGCGGATCTGGAGTCCTACCCGGAGTGGGTCGCTGCGGCGAAGTCGGTCGAGGTCATCGAGCGTGACGCCGGTGGCCGCGCGGCCACCGCCCGGTTCGTGCTCGACGCGGGCGTCGTCAAAGACACCTATGTGCTGTCCTACACCTGGCGAGCCGACGGCAAGGCTGTGACCTGGCGCCTGCTCAGCGGTGACCTGCAGAAGGCCCAGGACGGCAGCTACGAACTGCTCGACCGGCCCGGTGGCGGTACTGAGGTGGTCTACGAACTCACCGTCGACCTGAACATCCCGATGATCGGCATGTTCAAACGCAAAGCCGAGAAGGTCATCACCGACACGGCGCTGAACGAGCTGAAGAAGCGGGTCGAAGGCTGAGCGCCCCGGGCGGTACCCGCGTCGAGTTGTTCGTCGGCAAGGGTGGTGTCGGGAAGACGACGCTGGCCTGCGCGACGAGCATGACCTATGCCCGCTCGGGTCAGCGTGTGCTGATCGCCTCGCTGGATCAGGCCCATTCGCTCGGCGACGCGCTCGGTTTCCGCTTCCCGCACGATCCGGGCACCGTCGCCGGGGTGGCCAGGGTGGCCCCCGGTATCGAGGTGATCGAGATCGACTCCCTCGCTCTGCTCGAGGACCGTTTCCGCGATGTGGTGGCGATGCTGGCCAAGGGCGGCGGACACGATCACGGCTTCGATCTGGCCGCGCTCGACCCGGCCGAGCTGACCGGGCTGCCCGGTGTGCAGGAACTGTTGATGCTGGTCGAGATCGCCCAGTACGCCGAGGAGAACGACTGGGACGTCATCGTCGTCGACTGCCCGCCCTCGGCCGACATGCTGCGCATCGTCACCGCCCCCGACACGATGCTCAACTACCTCGAACGCCTCTGGCCCAAGCACGCGCGCACGATGAGCGCGATCGGCCTCGACCTGCGCAAGGCGGTGCTCGCGGCCGCGGTCGAACGGATCGTGGTGGCGGTGACACAGGTCCGCGACCTCCTCGCCGACCGCACCCGCACCAGCGCCCGCCTGATCACCGGGCCCGAACAGGTCGCCGTCGCCGAGGCACGGCGGGTGCGTTCGGCGGCGGCGCTACTCGGCCTGCGGATGGACGCGGTGGTGGTGAACAAGGTGCTCGCCCCGGTGCCGCCGCCCGGCGACAACGCCCACCCGGCCGTGCACTGGTACCTCAACCGCCGCGCCGAGCAACTCGAAGTGGTGGCCCGGCTACACGAACAACTCACCGATGTCCCGATCCTGATCGCCCAGCACGCCGGTGCCGAACCGGTGGGGGTGAATTCGCTGGCGGTGTTCTCGCATTCGGTCGACACGCTGCCCGCCGCGCACGCTCAGGGCGCGGAATCGGGCGAACCGATGGTTCGATGGGAGTCCGGCTCCGGTGTCGACTCCGTGTACGCGATGCGGATGCGGCTGCCGGTGGTCGATCCCGGCACCTTGCGGCTGGGCCGAGTGGAGGACGATCTGATCGTGGGAGCCGACGGGGTACGCACACGCGTACGGCTCGCGCCGGTGCTGCGACGCTGCACGGTGGCGGGCGCCGAACTCGATACCGGTCACCTCGTGGTCCGCTTCCGGCCCGACCCACAGGTGTGGCCCGCCGATCCGAACTACACGAAGGCCTCCGCAGATGAGCACTGACTCCCAGTCCGAGCGTCACGGCCACGACGGCTTCGCCGAGTTCACCGAGGAGCTGCGCCTACTCTCCGAAGTCCTCCTGGCCCGGGTCGAACCGGTGCTGCGCCGCACCGCCGCCGACGGCCGAGCCGACCTGGGCGGCTGCGCCTGGTGCCCGGTCTGCGCGGCCGCGGCCCTGGTGCGCGGCGACCACCACGACGTCGTCGCCGCCCTCGCCGAACACGGCACCTCCATGGTGACGGTCCTGCGCGAAGCCCTTGCGGGCATCCCCGTCGAACCGGTCCTGCCTCCTGAGTGGACCGAACACGCTGCGGCACACCCGAATTCGACCGACGGCCCGGCAGCGGCGCACGGTCCAGCCACCGAGCCCACGGGTCAGCCCCCACGCCAGAACGCCGCAACGGGTCTGCAGGATCCGGGTTCCAGCCCACGCCGGGGAGCCACCCACCCGGATCAGTCCGGCGTCCCGCGCCCTCGCCGGGTCGACGAATACACCGCCCCGCGGGCCACCCGGACACCGCACATCACGCCCGAACCGGACCGGACCGGTGCCGCCGCGAATGCTTCGGGCACAGACGCTTTCGCCGACAATCCGTCTCAGCGCCGCCGCCCCGCCCCCGAGGATCGATCGGCCCCCCGCGCGCCACGCTCGCAATATGTCGACATTCCGGTGACGATCCGGGGATGACCAGCCGGATCGACCCTCAACACCTGCTCACGGTCGGCATCGACGTAGGTGGCACCAACATTCGCGCCTCGGTGGTCGACGCCGAGGGCGAGGTGCTCGACACCGTGCAGGCGGCGACCCCGCATTCGGCGCGCGCGCTCGAAGACGCCATCGACCGCTCGGTGCGCGAGCTGGCCCGGCGCCATCCGATCGCGGCGGTCGGGCTGGCCGTCGCCGGTTTCATCTCGACGGATCAATCGACGGTCCTGTTCGCCCCGCACCTGCCGTGGCAGAACGCCCCCGTCGCCCAACGACTCACCGCGCGCCTCGGCCTGCCGGTGATCCTCGAGCACGACGCGAACGCCGCGGGCTGGGCCGAGTACCGCTTCGGCGCGGCGGCGGGCGGGCAGACGGTGGTGCTCGTCGCGATCGGCACCGGTATCGGCGCCGCCCTGCTCATCGACGGCCGCCTCTACCGCGGCAGCCACGGCATCGCCCCCGAACTCGGCCACCTCCAGGTCGTCCCCGAGGGGCGCGCCTGCGCCTGCGGTAAACACGGCTGCTGGGAGCGCTACTGCAGCGGAACGGCACTGGCCGAAACCGCCATCGAAATGCTCGCCACCGACCCCGTGCGCTCGGCGCTGGCACGTGAGGTGATCCGTGATCCCGGCTCGCTCACCGGCCGCCGGGTCGCGGGCGCCGCCCAGGACGGCGACCAACTCGCGGTCCGGGTGATGGCCGACTTCGCCCGCTGGCTCGGCCTCGGCCTCGCCTTCGTCAGCGATCTGTTCGATCCCGACCTCGTGGTGATCGCCGGCGGGGTGAGCAGTTCGGCGCCGCTGTTCCTCGACGAGGCCCGCGAGCATTACGCGGCCGCGGTGACCGGCGCGGGGCACCGCCCGCTGGCCCGGCTGCGCACCACCCAGCTCGGCGAGGCCGCCGGCATGATCGGCGCCGCGGAATTGGCCAGGGCGGCGCTGGACACACCGGTCGCGGGCCGCACCGGGAGATGAGTGTCACATCCATGCACAGCGGCTACCGTCCTGGGTTGGTTGTGACCTGCGACCAGCGGTAAAGTCGTTTTCCGACGAGGCTCTACACGACCATCCCGGTCCCCGGGGAAAGGACGTCATGCTCTACTGGCTGATCAAGTTCGTTCTCGTGGGACCGTTCATGCACGTGTACAACCGGCCCGAGGTCGAAGGGGTCGAGAACATCCCGACCGACGGCCCGGCCATCATGGCGGGCAATCACCTCTCCTTCTCCGACTGGCTCTTCGCTCCCCTGCTGAGCCCGCGCCGGATCAACTACCTGGCCAAGGCCGAGTACTTCACCACCCCCGGATTCAAGGGCCGCCTGCAGAAGTTCTTCTTCAGCGGCACCGGCCAGTACCCGATCGACCGCAGCGGCGCCTCGGCCGCCGAGGACGCGCTCACCGCGGCCACCAAGCTCCTCGACGAGGGCCGCCTCGTCGGCCTCTACCCCGAGGGCACCCGCTCCCCCGACGGCCGCCTCTACAAGGGCAAGACCGGCATGGCACGCCTCGCGCTCGAGACCGGCGTCCCGGTGATCCCGGTCGCGGTGATCGGCACCGACAAGGTGAGCCCGCCCGGACCGTTCAAGTGGCGTCGTCAGAAGGTCACCCTGAAGTTCGGTGCGCCCCTTGATTTCTCGCGCTACGAGGGCATGAGCGGCAACCGCTTCGTCGAACGCGCCGTCACCGACGAGGTGATGTACGAACTGATGCGCCTCACCGGCCAGGAATACGTCGACGTTTACGCGCACAGCCTCAAGAAGGGCGTCGCGCCCACCGACAATCAGATCGACGCCACCCGCATCCCCGAGACCAAGGCGAGCTGAGTCGAACCCTGTTGCGCCGCACGATGAGCTGACTCGCAACGTCAGCACGCTCGGCCGGACCGCACACACACAGGGGCGATCGCCTGCTGGAACCTGGGTCGATTCCGGACTTCCAGAGCCACCCAGCGCTGAACGGGCCGATCAGCTCACGTGTCGAGCGTCGCGCTCGACTATCGGGCCGCCGATTATCGGCCCGGCCTCGAGCGAACCAGCTGTGCTGGACTGTCGTTGCCCGGACACCCGCACACCCGATTGGTAATCTTTGGCGGCAATGGCCGACGGGCGGGTGGGCTACCAGAGGTGGCGGGCGTCGGCGGACAGCGAGGTAGGCATGGCCGCAGGCGAATCCGACGAGGGTCGCGTCATGCCGTTCACCCGGCGCGCGACACCTCGCGACGGCAATCCACCCACCGGCCGGGTGGTACGCGGCGCCCGCTTGGCCGCGGTACCGGTCGCCTACGCGGGCAGGCGCATCGCGGGCTTCGGTAAACGCGCCGCGGGCCGCGACCCCGCCGAAGTCGACCGCGACATCCGCGTCCGTACCGCCGAACACCTCTTCCAGGTGCTCGGCGAACTCAAGGGCTGCGTCGCGAAACTGGGCCAGCTCCTCGGCCTACTCGAACTCGGACTGGCTCCCGACCTGGCCGAACCGTACCGCCAAGCTCTTGCCCGACTGCACGATTCGGCACCCGCGATGCTGCCCGGCGCGGTCCACGCGGAGCTCGCCGCCCACCTGGGCCCGCACTGGCGCTCACTGTTCCTCGAATTCGAGGACCGCGCGGCCGCCGCCGCCTCGGTCGGCCAGGTCCACCGCGCCCGCTGGCACGACGGCACCCAGGTCGCGGTGAAGGTCATGTACCCCGGTTCCCGGCGCGCGGTGCTCGCCGATCTGCAAGCCCTGCGTCGCGCGACCCCACTGTTCACCGCACTGCTGCCCGCCGCCGATACCCGCCCGGTGGTGGAGGCGCTGTGCGACGAGATCCGCGACGAACTCGACTACGCCCGTGAGGCCGTCAACCAGCGTGCCTTCGCCACCGCCTTCGCCGACGACCCCGATATCGTGGTGAGCCGGGTGATCGCCCAGCGCGGCGACGTCCTGGTCACCGAATGGCTCGACGGTGTTCCCCTGCCCCGCTTGATCATTCGCGGCAACGCAGGCGAACTCGACCGCCTCGGCGTGCTGATCATGCGCTTCCTGTTCTCCGCCCCCGCCCGCGCCGCCATGGTCTACGGCGATCCACACCCCGGCAACTTCCTGCGCATGCCCGACGGCCGCCTCGGTGTCGTCGACTTCGGCGCCTGCACTCCCTGGCCCGCCACCTTCCTCGACGTAGCCGGCGACGTCGGCGCCGCCGTCATCGCCGACTCCCCCGCCGACCTCGAGGCCGCCATGCGCCGCCACGGGTTCGTGGCCCCCGACCGCGACCTCGACATCGCCACCGTCGCCGCCCGTCTCCAACCGGCCCGCGAAGCCCTCCTCGCCCCCACCTACCCGCTCTCCTCCGCCTGGCTCCGCAAACAAGTCCGCCTGGCCACCGACCTCCGCCTCTCCAACGTCCTACGCCAACTGACCATGCCCCCCGACCACACCCCCATCCTCCGCTCCTTCCTCGGCGGCCTGGCAGTCCTGTGCCAACTCCACACCGCCGTCCCCCTCCGCGCCGAATGCACCCGCTGGTACCCCGAAACCGCCGCGGCGGCAGGGCTGTAGGCGGAGCCCATCACCCAGCTCAGCGCTCGCGGAGCCGGGTGATGGTGTGGGCGATGTCGTCCACCATGCGGTCGAACATTTCATCGGGGTCGGTGCGCGGAACGTCCATGGCTTCGCGCAGGTGGGGCACGTCCAGATCGGGGAAGCGATCGAGCCAGCGCCTCGGCATCGGAGAGTCGCCGACACCCGGCTGACCGAGGTCATGGCGGTAGTCGACGAGCAGGGCGAAGGCGTACAGCCGCAGGGTCAGGTCGCGGTGCACGAACAGCGCGTCGGGCATGCTCAGGCCGAGGCCGGTCAGGAAGCCGAGGAAGGCGTCGGGCGCGGTGAGGCGCCTCGGGTGCAGGCGCACATCGCCGACTTGCTCATCGAGAGAGAAGAGCAGCGCACGCGGATGCGCGCGGTTCGTTTCGCGTCGCAGGCGGCAGTACTCGGCAAAGCTCGCCCGCCAATCGCCCGGATCGAGTTCGGGCTCAGGCCATTTCGCCAGCCAGAGTTCGACCGCCCGGTCGACGACATCCTGCCGGTCCCGGACATGGCGATACAGCGCACGCACGGTCACCCCGAGATGTTCGGCGAGGACCTGCATCGTCACCGCACGGAACCCGTCGCGCCCGGCCAACTCGAGCATGGCCGCGGCGATCAGGTCGGCGTTGAGCGTCGGCCGCCCGCCTCGGGCGACCGGACTTCGGCGCTGACGCCCTGGTGATAGCTGGTCCGGCACTCCTGCACGATAACCCAGGCGCTTGATGTTCACACATCATTGACATTAACGCGCCGCGGTCGCAGACTGGGGCCGGTCGCCCCGAACGACAGCGGAACCGCCGCGCGCCCGAACACCGCCGCCGTGCCGCGCAAAGATTTCCAGCAAGAAAGGTTGTCCCCGTGACACACAGCGAACTGCGAAACCCGCACCTCGATCGGCTGATCGCCGAGCTGCAGCAGCGAAGCACCGACCAGATCGTCGATATCGGTGACCATTTCACCGCCCGCGCCGAACGCGGCGAAGCGCTCGATCCAGGCACGATCGACAACGACGCCACGCGCTTCCTCGCCGACAAATTCGTCGCTCTCGACCACGACAAGGCACTGTTCTGCCACCGCCTCTGCCTCGCCCTCCGCGCGAAATGCGCGGTAGAAGTGGGCACTTCGTACGGCGTCTCCACCCTCTATCTCGCCCAGGCGATCCACCTGGTCGCCACCGAAGACGGACAGCCCGGCGTGGTCATCGGCACCGAACACGAACCCGCCAAGGCCGCCGGTGCGCGCGAACACCTCGCCTCCGCCGACCTCGACCGATACGTCGACCTCCGGGAGGGCGACCTCCGCGAAACCCTTCAGCACATCGATCAACCCATCGATTTCGCCCTGATCGATATCTGGCCGGTCATGGCCCGTCCCGCGATCGAGTTGATCGCACCCCACCTTCGCCGCGGCGCCGTCGTCATCGTCGATAACACCGAGAACCGCCCACCGAGCTACCGCGATCTGTTCGACTTCATCGATGATCCAGGCAATGGGTTCACCACCCAAACGCTGCCGTTCGAAGGAGGTTTGGAGATGGCAGTCAAGCTCTGATGGGCCAACCGTGTTCGGCCCGTCGTACGGCATCGTTCATGTTCCGTTGCCTTGCTAACGACCGCGTGTTCCGACCGGTGGCGCACCGTGAGGTTCATGGCTGTTTCGGATTTCGCGATGTCTCGGCGCACGCTGCTGCGCGCAACCGCTCTCGGTGTGGTGACTGCTCCCGCCCTGGTGGCCTGTGGTGATGATGGGCCCGCTCTGGTGCGGGCCAGGCCCGCGCTCACGCACGGGGTCGCGGTCGGGGATCCGCGTAGTGATGGTGCGTTGATCTGGGCTCGGTCGGACACGCCCGCGACGCTGGTGGTGGAGACGTCGGCGAGCGAGAAGTTCACAGACGTCAAGCGATTCACCGGGCCGCTGCTCACCCCGGCTACCGACGGCACCGGGCGGGTGCGGGTGAACGGTCTGCCCGCCGGGCAGCTCGTGCACTACCGGGTGCGCCTCGACGGGGAGGGCGGCGCGAGCTCGGAGACGCTCACCGGCGTGTTCCGCACGGCGCCGACCGCGCCCGCCGACATCTCGCTGCTGTGGTCCGGTGACGTCGCGGGCCAGGGTTTCGGGATCAACCCCGACCTCGGCGGTATGAAGGTGTTCTCCGCCATGGCCGCTCGCGACCCACACTTGTTCCTGCACTCCGGCGACTGCATCTACGCCGACAACGCGCTGAAGGAGTCGGTGACGCTGCCCGACGGCCGGATCTGGCGCAACATCACCGCCGAGGCGAAGAACGCGCCCGCGGAAACCCTCGACCAGTTCCGCGGCAACTACGCCTACAACCTCACCGACGACAACTACCGCCGGTTCAACGCCGCCGTCGCCCAGATCGTCCAGTGGGACGACCACGAGACCACCAACAACTGGTCCCCCGGCGGCACGGTGGCCGCCGACAAGGGCTACACCGAACGCAGCATGGACACCCTCGCGACGCGGTCCTGGCAGGCCTTCCACGAGTGGATGCCCTTGGAGCCCAAGGAAGCCGTCGACGGCCGTCTCTACCGCAAGATCTCCTACGGCCCGCTGCTCGATGTATTCGTCCTCGACATGCGTGCCTACAAGGACGCCAACACCGCCAATACCGCGGCCAAGGGCCAGATCCTGGGCGCCGCCCAGACCAAGTGGCTCACCGACGGCCTGAAGGACTCCAAGGCCACCTGGAAGATCGTCGCCGCCGACCTGCCGCTCGGCGTCATCGTCCCCGACGGCAAGACCGCCTTCGAAGGCCCCGCCAACGCGGCCCCCGGCGCACCCTCGGGCCGCGAGACCGAGATCGCCCAGGTGCTCTCGGCGATCAAGGCGAACAAGGTCGCCGACGTCGTCTGGCTCACCGCCGACGTCCACTACACCGCCGCGCACCACTATTCCCCCACCCGCGCCGCCTTCACCGACTTCGACGAGTTCTGGGAGTTCGTCTCGGGCCCGCTCAACGCCGGCGCGTTCGGCCCCAACCCCCTCGACCCCACCTTCGGACCCGAAGCGGTCTATGTCCACGCGCCGCCCACACCCAACACCTCCCCGATGGACCCGGAGTACCAGCACTTCGGCGAGGTGAAGATCGACGGCCGCACCGGAGAAATGACCGTCAACTTGTGCGACGCGACCGGAAAAGTCCTGTTCACCAAGCAACTCGCGCCCACGCGGAAATAGGTGCGAAGTACCCTGCGCAAGAACCGCGCACCTGTGGTTAGCTATGCGGTCATGGGCACGCCGCAAACCGTCATCTCCGAAGAATATCTCCCCACCGATACGGCGGATGTCGTTCGCACTGTGCGTGATTCGCGCGGCCGGTCGGAACGGTTGACGGTGCGCGGCGGTGAACAGACCGAAGAGTCCTATGGTCTGACCGATCAGCGCGGCGTGCTCTCGCTGCGCAAGATGAACTCGGTGCTCGACATCAACCTGGGTCGACGCACCGTGCGCGTGCAGGCGGGCGCGAAGCTGTCCGAGATCGACCGCCGCCTCGGCGCGCACAGCCTCGGCCTGCCGGTGGTCGGCGATCATCGCGACATCACCGCGGGCGGTTTCGCCTCCGTCGGCGGGGTGAGCACCGCCTCGCACCGCTACGGCATGTTCATCGACCAGATCGTCGACCTCGAGTACGTCGACCCCGACGGCCGGATCGGCACCTGCGGGCGCGGCCACCACACCGAGCGTTTCCATCGCATCCTCGGCGCGGGTGGTCGCGCGGGCATCATCACCGCGCTGACCCTCGATGTGGTCGAGGTCGACAAAGACCACACCATGCTCACCACCGACGCCGACCGTTTCCTCGACTTCGACTCCTTCGTCGAGCACGCGACCAACGAGATCACCAACCCCGGCAGCGCGGCACTCCAGGTCGGCCGCTGGGTCGATACCGCACCGCTGAAGGTGGCGCGCCCCGTCGGCACCGGCCAGGTGACTCTCGGTGCCGTCCGCTTCGGTCAGTGGTCGAGCCTGTACCCCACCGCCCCCACCCGCGGCCTGCGGGCCCGGCGCGAGGTCGGCACGCGGACCCGCAAGTCGTTGGGCGCCATCGCCTCCGCCGCGGGCGGGCGGGCGGGCATGCCGGTCCGCAACGCGGCGGCGGGCGCGCTGATGTTCGCGCCGAAGGTCCTCACCATGCGCGACGCCGAGTACCTGGCCGACACCGTGATCAACTCCTCCGAGCGCGGCCCCGCGTACCGCGTAGGCGTGTTCGCTCCACTGGCCAACTACGGTTCGGTCTTCTACGGCCTGCACGACCTGTTCTCGGCTCACCGCGAACGCTCGGGCTGCTTCACCGTGATCTCCGCGATGACCTACGGCGTGCGCTCGGAGTACCTGCGCGCCGAAGCCGCCGCCCGCGGCCTCACCCCCGCCGACTACGGCCTGATCACCTTCACCTGCCGCCTGCGCCCCTCCGCCCTGCCCTCGGAGCAGCTGCGCGAGATCGTCGCCGGTATCGACGACATCTGCCGCTCGGAACAGGCACTGCGCTACAGCGTCTAGACAGCCGAAAAGGAAGGCCCCCACCGGATTCCGGTGGGGGCCTTCCTTTTACTTGTAACTCAGTGCTTTTCGGCACCCAGGTAGTACTCGAACACCAGGCCGGCTGCGGCGGCGAGCACGAGCACCACGCCGAGACCGATCAGCCAGAACTGGAAGAACGCCAGGCCCAGCGCGGTGACCGAACCAGCGGCCGCCAGGAGGATGGGCCAGAAGCTGCCGGGTGAGAAGAAGCCCAGGTCACCGGCGCCGTCGACGATCTCGGCCTCTTCGTAGTCCTCGGGCCGCAGGTCGATGCGACGCGCGACGAACCGGAAGTAGGTGCCGATGATCAGCGACAGGCCCGCGGTCAGCACGATCGCGGTGGTGCCTGCCCACTCGATGCCGGTGCGCGACTGCGCGGTGAAGAACCCGTAGACGATGCCAACCAGGATGAAGAAGGCCGTGAGCAGTTCGAAGATCCGCGCTTCGATCCTCATATCAGAATCCTCACTTGCTCTCGTTCACCGAAGCGCTCTTGATATCGCGCTTGGTGTTGAAGGGGTACGTGGAGGTGGCCACCGGCGACTCGCCGATCGATGCCAGCGCCTCACCATTGGTCTTGCCGTCGATGCGCGCCTGCATGTACTTGGCGTACTTCTCCGGCGAGACCGCGCGGACCTCGAAGTTCATCATCGAGTGGTAGGTGCCGCACATCTCGGCGCAGCGGCCGACGAACGCGCCTTCCTTCTCGATCTCCGAGATCTGGAAGACGTTGTCGGACTGGTTTTCCTTCGGGTTCGGCATCACGTCGCGCTTGAACATGAACTCCGGCACCCAGAAGGCGTGGATCACGTCGGCGGCGGCGAGCTGGAACTCGATGCGCTTGCCGGTCGGCAGCACCAGGACCGGAATCTCTTCGCTGGAGCCGAAGGTCTCGACCTTGTCGTAGTGCAGGTACGAGAGGATGTCGTTGGCCGGCTTGCCGTGCAACGGACCCGGCTGCGGGTGACCCTTGTCGTTCTTCAGCTCACGGTACTCGGCGAGCTGCTCTTCGTTCAGCAGCTCTCGCTCGGTATCGATGCCGTTCCAGGTGAGACCGCCGACATTGTTGATGTTGCGGTAGCCGAACTTCCAGTTCCACTGGAAGGCGGTCACATCGACGGTGACATCCGGGTTGTCGGTCTTCTCGTGCACGTAGTTCTGCACGACCACGGTGAAGTAGAACAGCACCGCGATGATCACGAACGGGATCGCCGTGTAGGTCAGCTCGAGCGACACGTTGTACCCGGTCTGGCGCGGGAACTCCGGGGAGTTCTTGCGCTTGCGGTGGAAGATGACCGTCCAGAAGGTCAGGCCCCAGACCAGCACGCCCATGGCGAGCGCGGCCAGCACCGACCAGGTCCACAACTCACGCATCCGGGTGGCCTGCGGGGTGATACCCGATGGCCAGCCGAATCGGAGCCAAACATTGTCGATCGAGCAGCCCGAGACGAGCATCGCGGTGATCCCCAAGGACACCGCCAGCCCGGCCCGCCGAAGGATCCGGCCCTGCCGGCCCTTAACGGGTCGTGCCCCGATCTCTTCGCTCGCCTTGTGCGCCACGCTCACGCCTTCCTGGTCGCCACACATTCCGACACATTGCGTCGTCCGGGCGGCGATTCGCCCGTTCCGACACCTCTTCAAAGCAGTTTCAGGCCGTCCTGAAGTATTGCCGCTGTGACGCCTGCACACCTGAGAAGGACCTGAGTACTACGCAGCGTAGACCAAAGCGGGCACTGTCTTGTCGCGGGGTCACTTTCGACACTCCGCCGTGACGTCACCGATCATCGCGACCTGCGGTTTGACCCCCGTCTGGCGACCGGGTGCCCCGCGCGAGCGGGCGAGCGCGGCGTGTCGGGCAGGTGTGCGGCATACTCGGACACAGCGTTTCGGCCCGTTTGTGGCCACCCATCATCGAACGAGAGAAGGTTGGGCGACACCGTGTGCGGACTGCTCGGATTCCTGACAGCTGATTCCGCGACGACCGCGGTGGTCGATCAGGTGTACGACGCGCTGCACTGCCAGCGGCATCGTGGCCCGGACGAGAAGGGCACCTGGCACGACGATCACATGATCTTCGGGTTCAATCGCCTGTCCATCATCGATATCGAGCACTCGCACCAGCCGCTGCGCTGGGGGCCCGCGGACAACCCGCAGCGCTACGCGATGACCTTCAACGGCGAGATCTACAACTACCTCGAGCTGCGCGAGCAGCTGGCCGTCGAACACGGCGCCGAATTCCCCGATGCCAAGATCTTCGCCACCGACGGTGACGGCGAGGCCATCGTGGCCGCCTTCCACTTCTGGGGCCCCGAGGCCGTGCGCAAGCTGCGCGGCATGTTCGCCTTCGCGATCTGGGACACCGAGACCTCGCAGCTGTTCCTGGCGCGCGACCCGTTCGGTATCAAGCCGCTGTTCATCGCGACCGGCCCCGGCGGCACCGCCTTCGCCAGCGAGAAGAAGAGCCTGCTCGAACTGCTGAGCCCGCTCGACCTGTCCGACGAGCTCGACCCGCGCGCCCTCGAGCACTACACGGTGCTGCAGTACGTGCCGGAGCCCGAGTCGCTGCACCGCAACATCCGCCGCCTCGAATCCGGCACCTACGCCACGGTGAAGCTCGGCCAGGAGCCGGTCACAACCCGCTACTTCCGCCCCGACTTCCGGGTTCGCCCGTTCGCCGAGGGTGCGGAGAAGGCCCGCTACGCCGAGATCGCCGCCGCGCTGGAGGACTCGGTCGCCAAGCACATGCGCGCCGATGTCACCGTCGGTTCGTTCCTGTCCGGCGGCATCGACTCCACCGCCATCGCCGCGCTGGCCATGCGCCACAACCCGAAGCTGATCACCTTCACCACCGGGTTCGAGCGCGAGGGCTACTCCGAGGTCGACGTGGCCGCCGAGAGCGCCGAGCTGATCGGCGCCCGCCACATCGTCAAGGTGGTCTCCCCCGCCGAGTTCGCCGCCGCGATCCCCGAGATCGTCTGGTACCTCGACGACCCGGTCGCCGACCCTGCCTTGGTCCCGCTGTACTTCGTGGCCAAGGAGGCCCGCAAGCACGTCAAGGTGGTGCTCTCCGGTGAGGGCGCCGACGAACTGTTCGGCGGCTACACGATCTACCGGGAACCGTTGTCGCTCAAGCCTTTCGAATACCTGCCTGCCGGTGCGCGCAAGCTGCTCGGCAAGCTCAGCGACAAGATCCCCGACGGCAAGCGCGGCAAGTCCCTTCTGCACCGCGGATCGCTGTCCCTCGAAGAGCGCTACTACGGCAACGCCCGCAGCTTCAACGACGCCCAGCTGCGCTCGGTCCTGCGCGACTTCCGCCCCGAGTGGACCCACCAGGACGTGACCGCCCCGATCTACGCCCAGTCCGCCGGCTGGGACCCGGTCGCCCGCATGCAGCACCTGGACCTGTTCACCTGGCTGCGCGGCGACATCCTGGTCAAGGCCGACAAAATGACCATGGCCAACTCACTCGAACTGCGTGTGCCGTTCCTCGACAACGAGGTCATGCGCGTCGCCGAAGGCATCCCCTTCGACCAGAAGATCACCAAGGAAACCTCGAAGTACGCGCTGCGCCAGGCCCTGGACGGGATCGTCCCCGACCACGTCCTCCACCGCGCCAAGCTCGGCTTCCCGGTCCCCCTGCGCCACTGGCTGCGCGGCACCGAACTCTACGACTGGGCCGAAACCCAGATCGCCGAGTCCCAGACCGACCACCTGCTGAACAAGCCGGCCATCCTCCAGATGCTCCGCGACCACAAAGCAGGCCTCTCGGACCACAGCCGCCGCCTCTGGACCGTCCTGGTCTTCATGGTCTGGCACGGCATCTTCGTAGAAGACCGCATCAAGCCCGAAATCCAGGAACCGACCTACCCGGTCCGGCCCGCCTCTCCGGGTATTCAGCCGGACGTGAGTGCGTAAGGGCTGAGTAGCCGGGCCGACGGTCAGGACCATGCGGGTTCTGGCCGTTCCCGGCGAGTTACCCATGTCGTAACGAAATCAGTTGTTGCGCTACGCATTCCGGGGTGGCACGTGCCACCCCGGGGCGTAGATCATCGCTACAGAAGCGAGGCCAGTTCGTCGGCGGCGTCGGTGCCGTAGGCCTTGGTGAGGCGCTCGAGTGCGTCTTCGGTGTTGAGGGTCCACTCCTGGGTGCCGGTGGTTTCCAGGATGAGGACCGCGATCAGGGAGCCGAGCTGGGCGGCGCGTTCCAGGCTCAGGCCGGCGCGGTGGGCGGTGAGGAAGCCGGCGCGGAAACCGTCGCCGACGCCGGTCGGGTCGACCTTGGCCACCTCGGGCACCACGCCGACGCGGACCTCGGTGCCGTCGGCGTCGACGACGAGCACACCTTCGGAGCCCAGTGTGGTGACCCGGATGCCGACCTTGGCGGTGATGTCGGCTTCGCTGAGGCCGGTCTTCTGCTGCAGCAGGGCCCACTCGTATTTGTTGGTGAACAGGTAGGCCGCACCGTCGACCAGTTCGCTCGCCTGCTCGCCGTCGAGGCGAGCCAGCTGCTGGGACGGGTCGGCGGCATAGGCGATGCCCTGCGCCTTGGCCTGGCGGGTGTGCGCGACCATCGCCTCGGGATCGTTGGCACCCACCAGCACCAGGTCGACGTCGTGCGCGGCGGCGATCGCGGCGATGTCGATATCGCGCGCCTCGCTCATCGCACCCGGATAGAACGAGGCGATCTGCGCCATCGTCTCATCGGTCGTGCACACGAACCGCGCGGTGTGCGACGTCGCGGAGACGTGCACCGCGGAGCAGTCGACGCCGCTGGCCTCCAGCCACTGGCGGTACTCTGCGAAATCGGCGCCGACGGCACCCACGAGCACCGGACGCTGCTTCAGCAGACCCATCGCATAGGCGATGTTGCCCGCCACTCCGCCACGGCGGATCTGCAGATCGTCGACGAGAAAGCTCAGGGACACATGATCGAGTTGATCAGCGAGCAGCGCATCGGCGAACCGGCCGGGGAAGCGCATGAGGTGGTCGGTGGCGATGGATGCGGACACGGCAACAGACACGAGGCAGGGCCCCTTCGACGCTAGACGGGAAACAAAAGAAGTCCGGGATCAACCGATCCCGGACTTCAACGGTAGCAAGCGCCACACCCCGATGGTTCACCTCAGCGCAACCTGAGCACCCCGCCGGGGGCAACCCCCGTCACAAATGGCCCACGTGCCACCGCACCGAAGGTATCCACCCTCACGAGTGGACCACGCGCACTTACCCGCCCACCTACGGACTCCCAACCCAACCACCACGTTTTCGGCCGCCCCGGATCCGAGGGGCGAGACGGAACGCCGAAGGCGCAGTATCGCCCCTCGGATTCGGGGTTACGAGGCCGAAAACCCGCGGCCCAGCCGCTGATTAACGCTGCCGAAAACCCGCGGCGCCAGCCGCTAGTTGAACGAATCGCCGCAGGCGCAGGAGCCGGTGGCTTGCGGGTTGTCGATGGTGAAGCCCTGCTTCTCGATGGTGTCGACGAAGTCGATCGAGGCGCCGTCGATGTACGGGGCGCTCATGCGGTCGACAGCCAGCTTCACGCCGGAGAACTCGACGACGATGTCACCGTCGAGGATGCGATCGTCGAAGAACAGCTGGTAGCGAAGACCGGCACAGCCACCGGGCTGCACGGCGATCCGCAGGGCCAGGTCGTCGCGGCCCTCCTGGTCGAGCAGCGCCTTCGCCTTGATGGCGGCAGCGTCGGTCAGCGTCGCACCGTGGGTCTCGGTGGCGGTCTCGTTCTGCACAGTCATGGACACTCCTAGTTCGACTCAGCCCGTCAACGGACCTCAGGTGCACAGCGCACGACTGATTTCAACGCTGTCGCAGCAACTGCTATTCCTATTTTGCCACCCTCGGCGCAGCCGAGTAGCCGCCACCTGGGTGCTTGCGCCCACAGTACGCCCTATAACGGCGTGATCTGCGTCGCAGACCACCTGGTATGAGATCGGGCCCACCGTTGAGCGGACCGCATTTCCCGATGGTCGGCATCATCGAATAGCCTGGTGAACGTGAAATTGTTCCGTCGCGACGAGTCCAGCACCACCGACGAGTCCGTCGACCCGTCGGTGTCCGGCTCCGAACAGGCCGCCGCCACCACTTCGACCACCCCCGGTAAGGGCAAGCCGACGCCGAAAAGGCGAGAGGCCGAAGGCAAGCGGCGCGGCCCCGTCGCGCCCGCCCCACTGACTGCCAAGGAAGCCCGCGCCCGCCGCAAGGCCGTCAAGGGCAGCAAGCAGGATCGCAAGGCCGCCGCGGCCGACCGCCGCGCCGCCGTGCAGGACCGCCGCGCCCGCATGCTCGCCGGCGAGGACAAGTACCTGCTGCCCCGCGATCAGGGCCCCGTCCGCGCGTACGTGCGCGATCTGGTGGACGCCCGCCGCAACCTGGTCGGCCTGTTCATGCCGATGGCACTGGTGCTGATCCTGTCGATGTTCGTGGCCCCCGGCCTGCAGACCATCGTGACCCTGGCCATGCTGGTGATGATGGTCTTCATGATCATCGAGGGCTTCGTCCTCGGCAAGATCGTGAACAACCGGGTGATCGAACGCTTCCCCGACACCACCGACACCGGCTTCAAGCTCGGCTGGTACGCGTTCGTCCGCGCCTCCCAGATCCGCAAGATGCGCGCCCCGAAGCCCAGGGTCGGCCCCGGCGACGCGGTGTAATTGGCGGCTGGCGCCGCGGGTTTTCGGCCTCGTAACCCCGAATCCGAGGGGCGATACTGCGCCTTCGGCGTTCCGTCTCGCCCCTCGGATCCGGGGCGGCCGAAAACGTGGTGGCTTGACTGGGAGTCCGTAGGTGGTTGCGGGAGGCGCGGCGATTCGCCCGTGAGGGTGGTCACTTTCGACGCGATCGCGTATTCGTGTTTTCAGTGATGACTCGGGCGGATGTAGTCGGCGTAGCCCGCGATGGCCTTGAGTTCGATGTCCATGCGCTGGGCGTCGCGGTCGGTGATTCCGGTGGTTCCGGCGGTGCCGTGACCGATCAGTACGGCGAGTCCGATGATGGCGGCGAGGACGATCAGAAAAGTAAGCATGGCAGTAATTTTGCGCTCGATGATTTTCAGCCGAAAGTGGCTGTTCTGTCATTGTGCGTAAAGATTCAGCCAGCTAGGATGAGGCGTGCTCTCGAACGTCGCCGTGGTCCTCAACGACCGGCTCGCCATGTTCGAATTCGGTGTCGTCTGTGAGGTTTTCGGCCTCGACCGCACCGCCGACGGCCTGCCCGGCTTCGACTTCCGGGTCTGCGGCGCCGAGCCCCGCAAGCCATTGCGCTCGACCACCCCCGGCATCTCCGTCACCCCCGACTTCGGCCTCGACCAACTCACGAAAGCCGACCTGGTCGCCATCCCCGCCTCCCCGATCGGCAAGTACGACGACCGGGTCCTCGAAGCGGTGCGCGATGCCGCCGATGCGGGCGCGACCATCCTCACCGTCTGCTCGGGTGCCTTCCTGGCCGGCGCGGCAGGTCTACTCGACGGCCGCAAGTGCACCACCCACTGGCGCTATGTCGACACACTCGCCGCGACGTTCCCCGAGGCCACCGTCGACCCCGACGTCCTGTTCGTCGACGAGGGCAACCTGATCACCAGCGCGGGCACCGCCGCCGGCATCGACGCGTGCCTGCACCTGGTCCGTCGCGAGATCGGCACCGCCGCCGCCAACGGCATCGCGCGCCGCATGGTCGTTCCGCCGCAACGCGACGGCGGCCAGCGCCAGTTCATCGAACAGCCGGTCCCCGAGTGCAGCTCCCTCGGCCTGTCCACCACCCTGGCGTGGCTCACCGAGAACCTCGCCCACCCGCACACCGTCGACGAACTCGCCGCCCGCTCCAGCATGTCCACTCGCACCTTCGCCCGCCACTTCGCCGCCGAGACCGGCACTACCCCGGTCAAGTGGCTCACCACCCAGCGCGTCCTGTTCGCCAAGCACCTGCTCGAAACCACCGGCATGGCCTTGGAGCGGATCGCCGAGGAGTCCGGTTTCGGCTCCGGCGCCCTGTTGCGCCACCACTTCCAGCGCCAGGTCGGCATCGCGCCCACCGAATACCGGCGCCGCTTCGGTGCGGCCGGTTGAGCCTCGGGAAAACCTTTGGCAGCAAGATCGTTCACCGCCCGAGCCGCGGTGCGCAGTGCCCGGGACACATCGGGTCGGCCCGATACCGCGCAGGCTCGCATCGGCGAATTGATGCGGTAGGCACTGCCCGGATGCTGTGAAGCCCCACAATCGACTTGACGCGACCGGCGGAAACTGGTCGGCTAGCAAGGTGTTTCACGTTGGGTGGGGAAGTTTTCGTCGGCTGAGCAGAGCTCTCACGATCGTCGCGGCGGCCGTGGTCGTGTCGTCCGTCGGCACGTCCGCGGCCGTTGCCGTGCCGATCGCGGCACCGGTGATGCGCGCGCCCGCAGGCGGTTTCGAGGAGCTGTTCGTTCCGTCGAGCATGGGCCCGATCAAGGTCCAGGTGCAGTGGGCTTCGCGCGGCGGCAGCTCAGCGCTGTACCTGCTCGACGGTCTGCGCGCACCCGCCGACCACAGCCAGTGGACCACCGACACCGACGCCCTGCGCCAATTCGCCGGTGACAACGTCACTTTGGTGTTCCCGGTCGGCGGGCACTCCAGTTTCTACACCGACTGGTACCGGCCAAGCCGAACCAACGGTCAGAAGACGGCCTACAAGTGGGAAACGTTCCTCACCCGCGAACTCCCCGATTTCCTTGCCGGATACGGGGTCTCGCGCACCAACAACGCGATCGTCGGCGCCTCCATGGGCGGCAACGCCGCACTCGTCCTCGCGGCCCACCACCGCGACCAATTCCGCTTCGCCGGTTCGTTCTCCGGCTTCGTCAACCCGACCTACCCGATGTGGAACGAAGCCATGCGCGTCGCCATGCGCGACGAGGGCAATTTCAACGTCGACGACATGTGGGGCCCGGCGAGCGATCCCGCGTGGGTCCGCAACGACGCCACCGCCCAGCTCGAGCGTCTACGCGGCCTGCCCCTCTACGTCACCACCGGCAATGGCGTCCCCGGCTCCGCCGACGTCCCCTACGGTCTCGGCAACACCCTCAACGCGATGAGCCTCGAGGCGATGACGGTGGTCGCCGCCGGCATCTTCCGCGACCGGGCCACCGCCCTCGGTGTCTCCGCCCGCGTCGACATCGTCAACGGCACCCACACCTGGCCGTACTGGCAACAGGCACTCACCACTGCCCGCCCGATGATCCTCGACGCTCTCGGGACGCGCTGACCTAGCCACCAGCACGGAGCCCGCTCCCCACCCACGACCGGCAAAAGTCGCGGGGAGGCGGAACAGCTACGGTGCTGGAATGCCAGCCAGCGTCGAGCAGACCCGCATCCTCGTCCTCGGTGGCGCTCGCTCCGGTAAGTCCGCCTTTGCGGAGGACCTCGTGGCCGATGCGACCGCGGTCCGCTACCTGGCCACTGCTGTCCTCGACCCCGCTGATCACGACTTCGCCGACCGGATCGCCGTCCACCGCGACCGGCGCCCCGCGCACTGGACGACCGTCGAGAACATCGAGCCCGCAACGGTTCTCGCCACCGGGGCCCCCGCGACGCTGCTCGATGACATCGGCACCTGGCTCACCGCGCGTCTGGATGCCCGCGCGGCCTGGGACGCACCGCGCGGCACCGTCGGCCCCGACTGCGACACCCTCGTCGAAGCCGTCGAGGCCTACCGAGGGCGGTTGGTGATCGTATCGCCCGAGGTGGGCATGGGCGTCATTCCCGCGACCCGTTCGGGGCGGCTGTTCCGCGACGAGATCGGCACGCTGAACCAGCGTCTCGCGCGGGCGTGCGACGCGGCGTATCTCATCGTCGCCGGGCTGCCGATTCGACTGAAATGAGCCGGGTCGGTCGGCGCCGCGCACCGTGATCCGGGCAAGATGAGCGTCGAACACCCAGTACCACTTCCGAAAGGCTTGCCAGTGACTCACGGATTCGACCCGGTCGCGGCCCCGGACGCGCAGGTGCGCGCGGCGGCCGAGCAGCGCCAGACGCAGCTCACCAAACCGGCCGGATCGCTGGGACGGCTCGAGGAACTCGGCAACTGGGTCGCCGCGTGCCAGGGCGTGTGCCCGCCCGAGCAGTTCGAACGCGCCAGGGTGGTGCTGTTCGCGGGCGATCACGGCGTGGCGAAGCACGGCGTTTCGGCATATCCGAGCGAGGTCACCGCGCAGATGGTGGCCAATTTCCTGGCGGGCGGCGCGGCCGTGAACGCACTGGCCGCCGTGGCGGGCGCGACCGTGCGGGTCGTCGATATCGCCGTCGACGGCGACACCGAGCCTTCGGTTTCCCAGCACAAAGTTCGCCGGTCGAGCGGTTCCATCGACCGCGAGGACGCCCTCACCGAAGCCGAGATCACCGCCGCGCTGGCCGCGGGCCGCGCGATCGCCGACGAGGAGATCGACGCGGGCGCCGACCTGCTCATCGCCGGTGACATGGGCATCGGCAACACCACCCCCGCCACCGTCCTCATCGCCGTACTCACCGGCACCGAACCCGTCGCCGCTGTCGGCCGCGGCACCGGCGTCGACGACCAGGGCTGGATTCGCAAGGTCGCCGCCATCCGCGACGGCATGCGCCGCGCCCGACCCGTGGCCACCGACCCCGTCGACCTGCTCCGCGTCGCCGCGGGCGCCGACTTCGCCGCCATGGCCGGTTTCCTCGCCCAGGCCGCCATCCGCCGGACCCCCGTTCTGCTCGACGGCGTCGTGGTCACCGCCGCGGCCATGGTCGCCGAAGACATCGCCGCGGGCGCGAAAGCCTGGTGGCTCCCGGCCCACCGCTCCACCGAACCCGCCCACGACCTGGCCTTGAAGCACCTGCGCCTGACCCCGCTGATCGATCTCGAGATGCGCCTCGGCGAAGGCTCCGGCGCCCTCACCGCCCTCCCGATCCTGCGCGCTGCCGTCGCCACCCTCGCCGAAATGTCGACCTTCGCCGACGCGGGTGTCAGCACGGGCGCCGCGGAATCGGACACCGTCGACCTGGCGAAGTGAGCGAGTTCCGCTGGGCCGTCGAGACGCCCACCCGGAGGCCCGACCTGGTGCACTGCTCGGCAGGATCGGGTACTACCGCGGAGACCTCGCCATGGACGCCCTGAGACTGGCGGTCTCCTGGCTCTCGGTCATCCCGGTGCCAGGCCCCGCGACGGTGGACCGACGGATCGCGGGCCACGCCATTACCCTCGCTCCCCTGATCGGCCTCGCTCTGGGGGCGGCGGCGACGGCCGCGCTCTGGCTGCTGGTCAGCGCGGGCCTGACCACCCTGCTCGCCGGTGTGCTCACCGTAGGCCTGCTCGCCTTGCTCACCCGGGGCATGCACCTCGACGGCCTGGCCGACACCGTCGACGGCCTCGGGAGTTACGGACCACCCGCCCGCGCTCGCGAGATCATGAAGTCCGGTGGCGCGGGACCGTTCGGCGTCGCCGCCCTCATTTTCGCCATCGCTGTCCAATCGGTCGCCTTCGCGACTCTGGCCGATCAGCAGCGCTGGCTCGCGATCGTCCTCGCCGTCGCCGCGGGCCGAGTCGCCGTCGTGCTGGCCTGCCGCACCGGCATCCCCGCCGCCCCCGACGCGGGTTTCGGCGCGTTGGTCGCGGGCACTCAGCGCCGCGGCGCTGTGCTGATCTGGTCGGCGCTCGCGGTTGTCACCGCGGTCGCGGCGGTCCCAGCCAACCTCTGGCTCGGCCCCGTTGTGGTGATCGCCGGCCTCGCGCTGACCTTCGCGATCACCCGCCACTGCGTCCGCCGGTTCGAAGGCCTCTCCGGCGATATTCTCGGAACTGTCATCGAAATCACGGTTTCGGTTGCCGCGGTGGGCTTCTCGCTGGCGTTATAGCCGATCGCGAAATCGCACCGAACTCCGACTGGCCACAAGTCCGGGATATCGGCGGTTGTGTGGTCCCACAGACCGTCCGGTCAACGGTACTCGGGTGGGTTGCCAGCACATCGGTGGCAATACAGTGGAGCGCATGTCATCCGAGCGCCTCTACTTCCGCCAGCTGCTGTCCGGCCGGGACTACGCCGTCGGCGATCCGATCGCCACGCAGATGCGCAACTTCGCGTATCTGATCGGCGACCGGGAGACCGGCGAGACCCTGCTGGTCGATCCTGCCTACCAGGCGGCCGACCTGGTCGACGTCGCGGCGGCCGACGGCATGCGCGTGTCCGGCGTACTCGCCACCCACCATCACCCCGACCATGTCGGTGGCACCATGCTCGGTTTCACCCTCGGTGGCGTGGCCGAACTGCTCGAGAAGACCAGCGTCCCGGTGCACGTCAACAAGCTCGAACTGGACTGGGTCGCCCAGACCACCGGCATCGCCCCCAGCGAGCTGACCGGCCACGACCACGGCGACAAGGTGAAGGTCGGCGCCTTCGACATCGAGTTACTGCACACGCCCGGCCACACCCCCGGCAGCCAGTGCTTCCTGTTCGACGGCCGCCTCATCTCCGGCGACACCCTGTTCATCGACGGCTGCGGCCGCACCGACTTCCCCGGCGGCGACTCCGACGAGATGTTCCGCAGCCTGCGCCAACTAGCCGCCCTCGACGGCAACCCAGTCGTCTACCCCGGCCACTGGTACTCCGAAGCCCCCAGCGCCGCACTGACTTCCGTGTGCGAAAGCAACTACGTCCTACGCCCGAAGTCCCTCGGCGAATGGCAGGCGTTGATGCCGGGATAACAACTCCCGTAAACCCAAGCCCGCCATGACCGCACTCCCAGCCCCACCCCACACCCCGAAGACCGCAGCCATGACCGCACTCCCAGCCCCACCCCACACCCCGAAGTCCGCAGCCCTACCGCACTCCCAGCCCCACCGTGCACCCCAGGTCCGCCATGACCGCACTCCCAGCCCCGCACCCGCGACCCATAGGGAGCGGCGGCCACGAAGTGGCCGGTCCGCGGCCGGGTCGCCGGTTAGCGCTCGAAAGCGCTGAGCCGAAGGCT
>NZ_JBHZBG010000034.1:0-70505 GCF_042754695.1 Nocardia sp. NPDC059195 | reverse complement strand
CTGACATTCATCGACACACTATTGAGTTCTCAAAGAACACACGCACACACTTCTACCCACAACATCTAGTAGGGGTTTCGGTGAGGCAAGGGTTCGTACTTTAGCTCAGACAACCAGCCGGAAGCAAATCCGATCCGAGGTTCCTCTGAACACATGATCAGTCAGGCGCTCAACGTCCTACCTCGTGTCTCACCCGCTGGGCGGCTGAGTCGGTGTCCGTGTCGCTCTGACTCGAATAAAGTTACGTGCCGACAAACACGAAGTCAAATCGGCTGGTCAGAGGCCCTATTTTGGCGTATCGACTCGTTCGACCTGTCCCCCGAGCGCCTGCATCTGCTCCACGAACCTCGGGTAGCCGCGGTCGATGTGATAGACGTCGTGGACTTCGGTGACACCATCGGCGACGAGGCCGGCCAGTACCAGGCCCGCACCCGCACGGATGTCGGAAGACCAGACCGGCGCACTCGACAACCGCGGGATCCCACGGACCACCGCATGGTGACCGTCGGTCCGGGCGTCGGAGCCGAGCCGGATCATCTCCTCCACGAAACGGAACCGCGCCTCGAAGACGTTCTCGGTGATCATCGAGGTGCCATCGGCGATGGCGGCCAAGCCGATGGCCATCGGCTGCAGATCGGTGGGGAAGCCGGGGAAGGGCAGCGTCGCGAAGTTCACCGCGCGCGGACGCTCGGCCTGTACGACCCGGAAGCCATTGGGCTCGTAGGAGATTCGCGCGCCGGCCGAGCGGAGCTTGTCCAGCACCAGGGCCAGGTGCTTGGGGTTCACGCCGGTGACCCGGACATCGCCGGTGGTCATCGCGGCGGCGATTCCCCAGGTGGCGGCGACGATACGGTCGCCGATCACCCGGTGCGTGGTGGGCGAGAGGCTCTTCACGCCCTGCACGGTGAGCACCGAGGAACCGGCACCCTCGATCCGCGCACCCATCTGGACGAGCATGGTGCACAGGTCGACGATGTCGGGCTCGCGCGCCGCGTTGTCGATGACCGTTTCCCCTTCGGCGAGGACCGCGGCCATCAGGATGTTCTCGGTGGCGCCGACCGACGGGAAGTCGAGGCGGATCCGCGCACCCTGCAGCTCGTCGGCGCGGGCGACGACGCACCCGTGTTCGATCTCGCTGGTCGCGCCGAGCAGGCGTAGGCCTGCCTGGTGCATATCGAGGGGACGCGAACCGATCGCGTCACCACCGGGTAGCGCCACGACGGCACGTTTGCAGCGCGCCATCAGCGGACCGAGCACACATACCGACGCACGGAACTGGGTCACCGCGGGGAAATCCGCGTGGTACTTGGGTTCGGCGGGGGTATCGATGGTCACCACCGAGTTGTCGCCGCCGACGTCGTCGGAGATCGTCACATCGCAGCCGAGGCCGCGCAGGACCTCCGCCATCAGGGGGACATCGAGGATGTCCGGGCAGTTGGTGATGGTGGTCGTGCCCTCGGCCAGCAACGCGGCAGCCATCAGCTTCAGCACGCTGTTCTTCGCGCCGCCGACCGCGACCTCGCCGACGAGTCGATTGCCGCCGGAGACCAGAAACCGTTCGCTCACCACGCCAGCTTATCGACCGTCACGCGACGACACGCCCCCCTGTCACGAAAGAACAAGAAACCGACCGATTCTCCGCCTCGGAGAGTCGCTTTCAGCGCGGCAGTCCGCCGCCGGGCTGCCACAGCACGTCGCCGGCGGGGTTGGTGGCCCGGCTGAGGATGAACAGCAGGTCCGAGAGTCGATTCAGGTATTTCGCGGGCAGCACGCTGGTGTCGTCGGGGTGAGAATCGACGGCCGCCCACGCGGATCGCTCCGCGCGGCGCACCACGGTGCGCGCTGTGTGCAACAACGCAGCCAACGGCGTGCCGCCGGGCAGAATGAACGAATTCAGCGGTGCCAGACCGTCGTTGAACTCATCGCACCACTTCTCCAGCCGGTCGATATAGGGCCCGGTGATGCGCAGCGGGGGGTACTTCGGTTCGGCGACAACCGGGGTGGACAGATCGGCGCCCGCGTCGAACAGATCGTTCTGGATCTGGAGCAGCACCGTCAGCACCGCGGGTTCGGGCGCTCCGAGGGCAACGGCGACACCCAGCGCGGCATTGGCCTCGTCGCAGTCGGCATACGCGATCAGCCGGGGATCGTTCTTGGCGACGCGGGAGAAATCGCTGAGGCCGGTCGTACCGTCGTCACCCGTGCGGGTGTAGATCCGGGTCAGGTGCACACTCACGACGGGCCTCCACGAGTACGGCGGGCGCGATCGGACGGTCGCGACTCCACCCAGGACAGAAAAGCCGCCATCGAACCGCGGTCGAGCGCTAGCTCGAAACTGTTCTGCGGATCGGTGACGGCTACCACCACGATGTCATCGCTCATGATGTCGAATTCGTCGCCCTGCGGCGCTCGGCGCTCGACGATCTCGAGGCCCTGCCGATGCACCGTCGAGTCGGGACCGAATTTCAGGCTGGTCAGTTTGAAGAAGACGAGGCGATCCTCGTCGTAGCGAATGAGCCCGTGACGCCAGCCTTGGCCGCCGCGCGCGGGCAGTGTGCGAAGTAGCGCGGCCGTGCCCCCGCGGCGCAACATCACCAGGCGATAGGTCGAAGCACCGGCTACGAACACGAGCGTCAGCACCAGAATGATCAGGAGAACCATCCCGGTTTGCAATGCCGTACGCCCTTTCGCTCTTGCCGGTGTCACAAAACCCCCGCTCCCCCATTCAATCACGCCCGCTGGTCGGCGTTCCGGCCGGATCATCTATCCCCAGGAAAAAGGCGGCGCAAACAACTCTGCCGGCGAGGAACCGAAGTTCCTCGCCGGCAGGGCGTCGTACTACTGCGATCAGTCGGTTACGGTCGCTTCGACCGCGCGCACCTGGCCCTGCGCCGCGCGCAGCTCCACTTCGGTGGCGCTCGCGTCGGCCAGCACCTTGCGCGCCGCGTCGACGTCGACCTCGCCCGCGAGGTCCGCGGACTCGGCCAGCACACGCACGGTGTCGGCGGTGACCGAGAAGAAGCCGCCGTGCACCGCGGCGACGATCCGCTCGCCGTCGGTCGACACGATCGAAACCGTGCCGCCCTCGACGAGCTGACCGAGCAGCGGCTCGTGGCCTGCCATGATGCCGATCTGACCTTCGGTGGTCTGCGCGCTGACGAACGAAGCCTGGCCGGACCAGATCTTGCGTTCGACAGCTACGAGATCAACTGTCATCTCCGCCATAGTGGACTACTTCCCGAGGATCTTCTTCGCGGCTGCCTCGACGTCGTCGAGACCACCGCAGGAGTTGAACGCCTGCTCCGGGTAGTGGTCGAACTCGCCCTTGCAGACACGGTCGAAGTCGTCGATGGTCTGCTCCAGCGGAACGACCGAGCCGACCTGGCCGGTGAACTTCTCGGCGACGATGAAGTTCTGACCGAGGAACTTCTCCAGGCGACGGGCGCGACCGACGAGGACCTTGTCCTCTTCGGAGAGCTCGTCCATGCCGAGGATGGCGATGATGTCCTGCAGTTCCTTGTACTTCTGCAGGATCCGCTTGACCTCGTTGGCAACCCGGAAGTGGCGCTCGCCGACGATCGAAGCCTCGAGGATACGAGAGGTCGAGGTCAGCGGGTCGACGGCCGGGTAGATGCCCTTCTGCGAGATCGGGCGCGAAAGCTCGGTCGTCGCATCCAGGTGGGCGAAGGTGGTCGCCGGCGCCGGGTCGGTGTAGTCGTCGGCGGGGACGTAGATCGCCTGCAGCGAGGTGATCGAGCGACCCTTGGTCGAGGTGATGCGCTCCTGGAGCTGACCCATCTCGTCCGCCAGCGTCGGCTGGTAACCCACGGCCGAAGGCATGCGACCCAGCAGGGTCGAGACCTCGGAACCGGCCTGGGTGAAACGGAAGATGTTGTCGATGAAGAGCAGCACGTCCTGGTGCTGGACATCGCGGAAGTACTCCGCCATGGTCAGCGCCGACAGGGCCACGCGCATACGCGTGCCCGGCGGCTCATCCATCTGGCCGAAGACGAGGGCGGTGTCCGGAAGGACGCCCATCTCTTCCATTTCCAGACGGAGGTCGGTGCCCTCACGAGTACGCTCACCGACGCCCGCGAACACCGAGGTGCCCGAGAACTCGCGAGCGATACGGGTGATCATCTCCTGGATCAGCACGGTCTTGCCGACACCGGCACCACCGAACAGACCGATCTTGCCGCCCTTGACGTACGGGGTCAGCAGGTCGATGACCTTGACGCCGGTCTCGAGGATCTCGGTCTTGCCCTCGAGCTGGTCGAAGCTCGGCGGCTGACGGTGGATGCCCCACTGCTCGCCATCGCGGCCGAGGCCGGGAGTGTCGAGGCAGTCACCGAGGGCGTTGAACACGTGGCCCTTGACGATGTCGCCGACAGGCACCGAGATCGGCTTGCCGGTGTCGGTGACGCTCGCGCCACGGACCAGGCCGTCGGTCGGCTGCATCGAGATGGTGCGCACGATGTTGTCGCCGAGGTGCTGAGCGACCTCGAGGGTGAGGGTCTTGGCCACCGACGCGAGCTCGATGTCGGAGTTCAGAGCGTTGAACAGCTCGGGGATGGCGCCACGCGGGAACTCGACGTCCACGACGGGGCCGATGACACGGACGACGCGTCCAGCGGTTTCGCCCGCCTTCTTCGCGTTGTCCTGAGTGACAGCTGCGGTCATTAGATTGGTTCTCTTCCTGCGCTACTTAGTCGCGGTCCGAGCTCGACGCCAGCGCATTGACGCCGCCGACGATTTCGCTGATTTCCTGCGTGATCTGGGCCTGACGCACCGAGTTCGCCTCGCGCTGGAGCACATTGGCCAGCTCGTTGGCGTTATCGGTCGCCGCCTTCATTGCGGTGCGCCGAGCCGCGGACTCGGATGCCGCTGCCTCGAGCAACGATGCGTAGATACGCGTGTTGATGTACTTGGGCAGCAGCGCCCCGAGCAGTACATCGGCGTCCGGCTCGAACTCGTACTGTGCCGTGGCCACCGCGTTCGGCGAGTCCGACATCATGTCGTCGCCGAGCTCGTAGTTCTCGTCGACGTAGCTGACCTGGATCGGCGCCAGGCGGCGCACCTCCGGGTTCTGGGTCAGCATCGACACGAACTTGGTGTACACGATGTGCAGCTCGTCGACACCCTCGATGGTTCCGGTGCCGTCGAGCGAGGTGACCTCGCTGTCGGAGCCGGCCATGAAGGCCTCGACCAGGTGCTGGCACGCGGACGACGCATCGGTGTACTTGGGCTGCTGAGAGAAGCCTGCCCACGATGCCTGGAACGGACGGTTACGGAACTTGTAGTACGTGATGCCCTTACTGCCCATCACGTACAGAACGGGTTCCTTGCCGCCGCCACGCAGCGAGGTCATGAGCTCCTCGGCACGCTTGAGCACGTTCGAGTTGTAGCCACCGCACATACCGCTGTCACTGGTGATCACCAGGACAGCGGCCCGACGAGCATTGGGACGCTCGGTCAGCAGCGGGTGCGACAGGTTCTTCGAAGCGCTCGCCAGTTCGCCGAGGACCTTGGTGATCTCCTCGGCGTACGGCTTGGCAGCCGCAACCCTGGCCTGGGCCTTGGAAATTCGCGAGGTCGCGATCAGTTCCTGAGCCTTGGTGATCTTCTTGATCGAATTCACACCACGAATGCGGGAGCGCAATTCGCGCAAACTTGCCACTAGCGGTTCACACTCCCTTCATTCGCCAGATCGGAAATTGCCGACATCATGACCCGGCTTACTTGTCGACGTGCTTGCGAGTGACCGACAGCGACTCGACCTCTTCGTGGTCCAGCTCGCCTGCGGCAGCCTCGTTCACGATGCGCTTGCCATCCGAATCGAGGAAGCCCTGCTTGAACTTGTCGGTCTCGGCCTTGATCGCGTCGGCGGCCTCGCCGGCAAGCGGCTTCTTGCCACCCTCGAGCGCGTCGAACGAGCTCTGGGTCGCACCGTGCAGGTACTCGAGCAGCTCGGCGGTGAAGCGACGCACGTCGGCGACGGGCACCGACTCGTAGTAGCCGGCGTCGACCAGGAAGATCGAGACGACCTGATCCTCGACCGAGACCGGGGAGTACTGGTCCTGCTTGAGCAGCTCGACCCAGCGGGCACCACGCTCGAGCTGCGCCAGCGACGCGGCATCGAGGTCGGAGGCGAAGGCGGAGAACGCCTCCAGCTCGCGGTACTGCGCCATTTCCAGACGCAGCGAACCGGCGACCTTCTTCATGGCCTTGGTCTGCGCGGCGCCACCGACACGGGAGACCGAGGTACCGACGTTGATCGCCGGGCGGACGCCCTTGTTGAACAGGTCGGACTCGAGGAAGACCTGACCGTCGGTGATGGAGATGACGTTGGTCGGGATGAACGCCGAGACGTCGTTGGCCTTGGTCTCGATGATCGGCAGACCGGTCATCGAGCCGGCGCCCATCTCGTCGGACAGCTTCGCGCAACGCTCCAGCAGACGGGAGTGCAGGTAGAAGACGTCACCGGGGTACGCCTCGCGGCCCGGCGGACGACGCAGCAGCAGCGAGATGGCGCGGTACGCCTCGGCCTGCTTGGTCAGGTCGTCGAACACGATGAGGACGTGCTTGCCCTGGTACATCCAGTGCTGGCCGATGGCCGAACCGGTGTACGGAGCCAGCCACTTGAAGCCGGCGGAGTCGGACGCGGGGGCCGCGACGATGGTGGTGTACTCCATCGCGCCGTGCTCCTCGAGCGCGGTCTTGACGCCCGCGATGGTGGAGCCCTTCTGGCCGATCGCGACGTAGATGCAGCGAACCTGCTTGTCGGCGTCGCCGGTCTCCCAGTTCGCCTTCTGGTTCAGGATCGCGTCGATCGCGACGGCGGTCTTGCCCGTCTTGCGGTCGCCGATGATCAGCTGACGCTGGCCGCGGCCGATGGCGGTCAGCGCGTCGATCGCGGTGATACCGGTGGCGAGCGGCTCTTCGACCGGCTGACGCTCCAGCACGGACGCGGCCTGCAGCTCCAGCACGCGGCGCTCGTCGGACTCGATCTCGCCCAGGCCGTCGATCGGCTGGCCGAGCGGGTTGACGACGCGACCGAGGAACTTGTCACCCACGGGGACGGAGAGCACGTCGCCGGTGCGGCGGACCTGCTGGCCCTCTTCCAGCGAGGCGTACTCGCCGAGGATGACGGCACCGATCTCGGTGTCCTCGAGGTTCAGCGCAACGCCGAGGACCCCGCCGGGGAACTCGAGCAGCTCGTTGGCCATCGCCGAAGGCAGACCGCTGACGTGCGCGATGCCGTCGCCGGTGTCGGTCACGAGGCCGACTTCTTCGATGGAGGTTTCCGGGGTGTAGCTCTGGGTGTAGCTCTCGATCGCGCTACGGATCTCGTCGGAGGAGATCGTCAGCTCCGCCATGTTGTTCCTGCTCTCGCTGTGGTCTCGAATGTCGGGGGTTGGAGTTGAGCCGTTCGTCAGGACAGTGCCCGACGCAGCTTCTCCAGTCGGCCGGTGGCGCTGCCGTCGATCACGTCGTCTCCGACGCGGACGACGACGCCGCTCAGCAGCGTCGGGTCGACCTGCACGTGCACGGTGACCGCCTTGCCGTAGATCCGCTGCAGGGAAGCCGACAGCTTCTCCTTCTGCTGATCGTTCAGCTCGACCGCCGAGTGCGCGTGGGCGACGATCTGGTCACGACGGGCCGCCGCCAGATCGGACAGGGCGTCGAAGGCGACGCCGATGTTGTTGGCCCGCAGTCGGGTCACCGCCTGCTCGGCCAGCGCCAGGGTGACCGGCTCGGCCTTGCCGGTGAGCAGTCGCTCGATCAGTTCGCGCCGCGCCGAGGCGGGCTTGCCGTGATCGGAGAGTGCCTGCTCCAGCTGCGGGTTGTCGGCGACGATGCGTCCGAGCCGGAACAGCTCGTCCTCCACCGCGTCCTGACGGCCACCGACGGCGGCCGACTCCAGCAGAGCCTCCTGCCCGAGCAGCACCAGGGTGTCGACCAGATCGCGGGTGCGTGACCAGTTCTGCGCCACCGCGGTGGTCAGCACTGCCTGCGTGGCAGCGCTGACCTTGCCGCCGAAGACCCGCTCACTGAGATCAGCGCGCGCCGAACCCGGAACCGCGGCGTCCGCGAGCGCCACACGCAGCGAACGCTGGTCGTCCAGCACGGCGACAACGGCGAACAGTTCCGACCCCGTTGTGGCCGCAACAGTTTCGCTTCCGGTCAGAGCGACCCGAAGCGCCTCGCGAGACCGGGTACTGGCCTCGCGGCTCGCTGCGTACATGCTTCTCACTTTCGCGTCGCTACCTTCCGACCCCGATGGCGTTGGTGTCGTCGAGTTCGCTGAGGAACTTGTCGATCGACGCCGCCTGCTTGGCTTCGTCCGAAACAGACTGACCGATGATCTTCTCGGCCAGGTCGACGGCCGTACGGCCGACCTCGGAACGCAGCTCCGTCAGGATCTGCTGGCGCTGGGCTTCCAGCTGGGAGTGACCGGCGGCGACGATACGGTCGCTTTCGGCCTGGGCATCCGTGCGCATCTGCGCGAGGATCTGTGCGCCCTGGGTGCGTGCTTCCTCACGGATGCGCGCGGCCTCGAGCCGGGCGTCGGCCAGCTGCTGCTGATACTGCTCCAGCGTCTGCTGTGCTTCGACCTGGGCTGCTTCGGCCCGGGCGATACCGCCTTCGATCTTGTCTGTGCGGTCTTCGAGTGTCTTGGTCACACGCGGGATCACGTATTTCCAGAAGAGCACGCCGATGATGACGACGCAGACGATCGACCAGACGATGTCGTACGTTTCGGGGACGAGAGGATTCACTTCCTCTCCGCCTCCGGCAGCGAGCGTGATGATGTCGCGCATCGGAATCAGAAGATGAAGCCGGCGACGAGGCCGATCAGCGCCAGGGCCTCGGTGAACGCGATACCGAGGAACATGGTGGTACGGATCTGGCCGGACAGCTCGGGCTGACGAGCGATGCCCTCGATGGCCTTACCGACGACGATACCCACGCCGATGCCGGGGCCGATCGCGGCCAGACCGTAGCCGATGGCGCCGAAGCCCTTGAAGGTGCTCTCGGTGGTCGCGGCTTCCTGGGCCAGGTAAGCGAGGCTCATGAATCTTTCCCTTTCTGTTGCTCACCCGCCGGTCGGCGCGTGTAGCAGGTTTCCGGTAGTTGGTTCAGTCAGGTCAGTGGTCGGCGGCGTGCTGGGCCTCGCCGATGTACACGGCGGCCAGCAGTGCGAATACGTAGGCCTGCAGCGCGATGACCAGCAGCTCGAACAGCGTGAAGCCGATGCCTGCCAGCAGCGAGAACGGCGAGAAGACCTTCATCCACGCGGTGGCGTCGAACAGGAAGAACCAGGTCGCGCTGAAGAACAGCACCAGCATGATGTGGCCGGCCAGCATGTTGGCCATGAGTCGGACGGTCAGCGTGAACGGGCGCAGGATGAAGGTCGAGATGAACTCGATCGGGATCAGCAGCACGTGCAGCGCGATGGGCACATCGGGAACGACGATGCTGTGCCGGATGTAGGAGAAGAACCCGTACTTCCGGATGCCGACGAAGTTGTAGGTGATGTAGACGATCGCGGCCAAGACCAGCGGCATGCCGATGCGCGCATTGGACGAGATGTTCAAACCTGGAATCACACCGGAGAAGTTCAGGAAGAGAACCGTGAAGAAGATCGTCGCCAAGAGCGGGAGGAACTTCTTACCGTTTTCCTTACCGAGTACTTCGTCGGCGATCTGCTCCTTGACGAAAACCACACCGGCTTCCATCACGTTCTGCAGGCCGCGCGGCACGATCTTCGGCGAGCGGAAAGCCAGCAGGAACACGATCACCACAACGGCGGTCATCAACAGGCGGACCAGCATCAGACGATCGAGTTCGAACGGCGTACCCTCGAACAGCACTGCTGGAGGGAAGAAGTCGGACAGCGATGGCGCGTGGAACTCGCCCGCCGCCAAAGTGATGACGCTCAGCGTTCTCTCCCGTGTTCGGGCCGCGGGTACGACGGTCATTCCCGCGGTTCGATCGGACATTGACGATCAATGGGGTCGACTCTGGTCGGCTCGAAATTCGACAGCCGCTCGTACGGTGTAACGCGCACTGCTTCTGTTCGGGCGTCGGCGACATCGTCGACATGCTTCAACCGGGCACATTCCACCCGGATCGGCAGTAAGCATAGCGGCACCGGGTGGGATCGTTATGATCCCCCCTGGTAACTCGAGGCAATGCCCCGAGTTGGTCGGGCCGAGCCTCTAGCTTGGGTGCTTGCTTACCAACACTTTACCAAGCTATCTACGACAGTGTGTAGCTGGGTGGGATTATTCCTGCTCGGAAGCCGTTTCGCTGTCTCCCGCGCGTGTCGTAACGTACGGAACCTTCTGGCTCACAACGCCGTACGTCTCGGCACCCAGAACGATCAGCAGGGCTCCTACCACTGTAAAGAACAGCGCGGGCCTGCTGTAGAAGTCGAATTGGTTGAGCACGAGGATCACCAGCAGCGCCACCAGCATCTTGCCGACCCAGCTGACCAGCATGACCGCGCCCGCCATCGTCGGCGGCAGCTTGGCACCGAGCAGCACCGCGACGACCGTGGTGAGGATGAACCCACCACCGATCGCGGCGCCGAACAACGCGCCCCACAGACCGGGCATCCCGGCCACCGCGGAGGCGATCGCCACGGAGACGACCACGAGCACGCCGAGCCCGATCAGGCCGTAGCGCAGCGCGGCGCGCAGGGGGGCGTCAGGGCTTGGCACGGTTTTGGGTGTAAAGCTCACGGCCCGAACTTTACCTTGCACGACGAACTCAGTGCTGCGTCGACTCTGTTCTGCGCACGGACGGGATCGCGGTCACTACCAGCGCGAACACCAATCCACCTGCCACCAGCAAGACAACGAGGCGTCTATCCATCAATGAAGTTCCCACCGCGCCGAACGCGAGTACGCCGACCCATAAATAGATCAGCAAGACCACGCGCCGGTGCGAATGTCCGATCTGGAGCAATCGGTGGTGAAGATGCATTTTGTCCGGTGTGGAGAAACTCACGCCGGCGCGCACCCGGCGCACGATCGCCAGCAACAGGTCGAGCACCGGAATGAACATCACCGCGCCGACCAGCAACAGCGGTGACAGCAAACCCACAATGTCGCGCGGGCCGTAACCCTGTAGCGGAATTCGGCCGGAGGCGCCGGTGGATACCGCGGCCAAGATCAAACCGATCATCATCGAGCCGGTATCGCCCATGAATATTCGGGCAGGCGAGAAATTGTGCGGCAGAAATCCGAGGCAGGCGCCCGCCAGTGCGGCGGCCAGCAACGCGGGCGGATAGGTGTCGACCGAGCCGCCCTGGTCGTAGAGCAAACCGATGGAGAACACGAAAACCGCGCTCGCGCAGATCAAGCCGAGGCCGGCGGCCAACCCGTCGAGTCCGTCGACGAAGTTCATCGCATTCACCAGGGTGACGGTGATCCCGACGGTGACAAGCCCGCCCTGCAATTGGTCGAGCACGACGGTGGTGCCGTTGAACGGGTTGTAGATCACGTACCAGCCGAGGCCCATCATGGCCATCGCGCCCGCCGCGGTGATCTGGCCGACGAATTTGGTGAGCGCGTCCAGGCCCCACCGGTCGTCGATGATGCCGACCAGCACGATGATCGTGGCGGCGACCAGCACCGCCGGAATATCGGGGGTGTAGTCGAAACCTCTTCGCAGCGCGGGCAGCTGGTGTGCGAACAGCACGGCGGCGACGACACCGAAATAGATGCCGAGTCCGCCCATCCGCGGGATCGGCTTCACGTGCACGTCGCGCTCACGTGGCACCGCCACCGCGCCGAACGCGATGGCGAGAACCCGGACACCACCGGTAGCCAGGAAGGTCACCGTGGCCGAGACGAGCAGCACGAGCAGTAGCTCGCGCAGGGGAACGACTGAGCTCATCAGTGGCGTGCGATCACCGCTGCGCGGAGCTGATCAGGGCTTCCGGCACCATCCCGAGCACCTCCGCGATATCGGCCACCGGCACAGCACCCTCCCGCAACACCCGCGGCTGGTCCGCGGTGAGGTCGACGATCGTCGAGGCGACGGCGTGCTCGGCCGGACCACCGTCGAGATACACACTCGCCAGCGACCCCAACTGCTCACGCGCTTGCGCGGCGGTGGTCGCGGGCGGCTGCCCCGACACATTGGCGCTCGATACCGCCAGCGGGCCGACCTCACGCAACAATTCGAGCGCCACCGGATGCAACGGCATCCGCAACATCACCGTGCCACGGGTATCCCCGAGATCCCACGCGAGCGAAGGCGCTGCCTGCACAACAAGACTCAGCGCACCGGGCCAGAACGCGCGAATCAGGTCCCTGGCCTGCGGCCGCACCGAGAAAACCAGTCCATCGATCGTGTGCCACGACCCGACGAGCACCGGCACCGGCATATCCCGCCCGCGCCGCTTGGCGGCCAGCAGATCGCTCACCGCCGCGGAATCGAACGCGTCGGCGGCGAGTCCGTAGAGCGTGTCGGTAGGCATCACGACCAACCGACCGGACTTCAACGCGCTGGTCGCCGCGGTAATGCCCGCCACACGCGAATCAGCTTCAGCGCAGTCATAGACGGTACTCACCCTGTTCCGCCTCTCCGAGTATTTAGCCGGTCTTAGGTGCGGCAAGAGTGTAGCTCTCGGGCCGACGGTCGAATGTAGGGGGACTTTCCCGCCTCTGGCGCGCCTGTTGGCCAGACCGAGGCGCGAGACGATTCACGTTGGCGGCCAGACGATGGTCGGGGCTGGGTCGGCCCGTACCCGGTGAGTTACCCATGTCGGTGCGAGATCAGCTAGCTCGATAGATGCTCGAAGTGTGCTGAGCGCCACGGCAACTGTTCGACCATGGGGTTCGATCGCGGTCGGTGATTGCCGCTAACGAACTGACGTCGTCGTCGGACTCGGTCAGGATCAGCGGCGGGCGACGACGAAGCGGGGCTTGTCGGCGAGGTCGGTGTGTTCGACGATGTCGGTGAAATCGGCGTCCGCGAGTAGCGCCGCTACTCCCCCGCCGTTCGTGTCGTCGTGTTCGATGCCGGTGGCGCCTCCGGGGCGCAGGAGGCGGGCGATGGTGGGGGTCATCGCGCGAATGATGTCGAGGCCGTCCGGGCCGCCGAAAAGGGCACGGTGGGGGTCGTGGTCGGCCACCTCGGGGTCGAGGATCGCGTCTTCGGGGATGTAGGGCGGATTGGTGACGACCAGGTCGACGCGGCCGGTCAGGCCGGTGAGCAGGGCTGGGTCGGTGACGTCGTCGGCGTGCAGGGTGATCGGAGTGTCGCCCTCGGCGATGCGGGTGTCGGCGTTGCGGCGCGCCCAGATGAGCGCGTCGGCGTCGAGTTCGACGGCGTGGACCTCGGCGTCGGGGCGGGCGTGCCCGATAGCGAGCGCCAGCGCGCCCGACCCGGTACACAGGTCGACGACGACCGGTGCGTGGTCGTGCGGGAGGGTCCCGAGGTAGGCCAGAGCCCACGCGAACAACAGTTCGGTCTCCGGGCGCGGCACGAACACCCCGGGGCCGACGGCGAGGTCGATGTCGCCCATCGCTGCCGTTCCGATCAAGTGCTGCAACGGAATCCGCGCGGCCCGCTGTTCGACCAGCGCGCGGTACCGATCGGCGATCTCGGGCTCGACCATCGGGATCAGCGCCAGCCGCATGCGCTCGGTGCCGAGCACATGGGCGGCCAGGTTCTCCGCATCCGGCAGGGGCGAACCGACACCCGCCTCAGCCAGACGCGCGGCGGCTTCGATGATCAGCGGACGCAACCGGAGTCGTTCGGTCACTGGATCACCCCGCGTACCCGGGTGCCCTGCGCGGTCATGCGGGCCCCATTTCCGGGCGCTGACCGCTGATGGCGGCAGTATTCGGCACGCTCGCGCGCCCGGTGGTTACGCGGGCTGCCGCCGCCGAACAGCTCATGTCGGTTACTCGGCAGCCATGCGCGCGTCGCGATCGGCCTTGCCGAGCGCGTCGAGGAGCGCGTCGAGGTCACCATCGAGGACGGCATCGAGATTGTGCGATTTGAAACCGATGCGGTGATCGGCGATCCGGTTCTCCGGGAAGTTGTAGGTCCGGATTCGTTCGGAACGGTCGACCGTGCGGATCTGGCTCGCGCGACCGGCCGCGGCTTCCTGGTCGGCCTGTTCCTCGGCCAGTGCTTGCAGCCGGGCGGCGAGCACCTGCATGGCGCGCGCCTTGTTCTGCAGCTGGGAACGTTCGTTCTGGCAGGTCACCACGATGCCCGACGGCAGGTGGGTGATGCGGACCGCGGAGTCGGTGGTGTTGACGCCCTGGCCGCCCTTGCCGGAGGACCGGTAGACGTCGATGCGCAGGTCGGTCTCGTCGATCTGCACCTGCTCGACCTCGTCGGGCTCGGGGTAGATCAGCACGCCCGCGGCGGAGGTATGAATGCGGCCCTGCGATTCGGTCACCGGCACGCGCTGCACCCGGTGCACCCCGCCCTCGAACTTGAATCGCGACCACACCCCGTCGCGCGTGGCGTCCTTGCTCTTGATCGACAGCGTCGCGTCCTTGTATCCGCCCAGGTCGGAATAGGTGACGTCGAGCGTCTCCACCTTCCACCCGTGCCGCTCGGCGTAGCGGATGTACATGCGCGCCAGATCCGCCGCGAACAGCGCCGATTCCTCGCCGCCCTCGCCGGACTTCACCTCGAGCACCACGTCGTCGCCGTCGTGCGGGTCGCGCGGGGCGAGCAAGTCGGCAAGAGCCTGCTCGAGCTCCACGAGCTGTGCTTCCAGGCCCGGTACCTCCGCGGCGAACGAGGCGTCGTCGGAGGCCAGCTCGCGGGCGGCCTCCAGGTCGTCGCGCACGGTCTCGAGCTTGCGATAGGTGCTCATCACCGGCGCCAACTCGGCGAATCGCTTGCCCACCCGTCGCGCCGCACCCGCGTCGTTGTGCAACGACGGATCGGCGAGCTGAGCCTCGAGGCCCGAGTACTCGGCCAGCACGTCGTCGATGGCGGAGGGAGCCGTCTGGTCGGCCATGCGTTGAGCTCCTACTTGAATGGTCACGGCTGGGGAGGTCTTGACCGGGCCGAAGGCCCTTCTCGGCCGCCTCGATCTGGACTGACTGGAGGGTGCGACGAAGGAGTGCCCGGAGGGAGGGAAGATCGAGGCCGACAGGCCGAGAACCGCGGCGCCCGCGCCGCCAAAAACCAACGCCCGGCCTGCGTGAGCAGTACCGGGCGTCGGCTGAGGTAACTAGGAGGCGTCTTCGGCCTTCTTGGCACCCGCGCGCTTGCCGTAGCGAGCCTCGAAGCGAGCCACGCGGCCGCCGGTGTCGAGGATCTTCTGCTTGCCCGTGTAGAACGGGTGGCACTGCGAGCAGACCTCGACCGAGATCTGGCCGGACTCCTTGGTGGAGCGAGTCTGGAAGGTGTTGCCGCAACCACACACAACGGTGGTCTCGACGTACGTGGGGTGGATTCCTGCCTTCATGGGCGTCCTCTCGATAATGGTCGCCGGGTCGTAGCCCCATGGAGTGGAGTACGTGAACCGGAACCGACTAGGCGGGAGTCTGCGAGAACTCGCAGACACACAGCGGTCCAGTATGCCAGATCAGGCCGCACCCACTCAGAACACCCCCCACCTCCAGTTTGTTCCCCGGAAACAACAAGGGCCCCGCCGAAGCGGAGCCCTTGTCGCAGTCCTAGACGATCACTCGTCGAGAGCGCTCGGTGCAGTCTTGGAGACCGTCATCAAGAACTCGAGGTTGTTCTTGGACTTGCGCAGACGATCCATCAGCAGATCGATCGCCTGGTGCGAATCCAGACCCGACAGCACACGCCGCAGCTTGTGCACGACCGCCATCTCGTCGGGCGAGAGCAGCAGCTCGTCGTGCCTGGTGCTCGACGGGTTGATGTCCACCGCGGGGAACACGCGCCGCTCGGCGATCTTGCGATCGAGCTTGAGCTCGGCGTTGCCGGTGCCCTTGAACTCTTCGAAGATCACCGTGTCGCCGGTGGAACCGGTCTCCACCATCGCCGTGGCGATGATGGTGAGCGAGCCACCGTTCTCGATGTTGCGGGCCGCGCCGAGGAAACGCTTCGGCGGGTACAGCGCGGTCGAGTCGACACCACCGGAGAGGATGCGGCCCGAAGCAGGCGAGGAGTTGTTGTACGCACGACCCAATCGGGTGATCGAATCGAGCAGCACCACAACGTCTTTGCCCATTTCCACCAGACGCTTGGCACGCTCGATGGCGAGCTCGGCGACGGAGGTGTGGTCACCCGGCGGCCGGTCGAAGGTGGAGGCGATGACCTCACCCTTCACCGAACGCTGCATGTCGGTGACCTCTTCGGGACGTTCGTCGACCAGGACAACCATGAGGTAGCACTCGGGGTTGTTGATCGAGATCGCGTTGGCGATGTCCTGCATGATCGTGGTCTTACCCGCCTTGGGCGGGGACACGATCAGCGCACGCTGGCCCTTACCGATCGGCATGATCAGGTCGATCACGCGCGTGGTGAGCTTGTTCTGCGCCGTTTCCAGGCGCAGCCGCTCGTTCGGGTACAGCGGGGTCAGCTTCTGGAACTCCGGCCGACGACGCGCCGCCTCCAGCTCACCGCCGTTGATGGTGTCCAGGCGAACCAGCGGGTCGAACTTCTGTCGCTGGTTGTTCTGCTCGCCGTCGCGCGGGGCACGCACCGCACCGGTGATCGCGTCACCGCGGCGCAGGCCGTTCTTACGGACCAGGTTCATCGACACGTACACGTCGTTGGGGCCGGCGAGGTAGCCGGAGGTCCGCACGAACGCGTAGTTGTCGAGGACATCGAGAATGCCGGCGACCGGCTGCAGAACGTCGTCCTCGCGAATGTCGTAATCGCGGGCCTCGCTCTGGCCACCGCCGACGGGACCACCATCGCGGTCACGGCCACGACGACGCTCACGGAATCGACGACCCCGGCGACCGCGGCCGCCTTCCTCGTCGTCACCACCGCGGTCGTCGCGGGGACCGCGATTGCCGCCGCTGTTGCCGTTCTGGCTCTGATTCTGGTTGCGCTCGTTCTGATTACGGTCGCCACCGCCGGTGCGCTCGCCACGGTCGTTGCCGTTGCGATCGTTACCGCCACGCTCGCCACGCTCGGCGCCGTTGCGGTCGCCTCGATCGCGTCGGCGTTCGCCCTGGTCGCCACCCTCGGCCTTGTCGGCCTGCTTGGTCTCCTCGGCGCGGTTCTCGGCGGGGGCATTGTCGCCACCACCGGAACGGGCCTGGTCACGCCCACGGCGCTGCCTGCCACGACCACGCTGACCACCATCGCGACCGGAATCCTCGCCTGCGTCGGCGGGGGCATCGGTCTTGACCTGCTCGGTCGCGGCCGGTGCGGCCGGAGCCTCGGCGGTCTTGGCCTCGGTGGCCTTGACCTCGGCGGGAGCCTGCTTCTCGGCGGGCGCGGCCTGCTTCTCGGCCTTGGCGGGCTTATCCACCTTCGCGGGCGCTTCGGACTTGGCAGGCGCTTCGGTCTTGGCGGGCGCGTCGTTCGCGACAGGCGCGGTGGCCGTCACGGCGGCGGCGGGCTTGTCGCCCTTGGCAGGCGCTCCGGATTGATTTTCCTTGATAGCGGCGATGAGATCGCCCTTACGCATTCCGGAGGTACCTCGGATACCGAGCTCCCCCGCCAGTGCGCGCAACTGCGGCAACAGCATTCCAGTCAGCCCCGATCGTGCGACGTCGGTTTGTTCGCTCATTTTCGAAATCTGTCCGGATTCACTTTCGCGGCTGCCCGAGTTCGTAGGGTTGGAATCCACCCCGGGTGTCGCGAGCAGGTCCGTTTCTGTCACGGAAGTCCTTTCCTTCCCTCGAATGCCGTGTGCTGATTCGAGGGTTCCGTTCCGTAGACCCGGCAACATATGCCGAGCTCGGATTATGCGTCCATGTTCGACGCCTGTGCCGTACTACCCGCCGCGGGAGGACCGGAGGCCTTCGCCACCAGAAGACAGTGGTGAGGGGAGCGATTGCCCTGATGAAGCACCGGCGTCTGATGCGCACGATGTACGGACTTGCTCAGAATAGCTGCCTATTGCGAACAACGGCAAGGCAGGCACGCCGTCAGCCGATCGATACCCCGTCTGCAATGCCCGGCTCGACCACCCGCAGACCGTCCAATTCCGCCTGTTTGCGCAGGTCATCGGGGAATTCTTCGGTGGCCAAGGCCAGAATTGTCGGGCCGGCGCCCGAGACCGTCGCGGCGATACCCGCGGCGCGCAGCCGCGCGATCCACTGGGTTGTCAGCGGTAGCGCGGGGGCACGCTGGGCTTGGTGCAACCGGTCGGCGGTGGCCGACATCAGCAGATCGGGGCGTTCGGTCAGCGCGACGACGGCCAGCGCCGCCCGGCTGACATTGAACGCCGCGTCACCGTGGGGCACCTGCTCGGGCAGCAGCCCACGGGTGTGCGCCGTGGAGGAGCGCTCCTGCGGGATCAGGACCACCGGGCGCAGCGCGGGCGCCGGGGTGAGCCGCACGGCCCGGTAGGCGCGGGCCTGCGCGGCATCGGTTTCGGTCCACGACACCACGATTGCGCCGAGCACGCTGGCAGCGGCATTGTCGGGGTGGCCTTCGAACTCCGAGGCGAGCTGCACCAGCCGGTCGTCGTCCATGCGCAGCTCGGGGTCGAACTTCGCGGCCAGCCCAGCGCCCGCGGCCAGCCCGCCGACCACGGCCGACGCGCTCGAACCCAGCCCACGCGAGTGCGGAATCACGTTGCGGCACACCACGTCGAGACCGTCGGCCCACACACCAAGCGATTCCAGTCCACGCTCGATCGCGCGGACCACCAGATGCGTTGGGCCCCAAGGCACGTCGTCGGCGCCTTCACCCTCCACCCGGATGTCGAGTCCCGATTCGGTGGTGCGCACCACGATTTCGTCGTAGATGCCCAATGCCATTCCCAGGCAATCGAATCCGGGACCGAGATTGGCCGTGGAGGCGGGAACACGCACGGTCACTTCGAGACCGGCGGGCAGGGTCGCTGTCATCAGCGTGGGCTCGGGTGCGGCCAACTCAGGCCAGCTCGAGTTCGCGGGCGATGGCGATCGGGTCGACGGCGATCGGCTTGACCTCGGGCATTCCGGCCAGCGCGTTGTCGGGGTCCTTGAGACCGTTGCCGGTGACGGTGCACACGACGGTCAGCCCCGAATCCAGCCAGCCTTCCGCGCGCGCGGCCAGCAGCCCGGCCACGCTCGCGGCCGAGGCGGGCTCGACGAAGACGCCCTCTTTCGCGGCGACGAGGCGGTAGGCGGCCAGGATCTCGTCGTCGGTGGCCGCGCGGAACGCACCACCGGACTGCTCCTTGGCCTCCATCGCACCGTTCCACGACGCCGGGGCGCCGATCCGGATCGCGGTCGCGATGGTCTCCGGGTCCTTCACCGGCGCGCCGTTGACCAGCGGCGCGGCACCGGCGGCCTGCACGCCGAGCATGCGCGGCAGCACCGAGGTGATGCCGTCGGCGTGGTATTCGCGGTAGCCACGCCAGTAGGCGGTGATGTTGCCCGCGTTACCGACCGGCAGCACGTGCACATCGGGTGCCTTGCCGAGCACGTCGCAGATCTCGAACGAGGCGGTCTTCTGGCCTTCGATCCGCGCCGGGTTCACCGAGTTCACGAGGCCGACCTGCGGGAACTCGGCGGTCACCTTGCGCGCCAGCTCGAGGCAGTCGTCGAAGTTGCCCTCGACCTGGATGATCTTGGCGCCGAGCATCACGGCCTGGGCCAGCTTGCCCATCGCGATCTTGCCCTGCGGGATCAGCACCGCGCACTCCATGCCCGCGCGGGTGGCGTACGCCGCGGCCGAGGCCGAGGTGTTGCCGGTCGACGCGCACAGCACGGCCTTCTGGCCGCGGTACTTGGCGTCGGTCATCGCCATCGTCATGCCGCGGTCCTTGAACGACCCGGTGGGGTTGGCACCCTCGACCTTGAGATACACCTCGCACCCGGTGAGCGCGGACAGGTGCGGCGCGGGGACCAGCGGGGTACCGCCCTCGAACAGGGTCACCGGCTCCCAGTCGGCCGCACCGGCCAAGCGGTCGCGGTAGGCAGCGATCAGACCGGGCCAGCGCGAGTGCACACCCGTCTGGGGGGCGATGCCGTTCGTCATTCTTCGGTGCCTTCCAATCTCAAAACGCTGGTCACAGCTGTGACGGATTCCATCTCAGCCAGTACTGCGACAGTATCTGCCAGCGACGACTCCACCGCATGGTGGGTGACGACCACGAGCCGGGCGCCGTCGCCGTGGCCCTGCTGACGCACGGTGGAGATGCTCACCCCGTGCTGGGCGAAAGTGTCCGCGACCGCGGCGAGGACGCCGGGACGGTCCTCCACCTGCAGGTTCACGTGGTAGCGGGTGGGGGTGTCGCCGATCGGCGCGATCGGCAGCTCAGCATAAACCGATTCGCCGGGCGCGCGACCACCGTAGAACTTGTTACGCGCGGCCATCACCAGGTCACCGAGCACGGCCGACGCGGTGGGGGCGCCACCGGCACCCTGCCCGTAGAACATCAGGCGACCGGCGTTGTCGGCTTCGACGACAACAGCGTTGAACGCGCCGTTGACCGAGGCGAGGGGGTGCTTGCGCGGGATGAGCGCAGGGTAGACGCGCACCGAGACGCGATCCTTGCCGCCCTCTTCCAGCGTCGGCTCGCCCGGACCGGCCGAGACGCGCTCGCAGATGGCGAGCAGCTTGACCGTGCAGCCGACGGCCGACGCGGTCTCCAGGTCTTCGGCGGTGATCTTGGAGATGCCTTCGCGGTAGACATCGGCCGCGGTCACGCGGGTGTGGAACGCCAGCGAGGCCAGGATCGCGGCCTTGGCGGCGGCGTCGTAGCCCTCGACATCGGCGGTGGGGTCGGCCTCGGCGTACCCGAGGGCGGTGGCCTCGGCGAGCACGTCGTCGTAGGCGGCGCCGGTCTCGTCCATCGCGGAGAGGATGAAGTTGGTGGTGCCGTTGACGATGCCGACGACCTTGTTCACCCGGTCACCCGAGAGCGACTGGATCAGCGGCCGGACCACCGGGATCGCCCCGGCGACGGCGGCCTCGAAGTACAGGTCGGCGCGGCTGCGCTCGGCGGCGGCGGCGAGTTCGCCGGTGTAGTCGGCCAGCAGCGCCTTGTTCGCGGTGACGACGGACTTGCCCGCGCTGAGCGCGTCGCCGATCAGCTTGCGGGCGGGGTCGATGCCGCCCATGACCTCGACGACCAGGTCCACGTCGTCGCGGGCGACGAGCGCGGCGGCGTCGGTGGTGAGCAGCTCGGCGGGCAGACCGCGGTCCTTGCTGATGTCGCGCACCGCGACACCGCGCAGCACGAGCGGCGCTCCGACGCGCGAACGCAGGTCATCGGCGTGCTCGCGCAGCACGCGAACCACCTCGGTGCCGACGGTGCCCATCCCGAGCACGGCTACGCCGAGTGGACGCCCCGCATCGTTGGTGCCGTTCATTCTTCCACCTCCAGGCTGAGCAGGTCCGCCACCGTTTCCCGGCGCAGAATCAGACGAGCCGCACCGTCTCGTACCGCGACCACGGCGGGTCGGGTGAGCAGGTTGTAGCGGCTCGACATCGAGTAGCAGTACGCGCCGGTCGCCGCGACGGCCACCAGGTCGCCGGGGGCGGCATCGGCGGGCATCCAGGTGTCACGAATGACGATATCGCCACTCTCGCAATGCTTTCCGACCACACGCGCGACGACGGCATGAGCGTCCGACGAGCGCGAGACCAGACGGCAATCGTAGTCGGCCTGGTACAGCGCGGGGCGGATATTGTCGCTCATCCCGCCGTCCACGCTGACGTAGCGACGGCGCGCGCCACCGTCGAGTTCGACATCCTTGATGGTGCCGACCTCGTAGAGGGTGACGGTGCCGGGGCCCGCGATGGCACGGCCCGGCTCCACGGCGATGGTCGGCTCCGGCAGCCCGGCACGGGCGGCCTCGGCTGCCACCAGGGCGCGCAGCTTGGTGGCGAACTCGCCCAGCGGCGGCGGGTTGTCGTTCGGCAGGTACGAAATGCCGAGACCGCCACCCAGATCCAGGGTCGAGATCTGCGCGGTGCGGTCGATGCCGAACTTGTCGATGGCCTCGCGCAGCAGGCCGAGCATGCGGCGTGCGGCGATCTCGAAGCCGTCGAGTTCGAAGATCTGCGAGCCGATGTGGCTGTGCAGGCCGACCAGGCGCAGGTTGTCGGCCTCGAAGACACGGGCCAGCGCTTCCATGGCGTCGCCACCGGCGATCGAGAAGCCGAACTTCTGGTCCTCGTGCGCGGTGGAGATGTATTCGTGGGTGTGCGCCTCGACGCCGACGGTCACGCGGACCAGCACGTCCTGCACCACGCCCGCCGCACCGGCGACCGCTTCGAGCCGCTCGACCTCGTAGAGCGAGTCGACGACCACGTGACCGACACCGGCCGCGACGGCCGCTTCGAGCTCGGGCACCGACTTGTTGTTGCCGTGTAGCGCGATCCGCTCGGCCGGGAACCCGGCGTTCAGCGCGACCGCCAGCTCGCCGCCGGAGCACACGTCGAGGGACAGGCCCTCGTCGCGGATCCAGCGCGCGATCTCGCCGCACAGGAACGCCTTGGACGCGTAGTGCACGCGGGCATTCGGCCCGAACGCGGCGACCATGTCGCGGCAGCGCGAGCGGAAGTCGTCCTCGTCGATCACGAACAGCGGCGTGCCGAACTGCTCGGCGAGCGCGGTGACGGGCACGCCCGCCAGCGCGACCACACCGTCGTCAGCGCGCGCGGCATTGCGCGGCCAGACGTTCGCGGGGAGGTCGATCATCTCCCTCGGGTCGGTCGGGCGCTCGGCCAGACTCGGTGCGTGCGGGATCTCTGCGTGCCGGGGACCGGCCGGGTGTGCACTCATTTCGGTGCGTCCTCTCTGAAAAGAATGCCGGTGTTCACATGCGCTCCGGTGCGCTCACGCCGAGCAGGGCCAGGCCGTTGGCCAGCACCTGACGGGTCGCCTTGACCAGTTCGAGCCGGGCCGCGTTGAGTTCGGTGACGGCGTCGTCGCCCTTGGGGAGCACGCGCATGTCGTCGTCGGACTGGAACGGGTGGTAGACACCGGCCAGTTCTTCGAGGTAGCGGGCGATGCGGTGCGGCTCGCGGGTATCGGCGGCGGTGGCGACCACGCGCGGGAAGTCGCCGAGGGTGCGGATCAGATCACCTTCGCGACCCGACGTCATCAGCGCGAAATCCGGTTCCACAGAAGCGAATTCGGGATACTTCGCGGCATTGCCGATGATGCTGTTGGTCCGCGAGTGCGCGTACTGGACGTAGTAGACCGGGTTCTCGCTGCTCGCCTTGGTCCACAGGTCGAGGTCGATGTCGATGCTCGAGTTCACCGAGGAACGCACCAGCGAGTAGCGCGAGGCGTCGACGCCGATCTGCTCGACCAGGTCGTTGAGGGTCACCACGGTGCCGGCGCGCTTGCTCATCTTCACGGCGACGCCGTCGCGCACCAGATTCACCATCTGGCCGATCAGCACCTCGACGGTGTCGGGGTTGTCGCCGAACGCGGCCGCGGCGGCCTTCAACCGGCCGATGTAGCCGTGGTGGTCGGCGCCGAGCATGTAGATGGCCAGGTCGAAGCCGCGGCCACGCTTGTTCTGGAAGTAGGCGATGTCACCGGCGATGTAGGCGGCGTTGCCGTCGCTCTTGAGGACCACGCGGTCCTTGTCGTCGCCGTATTCGGTGCTGGCGATCCACCACGCACCGTCTTTCTCGTACAGGTTGCCCGAGTTCTTGAGCTGCTCGACGGCCTGTTCGACGGCGCCCGAGGCGAACAGTTCGCTCTCGTTGAAGTACACGTCGAAATCGGTGCCGAACTCGTGCAGGTCCGCCCGGATCTGGGCGAACATCTGCTGCACGCCTTCGCTGCGGAACACCTCGTGACGCTCGTCCGCGGACAGGGTGAGCACGTCGGGATGCGCGGCGACGATGCCCGCGCTGATCTCGGCGATGTACTCGCCCGCGTACCCGTCCTCGGGGGTCGGCTCGCCCAGCGCGGACGCTACGAGGGATTTCGCGAAGCGGTCGATCTGCGCGCCGTGGTCGTTGAAGTAGTACTCCCGGGTCACGTCGGCGCCCTGAGCGGCCAGGATGCGACCCAGCGCGTCACCGACCGCGGCCCAGCGAGTGCCACCGAGGTGCACCGGCCCGGTCGGGTTCGCGGAGACGAATTCGAGGTTGATCTTGGTACCCGCCAGCGCGAACCCGGTGCCGTAGATGTCACCCGCGGCCAGGATCTGGCTCACGATCGCGCCCTGCGCCGAGGCGGCGAGACGGATGTTCAGGAAGCCGGGACCGGCGATCTCGGCCACATCGATGCCCTCGGTCGCCGACAGCGCCTCGGCCAGCCAGCCGGCCAGCTCGCGAGGGTTGGTTCCGACCCGCTTGGCCACCTGCATGGCCACATTCGTGGCATAGTCGCCGTGTTCGGGGTTGCGCGGGCGCTCCACTGTGACCTGCTCGGGCAGGACCGACGAGTCCAGTCCGCGTTCGACAAGCACCTTCGCCGCGGTGGTACGAAGGAGATCTGCAAGGTCAGCTGGAGTCACGAGTCTCTATCCTATTGGCTGGGCCCCTTGCAACCACGACCGCCCGCCATGAACCCACCGATCCACACGTCGAAAGAGCACAACGAGCGATGCCTAGCAGGACCAGCGCCACATCAGCCAAGGCCGTGCGGGCCGCGGGGAAGTCGTCTCCGTCCCGCAAGACCCGCAAGAGCAACCTTCCGGGCAAGAAGCGGGACACGCCATGGGCCCTTCTCGGCGCCGGCGTTGCCATCGTCGCGCTGATCGGCCTGCTGGCCTACAGCCTGGTGCCCAAGTACCTGGACCAGGCCGCGATCCGCGAAGCCCAGACCGACCTCAAGGAATGGGTGCCCTCCAAGGAGAACCAGGACCCGTCGGCCAAGATCGACGGCGTCGTGAAGTCGGAGTACCCGGCCGGCCTGCACGTGACCGCCAGCCAGCGCGTGGCCTACGACAAGACCCCCGCCTTCGGTGGCCCGCACGACGGCGCGTGGGCGAACTGCACGGGCACCGTGTACGCCAAGCCGATCCGCATGGAGAACGCGGTGCACTCGCTCGAGCACGGTGCGATCTGGATCACGTACAACCCCGACAAGGTCGACGCGGCCGGTGTCGAGAAGCTGTCGAACTTCGTCAAGGGCCGTCAGTACTCGCTGATGTCGCCGTACCCGGGTCTGGACTCGGCGATCTCGCTGCAGTCGTGGGGCCACCAGCTCAAGCTGGACAACGCCGACGACGCGCGAATCAAGCAGTTCATCTCCGCCCTGCGCGAGAACCCCTACGCCTACCCCGAGGTCGGCGCGAGCTGCTCGAACCCGATCTTCGACGCGAACAACCCGCCGCCGTTCGACTCCACCCCCTACGGTCCGGAAGCGGTGCCGATGGACGGTAAGGGCCTGACCCCCGACGCGACCGAACTCGGCGGCGGCGGCACCGGCTCCGGCATCCCCGGCCTGCCGAACATCCCGGTGCCGGGCGGCCTGCCCTCGGGTCAGTAGTGAGCGCGCAGGAAGAGAGCACGGTCGAACCCGACGACATCGCACCCGAGCCGAGCGCACGACGCCCGGCCGGGGCGGTGCTCGTCCTCGGCGCGATCGGTCTGCTGCTGCTGGGCGCGGTGGCGGGCGTGCTGTTGCGGATGCCGCTGGAGAAGAACTCCGAACCCGAGCCGAGCGCTGTCGATATCGGTTTCAGCCAGGACATGTCGGCCCACCACGCGCAGGCCGTCGACATGGCCGGGGTGGCGCTGATCGCCTCGACCGACAACGACGTGCGCCGCCTCGCCTACGACATCCTGACCACCCAGCAGAACCAGATCGGCCGCATGCAGGCCTGGTTGCAACTGTGGGGCGAGTCCAACCAGAACGTCGACGGCTACATGGGCTGGATGACCGACGAGCACGGCAGCACCGGCCACCACGGCGGTGCGACGGCCGGACCCGCGATGTCGGGCCCGATGCAGTCGATGCCAGGGATGGCGAGCCAGGAGGAGATGACCGCGCTTCGCCAGTCCACCGGCCCCGCCCTCGACACGATGTTCCTGCAACTGATGCTGCGCCACCACCAGGGCGGAGTCCCGATGCTCGACTACGCCGCCGAGCACGCCGACACCACCGCGGTCCGCACCCTGGCCGCCACCATGTCGAAAACCCAAGAGGGCGAATCCCAGCTGATGACCACCATGCTCGCCACTCGCAACGCCACACCCCTGCCCTTCGAGTGACCACCGCGGCCGGACCGGCCCAACCCCCGGTCCGGCACGGTTTTTGGCGCACCGCACTCGATGCGATACGCTGTCGCTGCCCGATCGCCTCACCGCGACCGGCATCTATCCCGCCCTCGTAGCTCAGGGGATAGAGCGTCTGCCTCCGGAGCAGAAGGCCGCAGGTTCGATTCCTGCCGAGGGCACACACGAAGAAGGCCCCCGACCAGCGCATCAGCTGGCGGGGGCCTTTTTCGTCGGTATGGAGCGGCTGAGCATCCTCGGTCATCGGCATTTCAGGATGCTCCGGGTGTGCACGCTACGCACTGTCTCGCCTGCTCGCTGAATCCGAATGTCCGCACTTCCGTGCGGTTCCCGGCCGCTGCGTGCGCGAGGATCTCTCATGTCACCCGCCGGTACTCCTGTCGCTTGTCGCGATCGCGCACGATGATGCCCAGCGCCTGCAGGCGCCGGTGGAGGTCCGATGCGGTGTCGGACTCGTTGTCGGACAGAGCGCTTCGACGCCGACGAAGAAGCTCGTGGGCCTGTTCGTCGAGGTCGGGGTGTCCATTGGTCCAACGGGTGAACGTGCCTTCATGGGGGTTGGCATCGGTCCAGGGATAGCGATGTGCGCTGAATGCGTCGGTGACCGCGCGTGCGTCCAGGTCGTCAGCGTTGCGTCGGGCGAGTTCGCGCTCCGTCGAGTCGATGAGAACCAGGTCCTTGCCCTCGCGGAACACCGCGTGCACCTTCGATCGAGGAATGTAGAGTTCGTCAGCGTCCACGCTCAGGAGTACGCCGTCGGAATCGACTGTGATAGCGAGGGATTCACCGATTGCACGGAGGGCGAGCACGACGCCTGCGGCGATGCCGACGATGGTGAGGATCGGTACCGACCAGGTTGTGGGGAGTTCAGCGAGGATCTCGAGTGGTCCGGGCACGGTGGGCCAGGTGTTGACGGCCCAGCGCGACATCGGGGGTGCAGCGAAACCGAGCCCGAACCCGGCGACGGCGCAGACCGCGGCGAGTGTCCACGGGGCTGCGGGGGCGATAGCGATTCGGGTCGCGTCACGCTTGGTCATTCGATGCCCGTTCCTCGTGTCCGGTGAGGTAGCGCAGCACAATCGTGCGGATTGTGTCGACCGGCTCCACCGCGCCGGGATCGCTGGCGTACAGGAACGCCGAATCGGCGATTGCGCGAATCCACGTCGCGGTCGCGGAAGGGTCGAGTGCGGGGTCGATCAAATCGTGTGCCCGACGCAGCAGGTGCGTCAGTCCCGCATTCACTATGCCGTCGTTCTCCTCGAGGATCGTGGCGAGGAGCGGGTCGTGTCCGACTTGCCGGATCACCTCCACCACGAGCCCAGCCGCCGCGGGGTCTGTGGCGGGTTCGACGAGTTCGGCCACCATGTCGAGAATCGCCGCGAGTGGATCTCCCGGCTCGCTGTGGCGTTCGACGAGCGCTCTTGATGTGGCGAGATCTTGCTCGAAGATCGCCCGGAACACACCACGCTTGTCACCGAAATAGTGGAACACCGTCGCGGAACTGAGGCCGACGGCATGAGCGATCGCGGTCACGGGGGTGGCGTCGAAGCCCCGCTCGGCGAACAGCACCGCTGCGGCGCCGGTAATGGCAGCGCGACGTTGGGCTTGAAGTGCGGGATCGGCAGTGCGGGCCATGGTCATCAGGCTAACAATTGATTGACTGACTAGTCAATCAATCAGGGTGTCGTCGTGCCGGCCTGCGCTGACTGCCGGTAACCACTACGACCCCGGAACGGACGAGCCGCACGAGGAGATCTCCGCCGAGTCCGCCGAGCGATTCATCGAGAGTTGGCGCGCATCGAGGGCGAGCCGAGAGGCCGAAGTCGAGCCGTGATCGATCCAGCGCCGACATCCGCGACAGCTGAGTGCGCGCAGGATGACAAGAGGGGGTTTCGCGCAGCGTGGCGGATGATCGGCCGAATTTGGCCGGACCGGATCGGCAGGCTACGGTACGCCGAAAGCTTGGTGTACCCAGTTTCGATTTTGGTTTGATCTCGCACGGTTCCATAGGTTTTGGGGGTCAACGCCCCCGATGACATCAGGAGCGTTGCCATGACGAATCCACAAGAGCCCGTCGATCCGGGGATGCCGTCCGGGCCGCCGGGGTATCCGCATGCGGGGTCCGGGACCGGGGGGCCGCCGGGGCCCGAGTATCCGGGTGGGCCCGATGTGTTCGCGCCGCCGCCTGCGCCGAAGAAGAAGCGGACCGGGTTGTTCATCGCGCTCGGTGTTGTCGCGCTGGTGGTGATCGGCGCCGTGGTTACCGGCGTAGTGCTCACGATGCAGGGGCGTACGCCGTTGTCGTCAGACGAGACGCAGATCGATGTCGCGGTGCGCGATTTCTACGACACGCTCGATTCCGAGGGTTTCATCGCCGCCGCGCAGCTGGCCTGCCAGGCCGACCGCACCGAGATCGACAATCTCACCACCGAGCAGCGCGAGCAGTTCGACAAGGCGACCGTCCAGGTGACCATCGACGATGTCAAAGACATCGTCATCACCGGTGACAATGCGAAAGCGACGGTGACCGGACAGTTGACGCTGTCGGTGGAGGGCGAGGAACCCGATACCGAGTCGAGCACCGAGGAGCACCTCACCAAGGAAGACGGCACCTGGAAGATCTGCTCGGCGCCGGCCAACAAACACTGACCGAACACCCGGCGAGGGCTCCCGGCATCGCCCGGAACCACCGTCACCTGATTTCGCCGGTCGTACGCATCCCCGCACGTCACGCGGGGTATCTTCCTTAGGTAAGCCTCATCATAGGATGGGGATCCTTGGTGGAAGGACGCGAATGACCTCGCGCAGTTGGAAACCCCTGGCCGGGCTGATGGCGGTCGCCGTGGCGACGCTCGGCCTCAGCGCCTGCTCCTCCTCCTCGGGCAGCGCCGACGAGATCACCGTCTACAACGCCCAGCACGAGTCGCTCACCAAGGAGTGGGTCGCGGCGTTCACCGCGGAGACCGGCATCAAGGTCACCCTGCGGCAGGGTGGTGACACCGCGCTCGGCAACCAGCTCGTCGCCGAGGGCGCCAACTCCCCCGCCGACGCCTTCCTCACCGAGAATTCCCCCGCCATGGCGCTGGTGGAGAACGCGGGCCTGTTCGCCGATGTCGACAAGGCCACCCTCGACCAGGTGCCTGCCCAGTACCGGCCGTCCACCGGCAAGTGGACCGGAGTCGCTGCTCGCGCAACGGTTTTCGTTTACAACAAGGACAAGCTCCAGACCACCGGGCTGCCCGCCTCGCTGCTGGATCTCGCGCAGCCGCAGTGGCAGGGCCGCTGGGCGGCGGGCACATCCGGCGCCGACTTCCAGGCGATCGTGGCAGGTTTGCTCGCCTTGAAGGGCGAGGACGTCACCCGCGCCTGGCTGCGTGGCATGAAGGCCAACGCGACCAGCCTGCAGAACAATGTCGCGACCATGAAGGCGGTCAACGGGGGCAATCCCGATGGTGGCGTGATCTACCACTACTACTGGTACCGCGACCAGGCCAAGACCAAGGAGGGCAGCGCGAACACGGCGCTGCACTACTTCAAGAACCAGGACCCCGGCGCCTTCGTCAGCGTGTCGGGCGCCGGCGTGCTGAAGTCGAGCAAGAAGCAGGAGTCCGCGCAGAAGTTCCTGGCCTTCATCACCGCGAAGAAGGGCCAGGAGGTGCTGCGCGACGGCGATTCGATGGAGTACCCGGTGGCCAGCGATGTCGCCGCGAACCCCGCCTTGCCGCCACTGGCCGACCTGCAGGCACCCGCGATCGATCCGAGCAAGCTCGACGCGAAGAAGGTCACCCAGCTGATGACCGAGGCCGGGCTGCTGTAAGTGCGTGCCGCCCTAGCGAAGTCGACACCCCGGGTCGGTCGGCCCGGGGTGTTCGGCACGCTCGTCGCGCTGGTGCTGACGGCGGCGACTTTCGTGCCGCTGGGCTACATCGTCTCGGTGCTGTTCGACACCGGACTGAGTGAGGCTGCCGCGCTGGTGTTCCGGCCGCGGGTGGGTGAGCTGCTGGAGAACACCGCGCTGCTGGTGGTGTGCACGGTGCCGGTCTGTGTGGTGCTCGGGATCGGGCTGGCCTGGCTGGTCGAGCGCACCGATGTGCCGGGACGGGCCTGGTGGGGGCCGGTGCTGGTCGCCCCGCTCGCGGTGCCCGCGTTCGTCAACAGTTATGGGTGGGTGAGCGTCTTCCCGTCGATGCACGGGCTGTCGGCCGCCGTGATCGTGGCGACGATGTCGTATTTTCCGCTGGTGTACCTGCCGGTCGCGGCCACGCTGCGCAGGCTCGATCCGGCGATCGAGGAATCGGCGCGGGCGCTGGGCTCGGGGCCGGTGGCGGTCTTCTGGCGGATCACGTTGCCGCAGTTGCGATTGGCCTTGCTCGGCGGCGCGCTGCTGATCGGCCTGCATCTACTCGCCGAATACGGCGCGTTCGTGATGCTGCGTTTCGACACGTTCACCACGGCGATCTTCGAGCAGTACCAGAGCAGTTTCGCCGGTCCGGCGGGCAGCATGCTCGCGGGGGTGCTCGTGCTGTGCTGCCTGGCCCTGCTCGGTGGGGAGTCGCTGCTGCGCGGCGATGCGCGCTATGCCCGGCTGGGCGGTGGCGCGGCGCGGGCCGGGCGGCCGATCGCGTTGGGTGGGCTGCGGGTGCCGCTGTTCGGCGCACTCGCGGCGGTGGTCGTCGGTGCGCTCGGCGTGCCGCTGTGGACGATCGGGCGTTGGCTGTGGCTGGGCGGATCGGCGGTATGGGATTGCGCGGAAATCGGTGCGGCGCTGGGCCAAACGATCGGCCTGGCCGCTGCCGCCGCCCTGGTCACCACACTGTGTGCCTTCCCCGTCGCCTGGATCGCGGTGCGCTCGACGAGTGCCTTCGCCCGGCTGATCGAGGGTGCCAACTACATCACCAGTTCGCTGCCGGGCATCGTGATCGCACTCGCCCTGGTGACCGTCACCATCCGCTGGACACCGCCGCTGTATCAGACGGTGTCACTGGTCGTGATCGCCTACGCACTGATGTTCCTGCCCCGCGCGCTCGTGAGCGTGCGTGCCGGACTGGCACAAATACCGGTCGGCCTCGAAGAGGTCTCACGATCGCTGGGCGAATCGGCTTCGACCACCTTCTTCCGGGTGACCCTGCGCATGACAGCGCCCGCCGCTGCCTCGGCTGCCGCGCTCGTATTCGTCGCGGTGTCAACCGAACTCACCGCAACCTTGCTCCTGGCACCCACCGGCACCCGCACTTTGGCCATGCAGTTCTGGGCGAAGTCGGGCGAACTCGATTACGCGGCCGCCGCACCGTACGCCCTGATCATGATCATCGCCGCGGTACCGGTGACATACCTGCTGTTCACGCAGTCACGAAAGGCTGCGGGAGTATGAGCACGGCGGCTGTAGCAACCACGCACGACGCCCGAGCGTGTCGGATGAGCCGACCGCATCCGTCCGCGGGCGCGCGTAGTGGATCGCGGGCATTCCGGAAGGACGCAGCATGAGTCGGCTTGTCGTCGAAGGGGTTTCGAAGAACTTCGGTGCCACCAAGGTTCTCGATCACATCGACCTCGACGTACCCAACGGCACGGCCGCGGCGGTGGTCGGCGCGTCCGGCTGCGGCAAGACCACCTTGCTTCGGGTGATCGCCGGATTCGAGGGCCCCGATACAGGTTCGGTGCAACTTGGATCGGAAACCGTTGTCCACCAAGATATTTGCGTACCACCACAGCGCAGGCGAATCGGTTACGTCGCCCAGGACGGCGCCCTGTTCCCGCACCTGAGTGTCGCCGACAATATCGCCTACGGCCTGCGCACCGGCCTGCGCGGCGCCATCGACCGCCTTCGCCCCGGCCGCGATCGCCCTCGCGTCATCGAACTCCTGGCGATGGTCTCCCTCGACGCCGACTACGCGGACCGTAAACCTCATCAACTCTCCGGCGGCCAGCAGCAGCGTGTGGCCCTGGCTCGCGCACTCGCTCGCAAGCCCGACCTCATGCTGCTCGACGAACCGTTCAGCGCCCTCGACACGGGCCTGCGCGCCACCACCCGCCAGGCCGTGGCCGACACGCTGCGCGCCGCGGGCATGACCAGCATTCTGGTCACCCACGACCAGGAGGAAGCGCTCAGCTTCGCCGAACAGGTCGCCGTCATGCGCGCGGGCCGGTTCACTCATGTCGGGCCGCCGCAGCAGGTCTATCACCAGCCCGCCGACCTGTTCACCGCCCGCTTCCTCGGCGATTGCGTCCTGCTCGATGCCCTCTGCGAAGCCGATATCGCCAAGTCCGTGCTCGGCCCCGTTCCGGTCCAGCCAGGCGCCCCCACCGGCGAAGTGACCCTGATGATCCGCCCCGAACAGCTCGCCGCCCAGGTGATCACCGCCGACGAAGCACACTCCGGCCGAGTCACCGCAGTCGACTTCCGCGGCCCCGACGTCATCTTGACCATCGATCTCGCCGAGGGCGCGGGCACCGTGCGCGTCCGCCGCACCGGCATCGACGCCCCCGCCACCGGCGACCGCGTCCGCCTTACCGTCCACGGCCCCGCCGTCGCCTACTGACCATTGCGATCACACCGATCCCGAACCTCGTGACCAAGGCGCGGCTGAGTGGTTTCCAGCATGTCTGGAAATCCGGATGGTTTCCAGACACCGCCCTTCTCGGGCGTCGTCGGTTTACGCCACAAGCGTGGCGTGAACGTCGGTTCCCGCTTCTACCGGGCCGGTTTCACCGACACCTACAAGGAGTCGGTCAGTGCCTTCCCGTCGGCGGACTTTGGTTACCCGGCCTCCTGCTCGGGGGTCCGGGGATCGTGAGAAGTCCTGTTGCGTCGTCGGCCATTTGGCGAGGTTGACTGCCGCGTTGTGATCACGATCTGCCCGAAAACCACACCCGCAGAAGAATACTCGATCATCCAAAGACAGGGTTGGGTTGATTGTGCCGCAGGCAGAGCACTTTTTACTCGACGGGTACCAGCGATCCGCTGTCGCGAGTGCGCCGCTGCGCCATGCCTGTTTGTAGGACAACAGGCGGGCGAAGTCGGCCCATCCGGCATCGCTGATCGCGCGTGCCAAATAACGGTTGCCGAGCATCCCCGCCACATTCAAGTCTTCGATCACGAGCCGGTCGTGGGTTTTGACCAGCTTGTTAGCGACCTGATGGGCGAAATGACGGCGAACATCAGCGACTCGACGATGGTGGCGTCCCAGCCGGGCGGCGGCCTGCCGATGGTTGAGCGACCCCTTCCGTTTTCGCGACAACGACTTCGCCAGACGGCGTTGCCGATCCAGCTCGGTAACCAAGGGTTTGGGCGCGCCGTCGGTGCGGGCGACTTCGGCTCCGTCGGCGGTCGCGGCAACGGAGAAAACTCCCAACCCGCGGTCGATCCCGACCCAACCATCGTCATCGTTGTGTTCTCGCTGCTGGTGATGGTGAGCCGGGTGCAGATCGGATGCTTCGGTGGCCAGACTGATCCACCAGCGGCGCGCCCGGAAGGAGATGGTGACGTAGAGAATCTTCGCCCGTCCCTTGGTGAGCATCCGCCGCAGTCGGCGGGTGTCATCGCGCACCCGGATCGCACCGATCCCAGGCAACGTCACCGACCGCGCGATCTGGCCACCACCGATTCGGATCGCTGTCCATCCGGCCTTGGTGTGTTTATTCCGGATCCGAAACGCCGGGACGGTTGCGGACTTCTTCTTGAACCGGGGAAATCCGACCCTCCTACCTGCACGTTTGCCGGTCCGGGAGTCCGAGAAGGCGATCAGGGCTCGACCACAGTCGACGGCAGCTTCCTCGAAGACTTGTTGGCTTACCTGGGTACGCCACGCCAACCCGGTCACCTGAATCTCGGCGACCCTGTCCGCGCCGACAGCGAAGACCCGTCCTGCGGCTTCGGACTTCTTCCAGGTGTTGAACGCGTTGATCAGATCGAACCGGGTCCACGGGACCGGATGCTCTGGGCAGGTTTTACGTTTGGTGAGAGCGGTTTTCACGAAAGCGAGGCTTTGGTTGAACGCGAACCGGGCCGCCCCGGCGTGCCGGGTGAGCACAACGGACTGCTCGACCGTGGGGTCGAGGCAGTACCGGAAAGTCGTGTGGCGGCTCATCGCGGACGAGTGTGACACAGGACACCGACAGGGTGGCGAGTCGTCCTTGTAGTGGCCGTCGGCTCCCCCAACGGTCTCTGATCAGGCACCCGCCGCCTACTGATCATTGCGATCACACTGATCCCAACCCTCGCCGTTGGCACCGGCACACGGCACGATAAATGGCGAGGCGGGCGTGGCTGAGTGGCAAGGCAACGGTCTGCAAAGCCGTTTACGCGGGTTCAATTCCCGCCGCTCGCTCTGTGGGGAAAAGCGGCTGGGTCGTGGAATGATCGTTTTCATGTCACGGCCCAGACCGCTCTCCCATGACCCGATCGCCGAGGCTTACCGGCAGTGGGTCGCCCACGGCTGGGAGTCGGTCGCCGATGGGATGGCGCTGGTGACCTCGCTGGTTCGGGCACAGCAGATCGTGATGGCGCGCGTGGACGAGGCGCTCAAGCCTTCCGGTCTGACGTTCTCCCGCTACGAACTCCTGCAATTGCTCAGTTTCAGCCGCACCGGCGCCCTGCCGATGGCCAAGGCCAGTGCGCGGCTGCAGGTGCATCCGACGAGCGTGACCAACACCGTCGATCGACTCGAAGCCGCCGGACTGGTTGTTCGCGTCCCGCACCCCAGTGACCGCCGGGCCACTCTCATCGAAATCACCAGCGCGGGAAGGAAATCCGTGGCCGATGCCACGGCGGCGCTGAACGCCGAGGTGTTCGCCGAACCCGGTCTGCCACCCGACCAGGGCCGCGATCTGGTACGACTGCTGGCACAGTTCCGGCACGCCGCCGGCGATTTCGACGCCGATGACCCGGAAAACCTCGCATTCCACGCGACCTGGCAATCGACGGAGGAATCTTCGGCCGATTCCCTTGGCAGCTAGCGCGAAAAGGTCCACCATGTAGCCCATGGTGCTGATCCTCGGGGTATCGGCGGGCGCGGGTGGAGCCCGTGCCGTGTTGACCCATTCCGATCAGCCCCACATGCCGCCCATCGACCGGATCCAGGTGCCGCGCCGGGCCGGGGGCTCGGTGGAGGAATCGGTACTCACCGCGATCCACCGCATGCGCGCGGCGGCGGCCGAACGCGACGAGTACGTCTCCGGCACCGCTGTCACCTGCCGCAGCGAACTACAGGCCGACGCGATCAGAGCGGCCGCGGGCCAGGCCGACTTCGCGATCGTCGACGAACCACTCGCCCAGTTGCGCTATCTGCGGTTCACCGGCCTGCTGCCCGCCACCGACTCGGTGATGCTCTACGACCTCGGCAGCTCCGGCTTGACCATCACCCACGCCGATTGCCGCACCGAAACCATCCTCGCGGGCAAACGCAGCACCGTCCTCAGCGGCAACGGCTACGACGCGCTCCTGCGCTGGCAGCTCGCCCGCAGTGGCGTCTGCGCCGACGCGCACGCCAGCCGCGAACACCGAGAATCGTTGAGCCGCACCAGGGTTGTCACCGCCGCTGATGCCGACACCGGCGGCCGCACGGTGCTCACCCGCAGCGATCTGGCCGCGCTGTGCGAAGCGGGACTGCATCATTCGGCCTCGTTCGTGCGCCTGCTGATCGAGGAGACGGGAGTTCAGCCGGGAGCGTTGGCGCTGCTGGGTGGCTGTACCCGCAATCCGAGTCTGCGCGCGGATCTGGCCAAGCTGATCGGCCTGCCGATCGTGTACGACCCTGAGCCGGAATATGTTTCGGCGCGCGGCGCGGTGCTGCTGTGCGCCCGCCGCCCCTCGGCGCGATTACGCATGCCGCGACGGGGTGCGGGTGCGATCGCCGTCCCGCCGCGCGCGGGCGGCCGCCGAAAACTTCTGGCCGCGGTCGCGGTGACCGCCACCCTCGGTGGCACGGTCGCCGGCCTGCTCAGCAACGACAACACCACGGCGCGGTCCCCTGAACAGGGCACCGCGCCGACTACGGCGGAGTTCATCGACGGCGCGCCGCGCTGGAAACCGAACTAGCGGTTGCTGAAGTTCGGCGGCCGCTTCTCGACGAAGGCGGCCATGCCTTCCTTCTGATCCTCGGTCGCGAACAGCGAATGGAACACCCGGCGTTCGAACAACAGCCCCTCGGCGAGGGTGGTCTCGAACGAGCGGTTCACCGCCTCCTTGGCGATCATCGCGACCGGCAGCGACATCGACGCGATGGTCTGCGCGGCCTCGAGCGCGGTGTCGAGCAGTTCGTCGGCGGGCACGACCCGCGAGACGAGCCCGGAACGCTCGGCTTCCTCGGCACCGATCATGCGGCCGGTCAGGATCAGATCCATCGCCTTGGCCTTGCCGATCGCGCGGGTGAGACGCTGCGAGCCGCCGATGCCGGGGATGACACCGAGCGTGATCTCGGGCTGACCGAACTTGGCGTTGTCGGCGGCGATCAGGATGTCGCACAGCATCGCCAGCTCACAACCGCCACCGAGCGCGTAACCGGCGACGGCGGCGATGGTCGGCTTGCGGAAGTTGGCCAGACGGTCCCAGCGGGCGAAGAAATCGGCCAGGAACATGTCCATGTACGACTTGGGGGCCATCTCCTTGATGTCGGCGCCTGCCGCGAAGGCCTTCGCCGAACCGGTGATCACGACGGCACCGATGGAATCGTCGCCGTCGAGTTCGTCGAGCGCGGCGATGACGTCGTCGAGGACCTGGGCGTTGAGGGCATTGAGTGCCTTGGGCCGGTTCAGGGTGATCCAGCCGACCCCGCCCTTCCCGTCGGTGCCGCCCTTGCGCTCCAGCAGAATCGTCTCGAATTCGGTCACGGCCACCCTCTTGTCAATCAACGGTCACGGATGGTGCTGACGATACCGAGGCGTACTGCCTTCCGGTGACGCGTACCTCCGGTCCTGCGCAACGGCCGACGAATGCGCTCTGCGCGGAAACGGTGGCACGCCGTCTGTGACGCATTCCACCGCGTCCGATGTGCGGCACAATCGTCGACATGGGCAGCGACCACTTCGTGCGGATCACCCGCCTGCGCGCACTGATCGACCACGAGAACACCGGCGCGGGCGAGCGCGCCACCGCGGAGCGCATGCTCGACCGACTACTCCGAAAATCCGTGGGCCACAGCGCTTCCGGCGCCGCCCCTGACCGCGTCTACGGCTCCCGTCACCACCGCGCGGGCAGGCACGCGAGCACCGCGTCGATCGTCGAATCGGTCCGCGAGGACATCGCCTTCGCCCGCACGTTCGCCACCGCGGGCGCCCCGGGTGAGGTCACCGTCCACAGTCCACTCGCCGCGGCTCCCGCCGAGCTCACCATCGCCGTCACCACCCCGTTCGCCGACCAGATCGTCGTCACCATCACCGACATACCGCCGTCGTGGGGCTGGGAGCCCGACGAGTTCGACCGCATCACCGCCACCGAGGACCTACGCCGACTCGCCGACGAACTCGCCGAGATCATCGACAGCTACAACCACGACGGCGCCGACGTCGGCCCCCGCTTCTTCCGCACGATCCGCGCCCAGGAAACCACCCTGATCCGCTGATTCACCCCGGCCGTCCAGACCCTTGCCGAGCGAGCAGGACGACCAGCCCAACCATCAGCACCAGGGCGCCGATCCCCAGCACCACACTCGCGACGACCGGCCCACCAGCGGTGTAATCGGCCACCACCTGCACCACCGCGACCGCGATCCCCGCGGCCCCACCGAGCACCAGCACGGCGTCGCGCGCAATCGCGTACAGCACCAAGCACAACACCCCGATCAGCGCGGTCAGGCCGGGCCGCCACAGCGATTCGCCGTACGTCACCGACTGCGCGCCGATCACCGCGATCACCCCGCCGAGTAGATATCCGGCCCATTCGGCCACCAGCAGGCGAGCCCCTGCGAGTCCGAACCACAGCGCGCCGAACACCATCAGCGATATCCCCTGCCACGGCGATCGGACATCGAACAGCTCCGAGGTCACGATCAGAATGCTCGCGACACCGAAACCGGCCACCGCGACCAGGCCGATCACGCTCGGTACCAGCAGATACCCGAGCGCCGCCACAAGCAGTCCCGCGATCGATCCGGCCATCGCCGTTTCGTCGCCACGGTGGGCACCGAACGCCGTAGCCACCGCCCCGGTCACCGCAGCCGCCGCCAGCACGAGCAGCACCGCGGCCAACCGCGCCCGCCCAGCCGACGCGATCGGCACCCGCCGGAACACCCCGGCGCACCCACCGGCCAACGCCACCGCTCCCCACACCGCACACCCGGCCACCACCGCCAGCAACACCACCCGCCCCGACTGCGCCACCTGCGCCCACGCGTTGTCGACGAACAACCCCAGCCCGGCGGCCACCACCCCGGCTCCCACGTACGCCACGATCTCGGCGGCCACGCGTCCCCCGCCGGCGCGCCCGGCCCGCTCCTGCTCGTCGACCGCCCGCAGCACCGCGCCCCGCTGCTCCCCGCTGATTACGCCGGACGCCACCAAGCGCTCCAATGCCACATCCACCCCATGCTCGCGAACCATCCGTCGAGTATGTCGACCTGCGGCGACGATTCCACCGAAACCTGGGCGGGGCGTTTTGCGGCGGAGTGACGCTGTTCACACTAGAATTACTTTGATGTCCGAGTATCGGGCGATCTACTACATGGCGGAGGCAGTCATGAGCCTGCATGTTCCGGTGAATCCAGTGCGGTTCGTGACCTCGGCGGCCCTCTTCGACGGCCACGACGCGGCGATCAACATCATGCGGCGGATTCTGCAGGCCCAGGGTGCCGAGGTGATCCACCTCGGGCACAACCGGTCGGTGCGCGAGATCGTCGACGCGGTGATCGAGGAGGACGTGCAGGGCGTCGCGGTGAGCTCGTATCAGGGCGGGCACATCGAGTTCTTCGAATACCTGGCGCAGGCACTGCGCGAGGCGGGGGCTGGCGATGTGCGGATCTTCGGCGGGGGCGGCGGGGTGATCGTCGCCGAGGAGATCGAGCGGCTCGCCGCGAGTGGCGTGCGGATCTTCTCCCCCGAGGACGGCCAGCGCCTCGGCCTGCCCGGCATGATCAACGAACTGATCCAGCTCTGCGATGTCGACCCCGTGCGCACCGCCCCCGACCTCGACGCGCTCTACACCGGCGATCGAAATGCCTTGGCGCGCACCATCACCTGCTTGCAGCAGGGCGCACTGCCGGCAGCCGACCGCGCCGCGATCGTGGCGGCGGCAGCCAAGCGACGCGTCCCCGTGCTCGGCATCACCGGCACCGGCGGCTCCGGAAAGTCCTCCCTCACCGATGAATTGGTGCGCAGGCTCCGCACCGATCAGCAGGACAAACTGCGCATCGCCGTTCTCGCGGTCGACCCGACCCGCAGGCGAGCAGGCGGCGCCCTGCTCGGTGACCGCATCCGGATGAACGCCCTCGACGGCGATCACGTGTACTTCCGTTCGCTGGCCACCCGCGGCAATCACGAACTGCCCGACGATATCGACACCATGATCGCCGCCTGCCGGGCCGCCGGCTACGACCTGGTCATCCTCGAGACCCCCGGCATCGGCCAGGGCGACGCGGGCATCGTCGACCACGTCGACGTCGCGCTGTATGTGATGACGCCGGAGTTCGGCGCCGCCTCCCAGCTCGAGAAGATCGACATGCTCGACTACGCCGATGTCGTCGCGATCAACAAGTACGAACGCCGTGGCGCGGCCGACGCGGTCCGCGATGTGGCGCGCCAATTGATCCGCAACCGTGCGGAATTCGGCGCGAGCCCCGCTGACATGCCCGTCTTCGGCACCAGTGCGGCGACTTTCGACGACGACGGCGTCACGGCGCTGTACCAGCACCTCACCGGCCTGCTCACCGAACACGGCCTGACTCTCGAACCCGGCGCGCTGCCCCGCGTCGACACCTCGGTCTCCACGCGTTTCGCCCAGCTCGTACCTCCGTCGCGGGTCCGCTACCTGGCCGACATCGCCGACACGGTCCGCGGCTACCACGCCGATACTCAGCGCGAAGCCGCTGCGGCCCAACGGATTCAACGGCTGGCACTGGTCCACGACGAGCTCCCCGACGACGCGGCGGTCGCCGATCTGCTCGCTCAGGCCCGCCCCACGCTCGCCCCGGCCTCGACCGCAGCGCTGGCCGAATGGCCGGCGGTCGCCGAGAGCTATCGCGGCGACGAACAAGTGGTCCGCATCCGCGATCGCGAACTGCGCACGCCCCTGCGCCGCGAGTCCCTGTCCGGCACAAGCATTCCCCGCGTCGCCCTGCCCCGATTCACCGACGACGGCGAACTCCTGCGCTTCCTCCGCGCCGAGAACCTGCCCGGCCGATTCCCGTTCACCGCGGGTGTTTTCCCCTTCAAGCGCGAGAACGAGGATCCCGCCAGAATGTTCGCGGGCGAGGGCGATCCGGCCAGAACCAATCGTCGTTTCAAGGTCCTCAGCGCCCACGCCGAGGCCACCCGCCTGTCCACCGCGTTCGACTCGGTCACCCTCTACGGCCACGATCCCGCCGAGCGTCCCGATATCTACGGCAAGGTGGGCACCTCGGGCGTCTCGGTGGCCACCATCGAGGACATGCGCACCCTGTTCGACGGTTTCGACCTCGGCGCCCCGACCACCTCGGTCTCGATGACCATCAACGGCCCCGCCCCGACCATCCTCGCCTTCTTCCTCAATGCCGCGATCGACCAAGCGCTGCAACGCTTCTCCGAGAGCGAGGACCGTGCGCCGACGTCGGAGGAGGCCGCCGGGATCCGGGCACGCACGCTGTCGACGGTGCGTGGCACCGTGCAAGCCGACATCCTCAAGGAGGACCAGGGCCAGAACACCTGCCTGTTCTCCACCGAGTTCAGTCTGCGCATGATGGCCGACGTGCAGGAATGGTTCGTGCGCAACGACGTCCGAAACTTCTATTCGGTCTCGATTTCGGGATATCACATCGCCGAGGCTGGTGCGAACCCCATCAGTCAGCTCGCCTTCACCCTCGCCAACGGATTCACCTATGTGGAGACCTATCTCGCGCGCGGGCTGGCGATCGACGATTTCGCCCCGAATCTGTCGTTCTTCTTCTCCAATGGCATGGACCCCGAATACACGGTGATCGGCCGGGTGGCCCGGCGGATCTGGGCGATCGCGATGCGCGACCGGTACGGCGCGGGTGAACGCGCCCAGAAACTCAAGTACCACGTGCAGACTTCGGGTCGTTCGCTGCATGCGCAGGAAATGCAGTTCAACGACATTCGCACCACCCTCCAGGCGCTGATCGCCGTCTACGACAATTGCAACAGCCTGCACACCAATGCCTTCGACGAGGCGGTGACCACTCCCACCGAGGACTCGGTGCGCCGCGCGTTGGCGATTCAGCTCATCATCGCCAAAGAATGGGGGCTGGCCGTGAACGAGAATCCGCTACAGGGCAGTTTCATCGTCGACGAACTCACCGATCTCGTCGAGGAAGCGGTGCTGGTCGAATTCGAGCGGATCAGCGAACGCGGCGGGGTGCTCGGCGCCATGGAGACCGGCTACCAGCGCGGTCGCATCCAGGACGAGTCCATGCGCTACGAACAGCGCAAACATGACGGATCGCTGCCGATCGTTGGGGTGAACACCTTCCGCGGCCGCGACGACGACACCGCGCACGCACCGCTGGAATTGGCCCGCGGCACCGAAACCGAACGCCGCTCCCAATTGGACCGGCTGCACAGTTTCCAGACCGAACACGGCGAACAATCCCATCGCGCGCTGGCCCGGCTGGCCGAGGTCGCCCACACCAACGGCAATATCTTCGATGTGCTCATGGACGCGGCGCGGGTATGCACGTTGCAGCAGGTCACCGATGCCTTCTTCGCGGTGGGAGGGCAGTATCGGCGCACGGTGTGAGCAGCGTAATCCGTCGCTCTCCACCGCTGGCGTGTGACAATCGCCGTGAGCTCTGCCAGCGGCGGCGATGGGACGCACAGCATGGATCTGACCGACTTCGACATCATCGATGCCCATATTCACCAGTGGGATCCGCATGCCACGCCACGCGAGTTCAGCAAGCTGGCGAAACTGATGCGCTATCTGCCGGTGCCGGTCGATATCGCGGCACGGCTGGCACCGCGCGGTGACCGCGAATTCGTCGGCGACCCCAGCGCCTACCTACAGCCTTATCTGCCTGCTGACTATCGCGACGACCGGGGAAATACGCCGGTCGAATCGGTGGTGGAAATCGAGGCGCAATGGACGGGCGCCAAGCCCGACGAGACGCGGTGGGTGGCGAGCCTGCCGTTCGGCGTCGATACCCCCGCGTTGGCCACGATCATCGGCGCGGCCGACCCCGCCGCCGGGAACTTCGGTGCGGTGCTCGATGCGCATCAATCCGCGTCGCCGCTGTTCCACGGCATCCGGACGATGGTCGCCTACCACCCTGATCCCGCCGTGAAGTCGTTCACCGCGCACGACGGCGTGCTCACCGCCCCGGCCTTCCTGCACGGCTTCGGACAGCTCGCCGAGCGCGGGCTCTCGTTCGACGCGTGGGTGTATTCGGGACAGCTACCCGAGGTAACAGCCCTGGCCGAACGGTTTCCCGAGGTGCCGATCGTGCTCGATCACCTGGGGACCCCGGCCGGCATCTTCGGGCCGGTCGGCAAGAACACCGGGCACACCGCCAGGCAGCGGGAGGTGCTGTTCAATCGGTGGCGCGAAGACCTCACCGATCTGGCCACGCAGCCGAATGTGGTGGCGAAGGTGAGCGGGCTGATGATGCCGGTACTCGGGCATCCGGTACCGCCACGCGGCACCCCGACGCCCGTGCCCGCGCTGCTCGGGCGGGTGGGTCCGCTGCTGGCGCACGCACTGGCGGTCTTCGGTGCCGACCGGCTGATCTGGGGATCCAACTTTCCGGTCGACAAGCCGATCACCAGCCTCGCAGGGGCAGTCGAGACGGTGTCCACCGGACTGAGCGATGCCGGTGCGAGCACCGACGACCTGCGGAAGGTGTTCGGCGGCAACGCCATCCGGTTCTACCGGATCGAGCCGACCGGGTGATTCGCCACGCCCGCTCGCCATTTCTGTCGGTGGGCGGGTTTAGCATCGGCGCATGAAAGCCATCGGCACCTTCGAGGTCACCGCGTTCGACCCCACCGAGCTGACGATGCAGCCCCCCATCGTCACCGGGATGCCGGTCGGCGTCTCGACCATGACGAAGGCCTACGCGGGCGAGATCGAAGGGCTCTCGGCCACGCTGTTCACCGCTGCCTTCGACATGAACACCGGTGCGGGCACCTACCTCGCGATGGAGTCGTTCGAGGGCGCGCTCAACGGTAAGGCCGGTGCGTTCAACTTCGTCCACTCGGCCACCACCGGCGGCACCGACCGCACCGCCGAGTTCTTCCACATCGTCCCCGCCAGCGGCACCGGAGAGCTCACCGGCATCACCGGGACCGGGGCACTGTACGTGGATGCCGAAGGCGGACATCACATCTGGTTCGAGTACGAGCTGGGCTGAACCGCGTCGCGTGAAACAGTTCCGCTGTCCGAGCGGCCTCGCCTCGCGCGACTTCAGATGTGGAGCAGTTCCGCTGTCCGAGCCGCCTCGCCCCGCCCGACTCAGGCGTCGAATTCGGTATAGAGCGAGCGTAATTCGCGTAGACCGGTGGCCGCGGTCGGCTCGTCCTCGGTGGACATCCGGAGCGCGCGACGCAGTGGAATCGCGTCGAGGTCTTCGATGACGGCGTGGAATTCGATGCGAGGCAGCTCGGGCAGGACCAGTTCGTCGCCGTAGGGGTCATCGGAATCGGCGGTGCGCGCGGACTTCTCGACGCCGCCGATGAGCGTGTCGAGGTCGAGTCCACGCAGGGTGAGGATCTCGCTCGGCTGTTCGTCGAGGCGCTCGGCGAGCAGGTAGCAGACCGCGGCGACGTGCTTGCACGGCCAGCCCATGTCCGGGCAGCTACAGGTGAAGTCCAGTTCCGAGGCGGTGGTCGGTAACAGGTGTGGGCCGAGCGCGGGCGGGAGCGCGCCCGAGGCGATCTCGGCGAGCATGCCGGGCGCCTCCCTGATCTCGGCGAGCAGCAGATCGACCTCATCGTCGCGCAGCGGCCGGATCGACAGCACCGAGGTGAACGGTCTGGGCTGGCTGCCCTGCACCTCCGCCGTCACCGCGCCGCGTTCGATCCGGTAGTTCACCACCTGCCCGACTCTGGCGTAGGTGCGTCCGCGCGAGAGCCTGCCCGCGTCGGCCACCTGCTCCACCGCGTCGAGCAGCGACTTGCCCCACCAGGTGCGCCCGAAACCGCCGCGAGCCTGGGCGCCGCCGCGCACCGGTTTGCGCGGACCGAACTGGCTGAAGTCGGCCATCTAGTCACCCACCGCCTCGGCGCCGAGGGTGAACAGCTCGCGCAGTTCGTCGGTGCTCATCTCGGTGATCCAGTTCTCCCCCGCACCGACGGCCAGATCGGCCAATTGCTTTTTCCCGTTGATCATCTCGTCGATCCGCTCCTCGATGGTGTCGACGCACACCAGCTTGCGGACCTGCACCGCGCGCTGCTGGCCGATCCGGAACGCGCGGTCGGTGGCCTGGTTCTCGACGGCCGGATTCCACCAGCGGTCCAGGTGGATCACGTGATTGGCGGCGGTGAGGTTGAGGCCGGTGCCACCCGCCTTGAGTGAGAGCAACATCAGCGGCGGGCCGTTCTCGCCCTGGAAACCCGTCACCATGTCGTCGCGGCGCTGCTTGGCCACCCCGCCGTGCAGGAACGGGATCGGGGTGCCGAACCGCTCGGTGAGGTAGGGCAGGATCAGGTCGCCGAATTCGCGGAACTGGGTGAAGAGCAAGGCTTTCTCACCCTCGGCGAGCACCGCGTCGAGCACATCCTCGACCAGGGCCAGCTTGCCGGAGCGATGTCCGCCGCGGCGCAGGATCGGCGAACCGTCGCCCAGATAGTGCGCGGGGTGGTTACAGACCTGCTTGAGCCTGGTCAGCGCGCCGAGCACAGCGCCCTTGCGCGCCATGCCCTTCGCGTCTTTGAGCTTCTCCAGCATGTCGTCGACAACCGCCTGGTAGAGGGCGGCCTGCTCGACGGTGAGATTGGCCCGCACCGTCATTTCCAGCTTCTCGGGCAGGTCGCTGATCACCGTCGGATCGGTTTTGAGCCTGCGCAGCACGAACGGGTCGGTGATCAAGCGCAGTCTGTCGATGGCTTGCTGGTCGCGCTCGCGCTCGATCGGCACCGCGAACTTGGCGCGAAACGATTGTGGGCTGCCGAGCAGTTTCGGCATGGCGAAGTCGAACAACGCGCGCAGTTCCTCCAGGCGGTTCTCCACCGGAGTTCCGGTGAGCGCCAACCGATGTCGGGCTTTCAGCGCCCTGGCCGCGCGCGCCTGCCTGGTCACCGCGTTCTTGATGTGCTGCGCTTCGTCGAGCACGATCCGCTCCCACCGCTGTTCGCCCAGCAGGGTGATGTCGCGGGCGAGCAGTGCGTAGGTCGTGACGACCAAATCGGAATTCTGCACCGCGACAGCGAATTCCGCGCCGGACAGTCGGCTCGGACCATGGTGGACCAGCACACGCAGATCCGGCGTGAACCGCTGCGCTTCCCGCTGCCAGTTACCCACCACCGACATCGGACACACCAGCAATGTCGGCCCGACACCGCCGATCGGCGCCCCACCCCGGTGGACGTTTACGTCCTCGGTGTCCGCCGAACCGCCCCGCTCGGTCGTGACGACTTCGTGCACCGCCGAGTCACCCACCTCGGCTCCCCGAGCCCCGCCGACCGTAGACGCACGACCGGACTCGGCCTCCGCGGCCTCGCGTTCGTGGGCCAACAGCGCCAGCACCTGCACGGTTTTGCCCAAGCCCATGTCGTCGGCCAGGATCGCGCCGCAGTTCAGTCGGCTCATCGTGGCAAGCCAGCTGAGGCCGCGCTCCTGATAGGGGCGGAGTTGGGCTTTCAGGCCGACCGGAACCACGACCGGCTCGGGTTCGCTTTCCCTGGCGAACAATTCGGCCGCCCAGCCGTCGGCGGTGACCTCGGTAACGGGGACGTTGTCGACCCGTTCGGCGGCGAGTTCACCGATCATGTCAGCCAAGGTGATCGGGCTGTCGTCGGCGTGCTGCGCCACATAGCGGGCGGCCGCGGCCAGCGCTCGATGGTCGGCCTGCACCCACTCGCCGCGCAACTGGACCAGGTCCGATTTGCTGCTGATCAGCCGCGCCATCTCGGCCGGGGTGAGCACCAGATCGCCGAGCGCCAATTCCCAGCGGTAGGACAGCAGTCCGCTGAGGCCGACAGTGGATTCGGCGGCGGCGGGGCTGCTCACCCGCAACCGCATGCTCGGTTCGGCGATGTTCCAGGCGCGCGGCAGGAGCAGTCGAATTCCGGCTTCCTGCAAGGCATGTGCGCCGTGGGCCACCAGGTCGGCGACCACCTCGGTGGGCAGCAGCAGGTCGAGGCCGCGCGGATCGGTTGGCAGGTCACGCAGACGCGGATAGGCCTTACGTGCCTGGCCGAGTTTCTCCGCCGCCGTCCGCACGAGCACCGGATCATCGTCGAAGACAACAGGTTTGGGCGCGTCGTCGACGGGGCGCAGGCACACCTGGAGCCGCCACAGCGCCACCGATTCGTCGGTGGTGCCGAATTCGCCGTCGGGTTCGCACAGGCGCAGCACGAGTTCCGGTTCGTCGGCGGCATAGCCCTCCCGCCACTGCGACAGCGTTTCGGACAGGCGGTAGGAGCCGACGTCCAGCGGGGTATCGGCGACCAGCGCGGCCAGCAGCGGGTGCGTCATCGTGCGGTGCGCGAGATATTCGCGGGCGATCGGGTCGGTGAGATGGGTGCACAGGTCATCGAGCACGGCGGCAGGCGGACCGGCGACCCGCAGCGCCGGTGGCATCGCGGCGGCCAGCTCGGCCAGCCACGCCCGTTGACGTTGTCCGCCGACCAGCCGCCAGCGCACCCACCATTGCCCGTCGGCTCGTTCGATCTGGGGCACCACACGTCCGGCCCGCACCCACCGTTCGATGCCGCGCGCGACATGCGCGAGGAACCGCAGATCGCCGGAGATGTGCTCGCGCGGGAGCCGGCTGCGCAGCACAACGGCCGCCGTCGGCGGCGCGAGCGCGTGCGCGCGCACTTCGGCGGTCTCGGGCTTGCCCGCGGCATCGACGACCAGCACCTGGGCCCGGTGCCGGAACCTGGCGCGATCCAAGATGTCGCCCAGCACCGACCCCACGGCGACCGGCTCCGCGTCGTGCCACAGCAACAGGCCCGATTCGGGGGACCACAGACCGTGCAGCATGGGCTCCATCCAAGCAGGCGGCACCGACACCGATCACGGCCGCCATCCCCCTGGATTTCTCACCGAAACGAGACCATACTTAAATAACCCCTGGTCACGGGCCGGAACACCCACCGGCGACAACTTCATACCGACCCAGGCGAACCGGGCTGGATCCGGTTCGGCCGATGACCCCTTGTAATTCGTGCGGAGGGCAGCGATGACGATTCTGCTCCAGGTTCTCGAGCAGAGCTACACACCCAACACCCCATGGGAACGGCGCAAATTCACCTTCATCGACACCACGAAAATCCTCGGCATGCGACTGGACGGCCAAGCAGGCGTCTGGCTCGATCTGTCGCGGCCCGGCGAATCCCAGCGCCTGGCCCACACCATCGACCCCAGAGAATCCATCACCTTCCTGCTCACCGTCTTCGCCAAGATCGCCGAATGCGAAGACCGCGGTGGTTCCTGGCTGGTCGGCCATGACGGCAGCCGCGTCTCCTCGATCGCCGCGACGCGCTTCCCGCCGATCGCCAGCGAACTGGCCGCCGACGACCTGCTGGCCCGAGCCTGGCTGTAGGCCGGTGCCGCCCCGTCCGCGGGCGCAGCGCTGACCCATCGGCGATTGTTGTCGGTGCCACCGGCTACAACCTGCGGGTATGGGGAAACGGGCGTGGTTGCTAGTGGTGGTGCTCGCGATCGCCGGGTGCGGGGTGATCGGGCCGGATGAGCCGGTCCCACCCGCACCCGGCAGTCCGACGCGCGCCGAGGTCACCGCCCTGCTCGACACCGTGCGCGTCATTGCCGCGCGCCCTCGACCCGGCGGCTACGAACGTGGCTGCAAAGCGGGCCAGGCCTGCGTCTTCGGCCCGGCCTGGACCGACGATTCCGACGCCCCCGGCAGCCACGACGGCTGCGACACCCGCATTATCTGGACTGTTAAGGGAGATGCGGCGTGATTTCCCTGGTGGTGCGGCAGCGCCCGGGACGGCGCGGTGCGAGGGACGTGAGGCACGGTGTCGCAGCTGTCTGCGCCCTGGTGATGGTCTCGTTGGCTGTGGCATGTGGCCAGGTGCCCGGAGTCGGGTCGGCGTCACCTGCCGGTGAGATGCCGAGTCCAGTTCCGGTTCCGGCTGATGCAGAGGGGCCGTTTCCGGTGTCACAGGTGATCGACGGTGACACGGTGTCGATCCTGAAGGACAGCAGGCAGGTGAAGGTCCGAATGTTGGGTCTAGACACCCCTGAGACCGAGGATCCGCGCAAGCCGGTGCAGTGCTTCGGCGCCGAGGCGGCGAACCACGCCAAACAGATACTGGTCGGCAAGCAAGTAGTCGTGAGGCCCGATCCGTCGCAGGACCGCACCGACAAATACGGTCGGCTCCTTGCGTATGTCTGGGTGGACGGGGCGCTGTTCAACCTCAACCAGATCGCGCAGGGGTTCGGACACGAATACACATATTCGCACTCACACCCCTACCAGTATCAGCGCAAGTTCCGCGCCGCAGCGCGGTATGCGCGCGTCCACCACCTCGGACTCTGGAACCCGACGACATGCAACGGCGTTACGAGCTAGCTAATACTGTAACGGCACTCTCCTGAGGCCGTGCTGGTAGATGTAGTGTGTGGTGTTGGATCACAATGTGGCCGAGCTGGATTCGCTGGTTGCCAGGATTGGTTGCCGGTTCACCACCCGGACCCCGAGCCTCGGCGACCCGGCTGCGGTCGTCCCGGGTCAGCATGTGCGCAGCGTTTGTCTCGGAGGGATGGAATGGTCGACTTCACTGTTGATGTGTCGAAGCTGTCCGGCTTCACACTGGATCTCCAGGACATCGGCGCCAATTTCACCGAGAACGCGGGCCGATTGCTACCGGGTTTAGCGCTACCAGCCGGAACATCCGGACAGCTGGCACAGCTGTCTCTGCCGATCCAGAAGCTGCAAACCACACTGTCCGGCGACCATCAGAAGAACACGAGCACCCTCGGCACGCTAGGTTCAGGACTGGGGACCGCGGCCACCGCGTACAAGAATTCCGATGAGCAGCATGCTGTCTCGATCAACCAGGCCGGGGCGACCGTGACCGACGGGCAGGGTGTCGCAGCGATAAGCCCGGCCGGGGACGTTCGCCGATTCACCAGCCTGCAGGAGCCCGGCCTGCAGAACATCGAGGAAGCCCAGTACACGGTCCGCCAGGTCGTCACCGGCTGCATCGAACTGCTCACCTCCTACGACGAACCGCTCGGCCGGACCATCGGCATCAAGCCCGTCGCCGATTACCTGGCGCCGGTGGAGGCGGACTGGGAGGCGCTGCGGGGAGTGGGTAAGCGGATCGGCCTGCTCGGCATCAACGACTTCGCCCACTCGCAGAACCTGTCCGCGGGCACCGGGTGGATACAGGCCGACTGGACCGGTGCAGCCGCGACCGCGTTCGGAGCTACCGCGACCACCCTCGGACAGTCGTTCGACACCCGCAGCATCGATCTCGACGCGGTCTCCAAGATCGTCGAGAACGGCGCGTTACTGCTCGAACGGCTCGTCTACAACCAGGCCGCGGACCTGGCGGGCTCCCTCACGAAGCGCATGACTTTCGCCAATTTCATGCTCCCCCTGGCCAGTTGGGCGCAGCTGATCGACCAGCCGATGGACGAGTCGACCAAATCTCAGATCACCTCCGCCGTCGACGCGGTGAAGAAGTCGGCCGCGACCCGCCAGGACGCGATAACGACCACGATCCAGCGGATCTCCGACACCCTGGGCTACGAGTCCGGCCGCACCGCCCCGGTCTACAACGCGAGCGAATTCGAACTCCCCGAGAAGGTGACCGTCGACCTGGGCGCCATTCGGTACGGATACGGCGACAACGTGTGGTTCGAACACGCCGTCTCCGTCTGACCCGGCTACTCCGGTCAGGTCAGTCGGGCGCGAATCCGTTGACCTCGAATGAAATCACGACGGCGGCGACCGCGGCAGCGCCGAGGACGAACGTCACCGTGGACGCCAGTGCGAAAACCCGGACGCGCCGCCACCAGGACAATGCCAAGCCGGCGGGAATCGCGACGAGTACCGGAACCATCCAGGTTATCCAGTACCACGGCGAGATCGGTTCCGTGTCGCCTCGGTATTTCTTAGGCGTCGCCGTGAGCTCGGGGACGTCGAAGACGTTCTGCAGCAGCGCGACCAAGGGGAAATAGGCGATCACCGCCAGTATGCCGCCGGTGATGACTCCGAAGGTCGCTGGGACCAGTACATCATCCGTCCTGCTGTTCTTGTCAGTCATATCCCCACCTATTTCGAACCCGACCAGGAATGCACCGCACCGGAACCGTATACCAGGAACGACTTGGCCAGTCCGAGTTCCTCGCTCTGCGCCATGGTGTTCACGGCGGACTGGGCCATGTTGCCGTAGTCGTCGTCGGTATGGAAATTGTAGATATCGCAGATGTGGGACTGCTGCCTTAGTTCGATCTGATGTGATCCGGCCGCACCTGGATGAGCGACCGCCACGGTGGTCGAGGCAAGGCTGTACCGGCCGAGCGATTGGACATGATCGTTCGAGATTCCGGCGACGATGACCCAGTCGGTGGACAGGATGACCTTGACGGGATTCTGGGTCTTGTCCACTTCGGTGATCGCCCGGCTTATCGCGGCCTCCTTGTTGTCGGAGATTGCCACGGGGCAGGTCGAAATCGCGGAGTTGTTGTACGCGTGGCGGTCTTCGCTGATCCAATTTTCGATCGTCGATTCCTCCAATACGTAGTCATCGCCGGTCACGCGATAATAGTGATCGAACAATTTTTTGGCAATGGGGCGATCTCTCGTGCTGAAGTAGATCCCCACGGCCGCCGCTTGGGTGGCATTGGCTTGAATCAACTCGCCGGTGAAATCGCGAATTGTCTTGAATTTGCTCAAGTCGACTACCGGAAAATTTGGATGGATAGAAGTGTCGTAACTCTTTATCGGCGGCACCTGCCCATTCTCGCCACCTTGAATTTCCTCGTACATCACATTCTCCAACTCGCAGGTCTTCGATATTCCTGCACGGTCCGATGCTGGTCGGGCTACTCGGACTCTACTTCGCCGGGGGTTCGATGGCCAATTGCGGTGGCACCGATCCTGTTGCGGTGCAGTGCGTCCGGTTATCGGCAGTCAGTCCAATCGCAATCCCTGCAGGGCGAGCTAGTACTGCAACGGCACTCGTGGGTCAGTCGAGAGGATGGCCTCGGCGGCGACCGAGAACCGCTGCCAGGTCACGCCAAGTCGCTTTCACGATCTTGTCCGGTTTGCCGAGATGGAGATGCTGTCTGCATCATGCGCTTGAGCGCGGTGCGGGCAGCGATAAGTTCCTCGTCCAGCGCGGCTGCACGGCCAGTGGCGGTATCAGCACGATCGCGTTCGGATTCGAGCTGCGATCGCAGGTCGGCGGCGATTTGTTCGAGCTCGTGGATGCGTTCGACGAGCCGCTCGTGGGGAACCTGCTCGAGCTGCCCGCCGAGCAGTAACTGAACCTTCTTGCTCAGTTGCTCGCGTTCGGCCCGCAGGCTGCGGATTTCGTCACGTGCCAGCAGTAGCTCGGTGCGCAGGCCCTCGGCGCTGGCGTTGGTGGTTGCCCCTCGCCGCGAGCTTGGGCTGGTGGTGGCCTGCTGGGCGATGGCGGCTTGGACGGCATCGTGGACTGCGGTGGTGTTGTAGATGAACCAGGTGGACACGGCCGCGCGCCGCGCGACCTCGCTGATGGTGATCCGCTCGCCCGCGGCGAGCAGGTCAGCGACGGCGGCCAGGGCGCGCTCGTGTTTGGCGGTGCTATCACGGCGACGGGCATCGATGAGTCGGCGGGTGCGTTCGGCACGATCAGCTACTGCCATGGCGTGCGTCCTTGCGGGTAGTGATCGAGGCGAGGGGGATGAACGCGGCGGCTTGGCGCGCCTTGCGCAGTTCGCGCGCGGCGTCTTCGACACCGGCGCGCTGCTCGGGCGGCAGTCCCGCGAGCATGTCGGCCATCGAGGTGACAACGGTGGAGAACGCGCTGATCTGAGCATCGAAGTTGCCGATGACCCAGTCGGCGGCGTCGGTGGCCAGCGCGACCTCCTTGTCGGCTCGCAGGCTGGCGACGTGCTGTTCGATCGCCGGAAGATAGGACGGATCCGGGGCGTAGAACGAGCAGCCCGCGCATTGGAATCGGACCGGGCAGCGCTGGCCGCCGGCTTTGATGTTCGACGGCTCGGTGCAGTTGCCGAACGGGACGGCCACCGACTGGCGTTCGTAGTCGGCGGTGGAGGTGAAAGCGGCGGGGTGCCCGGACCGGTCAACGACGAATGCGGCGATCTTCTCGGTCGCAGATCGCTTGCGCTTCAACGAGATCGAGTAGTAGCCCATCGTGGTCTCGATGCTGCGATGGTCCATCAGTTCGCAGAGGACATCGACCGGAGTGCCGTTGTCGGCATGGCGCTGCGCATAGGCATGCCGCAGGCCGTAGGGGGTGATCACCGACCGGTCGAAGGGAATGGGGTTTCCCGCGTCATCAAGGCGCTGATCGACGATCTCGGGGATGGCGTCGGTCCAACTCGCGAAGACCTTCGTACCGAAGTGCTGGGACGTCAGGTGCCCCCGGCGAACGTTGTTGCGGGTACCCGGAGTGGGAAATACCCACTCGTGCAATGCATCTGGAACAGAGAGTTGCTCGAGATGGTCGAGCCAGGATCGGATCACCGTGGCGGTGTCCTGGTGGATCGGCAGCCGCCGTCCCATCCGCCGGCGCTTGTGGTTGTCGTAGATGAGCGTCGGCTTGCCCTCGACCCAGTCCAGGCAACCGCGTCGCAGCGAGGTGATCTCGTTCGGGCGGCGACCGGTGTCGCGCAGGATCTTGTAGACCGTCTGATACATCCTGGCGAAATCCGCTGCCGCCCATCCGGCCATCGCGTAGCTGGAATGACTGCCCAGCAGGTCGACATGCGCGTCGAGTTGGGCGATGACGTGTTCGGGGATCGTTCGGCCGAGGTCGTCCTCGCTGATCTCGACGGGCGCGATGGAATGAAACCGCGGGTCGATCGCAAACCCGCCGGGAACGGCGTCCATGGCACCGCTGCGGCGGGAGTGCTCGATCATCGGGCGCCAGCACCCGAGCAGGCCGCGCTGATGCGAGACCGAGTACGCGACGCCGTCGCGGTCGGCGCCACCGCGGAAACCGTCGATGACCGCGCTCATGTCGCCGATGTCCAGCAGGTCAGGGCGGTCGCCGTTGGAACGCAAAGACAGTTGCCGCGAGGCGATTTCGACGGCGTGGATGGTCTGCCGTAGCACCGTCACCGGTGGTCGGATCTCGCGGGCGAACCGCTTGGTGACCTCGCGCAGCCAGAGCTGGTCGATGCCACGGAAGTCCACGACACCGCCAACCGCGCGGTAGTGACGGTCTGCTGCGGCCTGCAGGCCCACCACCGCCGGATTCCAGATGTCGCCCAGTGTCGGGTCGGTGCCGGTGAACACGGTGTGCGCCCGCAACAGATGCGTGACGATCGACCGGAATACTCCTCGTGCGTCGGCGGGCAGGGCGTTCTCGAACCCGGTGTCACCGGCCAGCAGCAGCAAGGACTCGCAGCTGGGCGGCAGTTCTACAACGATGCGGCGGACCCGAGCCGGGACCAGGGCGAGGTTGTCACGGTCACGCTGAGAAAGCCCGTAGAGCAGTTCGGCCGCGAGTACCGCATCGACTCCGCTGAGATCGAAATGGCCGACGATGGCTGGCTCCGGGCCGGGGCGCGGATGTGCGTCCGGGTCGAAGGTCCGGTCGAAACTGTCCTGGTCGCCGCTGCGATTGCAGTAGCGTCGACAGCGCGAGCAACGCCGATTGTGGTTCTCGACCTGGGTGTTACAGCGTTCGACGCGACAAGCGAACACCGACGTCATCGGGTTCCCGATCCGGCCCGTGAACACCCGCCGCTGCGAGTCCCACTCCCCGGCGCGCCAATCCGGATCCAGCTGCGCGGCTAACCACTGCTGCCAGCTCGGCCGGTCCTCAACCGTCGGCGGACTCCACGTAGTGACCCTTGCCGGGGCGCTCACACGCCCACCCGTTCCACAGCCGCGCGCAGATCCTGAGGGTCAGGATGCTGGTAGATCGCGGTCGAGGCCCGGCTGGCATGGCCGAGCAGAGCCTGCACCACATCGATGTCGACGCCGGCGCGGGTCCACGTTGTTCCGGCGGTGTGGCGGAGCATGTGCGGGCGCAACCGGAATCCGCACCGATTGCCGATCCGTTCGACGATCTGCTTGGCATTCGAATACGACATCGGCGCCCCGGCCTGCGCACCGACGAGGTTGACCAGCACCAGATCACCGTCCATTGCGGCCGGAACCTTGTCCCGTTCGAATAGATACTCCCGATACTGGGCCACGACCTCGCCTTCCACCGGAACGACCCGTGCCCGGCCGCCCTTGGCGCGGGCCGAGTTCGGGTTGTTCTGCCGGGGCACCACATGCACGTGTGCTCCTGTATGGGCGCATCCCAGATGCGTCGAGGTCGGCAGCAGATGCATGTCCTCGCGGTGCAGGCCCAACATCTCGCCGATCCGCAGCCCGGCCCGCACCAGCAGCAAAACCAGGAACCGGTCACGCGCGGTTCGCGCCTGCGTCAGGGCCGCCAAAAGCTGTTCGGGAGTAACGGTTTTCGGTGCTACCTCAATTTCCGGCGCCTTGAGCGCCCGACTGCGGATCATCCGGAACTGGCCACCTTCGCCGACGTCGAAACCGGTGGGCAAATGAGCCAAATATTTCGGTTGGGACAACCCCGCGATCGTCTCGGACGAGACGAACCCCCGGGAGGCGCAGAACCGCAGGAACTCACACACTGCGATCAACACCGCGTTCACCGACTTGCCGGCCCGTGTCCCGCCGTGGATCTTCGGCGTCTGTTCCACCGTGAACTTGAATCGAGCCAAGTCGCCGACCCCTACTGTCCGCCAATCCAACCCGAGTCCCAAAGCCCAGTTCAGGAACCAACACACCCGCGGGACATATGCACGAACAGTGTTTGGCGATCGCCCCGCACCGTGCAGGAACAGCACCCACTCGGCCACCTCCGCGACCGGCCGACACGATTTCTCGTCAACGATCACCCAGCTCACTCGCCCCGTCGTGGGCGATACCACCTTCTCGACAACGACCGCCATCAGCCCACCCATCGCTTGTCCCTCCTGTGCCACAAATGCATTCGGATAACAGCGAGGCACGGATGGGTCGTGACACCGATCCTCTCGTCCCTCGGATATGGTTCGGCACTAGAGATAACCCGCAACAACGTCCTGGCCATGCAGTTGCGCGAGGTCGTGCATCGCGGCCGCTGCGTGGTCGTGGCGGGAGCCCTCACCGACCCCTACACCGCCACCGACATCCCCTTCAGCAAATCCGAGGGCGGCCGCATCCAGATCGACCACGTCTATCCCCTGGCCGCCGCCTGGGACATGGGCGCGGCCACCTGGCACCCCGACAAGCGCCGCCGCTTCGCCAATGACCTCGCGGTCAATCTCCTGGCCACCGGCGCCGCGACGAACCAGTCCAAAGGCGACGACACCCCGTCCGGCTGGCTCCCACCCGCGCGGCCGAACCACTGCTTCTACGCGGCGAAGTACCTCACCGTCGCCGTCGGCTACGACCTACCGATCACCGCCGCCGACAACGCCACCCTGCATGACATCGCCCGCGGCTGTCCGTGAGCCACCACCGGCGCTCACTCTCCGGTGGCCACGGCCCGCTTCGGGTCGTTCGACCACTGCGAGTACGAGCCCGGGTACAGGGCGGCGTCGATACCAGCGACAGCGAGAGCCGCGATCTGGTGGGCGGCGGTGACACCGGATCCGCAGTACACCGCGACCGGGCCTTCGCCGAATCCGGCGAAGCGAGCACGCAGGTCTTCGCCGCTCCGGAACTGCCCTGTGCCATCGAGGTTTTCGGCAGTCGGTGCGCTCACCGCGCCAGGGATGTGTCCGGGACGCGGGTCGATCGGTTCGACCTCGCCGCGGTACCGCTCGCCGGCTCGCGCGTCGAGCAGCACGCCCGGCCAGCTCGCGGCGGCGTCGGCGTCGATCACCGGCAGCCCGCCGGGACGTACCACCAGGTCACCGCAGGCCGGATCCGATTCGGCGCCGCTCGCGAGTTCCCCACCGGCCGCGATCCAGGCGGGCAGCCCGCCGTCGAGGATGCGCACGTTGTCCACACCGGCCCACCGCAGCAGCCACCATGCGCGCGCAGCCGCCGTCGCACCGGTCGCGTCGTAGACCACCACTGGATCCCCGGTGCTCAATCCCCAACTGCGCGCACACTTCTCGAAGGTGCCGGGGTCGGGTAGCGGATGCCTGCCGCGGGCAGGCGCAGGCGCACCGGCCAGCTCGGTCTCCAGGTCGACGAACACCGCGCCGGGAATATGCCCGTCGAGATAGTGCTGCGGCCCATTCGGATCACCCAGTGCCCACCGCACATCGAGCAGATGAATCGCCTTGTCCGCCAGCTCTTCCCGAAGCTCAGTCGCAGAGATCAACACCGCACCCACTACCACTCCTCCCAGCCGTTGCCGACCTGCCCCATCGTTCCCGACACCCTACGCACCCGCTCCGGATACGGCACCCAACTGCGCGAGACCGACTACCTCGCCGAACCGCCGACCTTCGCCACGACCGCCCGATCGGCACAGCGCGACACTGCTCGCGCGCCACGCCTCGATCCGCGCGGCCCGAGCCCCGGCGCCGGCACCACTCGACAACGCACAGCCATACCTGCGCGCGGCGGCAGGCGTTCCTGCAGGCCGATCACGAAACTGGACTGGACATCCGACTGGACGAATCGGTCCACTTTCGCGGGACTGGCAGGCGACGGCCGGGGATTCGTCGGGCAATATCGGCACAATGCAGCAGGTCTCCACCACCACTTCCCGTGATGTCGCCGACAAACCGGCAGGCATAGCGCAGCCGCTCGGCGCCGGCGCTATCACCGCACTGGTCGGCTTCACGAGTTCGTTCGCGGTGGTGCTCAGCGGGTTGCGGGCAGTCGGGGCGAGTCCCGCGCAGGCGGCCTCGGGGTTGCTGATCCTGTGCTTCACCCAAGGCATCGGCATCCTGCTGTTGAGTTTGCGGTACCGGATTCCGATCACGCTGGCCTGGTCAACGCCGGGTGCCGCCCTGCTGGCCAGCACCGGACTGGTCGCGGGCGGCTGGCCCGGCGCAGTCGCGGCCTTCGCGGTAACCGGCGTGCTGATCGTGATCACCGGCCTCTGGCAACGGCTCGGCTCGCTGGTGGCCGCGATCCCGGTCCCGATCGCCCAGGCGATGCTTGCCGGTGTCCTCGTCCCGCTGTGTTTGGCCCCGGTGCAGGCGCTGCGAACCTCGCCCGCGGTGGTCATCCCCGTCATCGTGGTGTGGCTGGTCCTGCAACGGTTCGCATCCAAATGGGCGGTGCTCGTCGCCTTCGCCACGGCGGCCCTCGGTACTGGCATCGACATTGTCGTGAACAACCGGAACCTGGACTTGTCCGCCATGGTCCCAACGGTGGAATGGACTGCGCCCCAATGGCATTGGCAGGCCATTATCGGCATCGCCGTGCCGCTCTACATCGTCACCATGGCCTCCCAGAACATCCCCGGCGTCGCGGTGATGCGCTCATTCGACTTTCAGGTCCCGTGGCGCCCGGCCATGCTCGTCACCGGCATCGGCACCATCATCGGTGCCGCGGCGGGTGGCCACGCGATCAACCTCGCCGCCATCAGCGCCGCCTTGGCCGCCGCCCCCACCGCCAGCCCCGATCCCAAGCGACGCTGGATCGCCGCGGCCACCGCGGGCGCCACCTACCTGGTCCTCGGCCTCGCCTCCGCCGCCCTGGTCACCCTCATCGCCGCCGCCCCCGCGGGCACCATCGAAACCGTCGCGGGCCTGGCCCTGCTGGCCACCCTCGCCGCCGCCCTGACCGGCGCCCTCAGCGACCCAGCCCATCGCATGGCAGCCCTGGTCACCTTCCTCGTAGCAGCCTCCGGCACCACCCTCTTCGGCATCGGCGGCGCCTTCTGGGCCCTCGTCGCCGGGCTGGTCGTCCGCCGCTTCCTCCCCACCGGTACCTGACCATCCACCACGCCGTTCATCGGCGCGACGGGCGGTTCAGCGAGGACAGCACCGGCCGGACACATAGCGCTGTCCGTAACTGGGCGGAGCGCGGGCGCTCCCGACGGAGAGATGTCAGTTCGGACCAGCCAGGCGGTCGAGAAGGGGGCCCGTTCGCGGTCCGACGAGTTCGCGCATGACCAGGGCCATATTGGTGCGCTCCACGCCGGGGATCTTCAGGATTCGGCCCGCGATGCGGTAGAGGTCGTCGGCGTCGCGGGCGACGATGCGCACGGTGAGGTCGGTGGCGCCGGTCATGCCGCAGACCTCGGTGACCTCGGCGACGTCGGCCAGGTCGTCCACCACGGCGTCGAGTCGGTGCTGGTCGACCACGACCGCGACGAAGGCTGCCAGTGGGTAGCCGAGGGCGCGGGGTTCCACCCGGCGTTCGAAGCTGCCGAGCACCCCACCGCTGTCCCAGCGGGCCAGACGCGCCTGCACCGTGTTGCGCGACAGGCCGAGGCGCGCCGCGAGCTCCACCCCGGTGGCGCGCGGGTTGGCGATCAGTTCGCGCAGTAGCCGCGCGTCGGTGGCATCGAGTGTCACGGCGTCCGGTTCGCGACTGGTCATACAACGCAGTATGACAGCGCCGGACCGGCGCAGACCATGCATTCTGCTCATTTGCGCGTGTGCAGCTTGCGCACCCCGCGTTATCGTGGATGCTGAGTGATACACATCGCACTCAGCGAAAGTGGCGTACCTGCGTCGGCCCACAAGGCACGGTGGCGAGGAGGCGATCACGATGTCGCAGAAGCAGACCTACCCGGTCCAGTTGATTCAGCCCGACGGTCGTCGGGTGTTCGACAAGGAGCACGGCGCGCTGGTCGCCGATGTCGATGCCGAGCGGTTGCGGCAGTTGTATCGGGACATGGTGATCACCCGCCGGATCGATGTCGAAGCGACCGCGTTGCAACGCCAAGGCCAGCTCGGATTGTGGCCGCCACTGCTCGGCCAGGAGGCCGCGCAAGTCGGCTCGGCACACGCGCTGCACCCCGATGACTACGTGTTCTGTTCCTACCGCGAAACCGCCGTCGCGTACTGCCGAGGCGTGCCGCCCGAGCAGCTCACCGCCCTGTGGCGCGGCGTCTCCCACCACTGCTGGGACCCCGGCGAGGTCAATATGACCAATGCCAATATCGTCGTCGGCTCCCAGGGCCTGCACGCCACCGGTTACGCCTTCGCCGCCCACCTCGACGGCGCCGATATCGCGACCATCACCTATTTCGGCGACGGCGCGACGAGCCAGGGCGATATCGCCGAAGCACTCGGATTCGCCGCGGCGTGGAGCGCGCCGGTCGTGTTCTTCTGCCAGAACAATCAGTGGGCGATCAGCGAACCGGTGGCCGTGCAGAGCAAATTCCCGCTGGTGCGCCGTGCCGACGGCTACGGGATTCCGGGCGTGCAGGTCGACGGCAACGATGTCCTCGCCGTCCTGGCCGTCACCCGGCAAGCCGTCGAACGCGCCCGCACCGGCGGCGGCCCCACCTTCATCGAGGCGATGACCTACCGGATGGGCCCGCACACCACCGCCGACGACCCGAGCCGCTATCGGACTGCCGCCGACACCGAGTACTGGGGACAGCGTGACCCCATCGAACGCGTGCGTTTACTCCTCGAGCACGAGGGCCACCTCTCCCCCGCGTTCGCCCAGCAGGTCACCGACGAGGCCGACGACGTCGCCCGCCGCCTGCGCACCGCGACGATCGAGATGCCCGACCCCGATCCCGAGCGGATGTTCGACAACGTCTACGCCACCGAGCACTCGCTGATGACCGAAGAGCGCCAACAGTTCTCGGCCTACCTCGCCGAAGGAGCGCAGTCATGATCACCACCTTCGCCGCCGCCCTCAACACCGGCCTGCGCAACGCGATGGAAGACGACGCCAAGGTCGTCTTGCTCGGCGAGGACATCGGTCGGCTCGGTGGCGTGTTCCGCGTGACCGACACCCTGCAGAAGGATTTCGGCGACAACCGCGTCATCGACACGCCGCTGGCTGAATCCGGCATCGTCGGAACAGCTTTCGGGATGGCGTTGCGCGGGTACCGGCCCGTGGTGGAGATCCAGTTCGACGGTTTCGTCTATCCGGCCTTCGACCAGATCGTTTCCCAGGTCGCCAAGATCCACAACCGTACCGGTGGAAAAGTGAAGGCTCCGTTGACAATCCGCATTCCGTTCGGCGGTGGCATCGGCGCGGTCGAGCACCATTCGGAATCACCGGAGGTGTATTTCGCGCACACCGCGGGCCTTCGCGTTGTCTCACCGAGTACGCCCGCCGACGCGTATTCGATGATCCGCCAGGCCATCGCACTGGACGATCCGGTGATCTTCTTCGAACCGAAACGTCGCTATTGGGACAAAGCCGACGTGGATTTCGAAGGCGAACCGGATCTGCCACTGCACAAGGCCAGGGTCTGTACCCGCGGCGTCGATGTCACCGTCGTCGCCTACGGCGGCACCGTCGCCACCGCGCTGACAGCGGCGAAAATCGCTGCCGAGGAAGGTCATTCGCTCGAGGTGATCGACCTGCGCAGCCTCTCACCGATCGACGTGGACACGATCGCCGAATCGGTGGACAAGACCGGCAGGCTGATCGTCGTGCACGAGGCGCCCGTGTTCGCCGGGCTCGGCGCCGAGATCGCCGCCCGCGTCACCGAACGCTGCTTCTATCACCTGGAGGCGCCGGTGCTGCGCGTCGGTGGCTACGACATTCCCTACCCCCCGGCTAAGCTCGAAAAGCACCACCTGCCCGACCCCGACCGCATTCTGGCGGCGGTCGACCGCTGCCTTTCCGCCTGAATCGTCAGGGCCGGCGGCGGTAGCTTGCCAACAGAGCGATGAAAGGTGCCCTCGTGCCGGAACCAGCCGCCACCGACGACGGTCATGTTCTCGAATTCCGCCTGCCCGACCTGGGCGAAGGCCTGGCCGACGGCGACCTGGTGTCCTGGGCCGTCGCGGTCGGCGACACGGTGGAACTGAACCAGACCATCGCCGAGGTGGAGACCGCGAAGGCCGTGGTCGCGCTGCCGTCGCCGTTCTCCGGGGTGGTGGTCGAACTGCTGGCTCAGCCCGGTGACACCGTGCCGGTCGGCGCGCCGCTGATCCGGGTGCGCAACGACCTAGAGGTGTCCCCGCCGCCGGCCGCGGAGCCGCGCACGAACGTCCTGGTCGGCTACGGGCCCGAGGCCGAATCGACTTCGCGCAGAAGGAAATCCACACCGTCGATGGCCGCGAGCACGCCGAGCACCCACCGCGCCGCCGCGACTCCCGCGGCACGCAAACTGGCCAAGGAACTCGGCATCGACCTGTGGTTCGTCGCGGGTTCGGGACCGGAGGGCGCGGTCACCGTCGAAGACGTGCGCTCGGCCGTTCCGGTGACCCAGCCGCGTACCCCGGCCCGCCTCGGTGACATCGCGCCGACCCCGTCGAACGGCCACGTCACCGACGCTGACGGGCTCATCGAGCCGACAGCCCGCGAAGAACGCACCCCCATCGCGGGCATCCGCAAGCGCACAGCGGCCGCGATGCAGGCCAGTTCGCGCACGATCCCGCAGGCGAGCACCTTCGTCACCGTCGACTGCACGGCCTCGATGGAACTGCTCGACCACCTGCGCACCACCAAATCCTTCGAAGACCTCACTCTCACCCCGCTGGCCCTGGTCGCCAAGGCGACGCTGGCGGCGATCGCGGAGTACCCGGGGATCAATACCGCCTGGGACGAGCAGAACCAGGAAATCGTCACCAAGCACTATGTGAACCTGGGGATCGCGGTCGCCTCCGACCGCGGCCTGATGGTGCCCAATCTCAAGGAAGCGCAGTCACTGAGCCTGCGCGAACTGTGCCGCGAGATCAGCTGGGCGGCCGAAACGGCCCGCTCCGGCAACGCCACCCCCAACGACCTGCGCGGCGGCACCTTCACCCTCACCAATGTCGGGGTATTCGGCGTCGACTCCGGCGTCCCCCTGGTGAATCCGGGTGAGGCCGCGATCCTGTGCATCGGCTCGATTCGCAAGCGCCCGTGGGTTTTCCGCGATGAACTGGCGGTCCGCTGGGTCACCACCCTCGGTCTCAGCTTCGACCACCGCATGGTCGACGGCGAACTCGGCGCCCGCTTCCTCGCCACCACCGCAGGTTTCCTGGAGGATCCGCTGACACTGCTCAGCCGCATCTGAGAGTCCGTGTGAGCACAACAGTTGTCGATGGCAGGTCATGACCTTGCCGGAAGCCGACCGTATAGTTCGGGCGGTGCGCGTCCGATCAGGCTCGGCGCCGCACGAACACAGATGTCGGCAAGTTCAGCCAGAAAATGGGGGGCGTCATGGGGTATCCGTATGGGCCGCAACAAGGTCAGGGCTATCCGCCCGCTGGTCAGCAGGGTTACCAGCCCGGCGGATATCCGGCTCCCGGTCCCGGTGGGCCCGGGTTCGGCGCTCCCACTTACAACGCCCAGGGTCACAGCACGCCGGGTCCCGGCGCGCCGAGCTACGGCGCTCCAGGTCACAATGGGCCGGGCTACAGCGCTCCCGGTCACGGCATGCCGGGCAACAGCGTTCCCGGCTATGGCGCTCCACAAGGACCGACCAGCGGCACCACTGGAATCATCGCTGCCGTTCTGGCCGTACTGCTTTCGCTGATCTCCCTGGTCAGCGCAGTGGTCGTCTACAACTCACCGTCGTCGTTCGAAGGCGTCGGCGACCTCGTCCAGAACCCGGACGGCTCCTTCAGTCGTCCGGACAAGGCACTACTCCCCGAGGCGATCGGCTACATCGCGGTCTGTGTCATCGTCAGCTTGCTGCTACTCACCGGCTCGATTCTGTTGTTCCTCCGAACGATGGCGGGACAGGTGATCGCCATCGTCGCCGCAGCGCTCAGCGCACTCGTCGGCGCTGGATCCTTCGCACTCGATATACCTTCACTGGTGAGCATCAACGGGCCGATAATCGGCATGGCCCAGCCCGTGCTCTCAATGGTGGCGCTCGCCCTCGCTGTCTCCCCATCGACCGGACGCTGGATCCGTGCAGCCCAGCGGCGACCGAACTACCCGCAGGGCAATTACCAGCGGTATTGAACCGATCCGAGCGATATATCCGACCCGCAACGCTGACGAAACACGGCGCGCACTCACGGTAAAAAACGGGGACTACAACCTGTTACATGAGTGAGGCGCATCCCGTCGACACCAGACTGCCGTTCGCTCGGCAGCTGGCTTTCGGCATCCAGCACGTCCTGATCATGTACACCGGCTGTATCACCGTGCCGCTGGTGTTCGGCGCGGCCGCAGGGCTCGACCGGGCGACGATCGGGCTGTTGATCAGCGCTGATCTGCTGGTCGCGGGCATCATCACGCTGGTGCAGAGCCTCGGTGTCGGCACACTCGCCGGTGCCCGGCTGCCGATCGTGTGTGGTGCCACGTTCGTCGGGCTCAACCCGATGATCCTGATCGCCAAGGAGTACGGGCTCGACGCCGTGTACGGGTCGATGCTGATCGGTGGTGTGGTCGGTGTCGCGCTGGCGTGGCCGTTCGCGCGGGTAGTGCGGTTCTTCCCGCCGCTGGTCACCGGGACCGTGCTGACGGTGGTCGGTGTATCGCTGATCGGGGTCGCCGGGGGCCTGATCATCGGGACCGATCCGAAGTCGCCGAGCTTCGCCTCGCCGTCGAATATCGGGCTGGCCGCCGTGGTCGTGCTGATCGCGGTCGGGTTCGTCTGCCTCGGGCGCGGCGTGTGGTCGCAGCTCGGCGTGCTGATCGCGCTGGTCGCGGGCATCGTGATCGCGCTGCCGATGGGGCTGATCACCACTGCGGGGGTCGGCACCGCCGACTGGATCGGCATCCCGCAGCCGTTCCACTTCGGGTCGCCGCAGTTCCCGGTGACCGCGGTGGTGGCGATGAGCATCGTGATGGCCGTGGTGTTCGCCGAGTCGACCGCGAGCATGCTGGCGATCAGCGAGATCACCGGCAAACCGCTCGGCAAGGGCGATCTCGCGCGCGGCCTGGTCGGCGACGGCCTGTCGGGCGTGCTCGGCGGCATCTTCACCGCGTTCGTCGACACGATCTTCAATCAGAACGTCGGCGCGGTCGCCACGACCAGGGTCTACAGCCGGTATGTGACCGCGGTGAGCGGCGCGATCCTGGTGGTGCTCGGGCTGGTGCCACGCATCGGCGAGGTGGTGGCAGTGATTCCGAAGCCGGTGGTCGGCGGGGTCGGGCTGGTGCTGTTCGCGACGGTCGCCGTCGTCGGCGTCACCACGCTACTGAAAGCCGATCTGACGGACCGGGTCAACGCCACCGTCGCCGCCACCGCGATCGGCATCGGACTGCTCCCGGTCTTCACCAAGGACATGTTCGACAGGTTCCCTACCTCGGCGCAGATCCTCCTCGACAGCGGTGTCACCCTCGGCGCGGCCACCGCGTTCCTGCTGAACCTGGTCTTCAACCACACTCGCCTCGGCACCGTCGCGCGCGGCTCGACCACACCACCACCGACGTCTCTGCCCACCACCGGGCAACCTGCCGCCGCGATCTGATCGAGCCGAGAGAACCAGTCGCGGCCTGCGCCACATTCCCAGCCCGCACATCCCGACCCCGAGGAGGGATCGGCGGGACCGCCGGGGGCGCGAACTCGAGCGCGCCAGCGCTCCACGAATCGAGCTAGGGTGCGGGGATGGAGATAGCAGGCAAGGTCGCGATCGTCACCGGCGCGGGTGCGGGTATCGGTGCCGCACTCGCTCATCGTCTCGTCGCCGGTGACGCGCGGGTAGTCGTCGCCGATCTCGACGCGGACAGCGCGGCGAAGGTGGCGGCCGACCTCGGCGCCCATGCGATCGCGGTCGGTGGTGATGTGGCCGATGAGCAGGTCGTCGCGGAAGTGATCGCCACCGCCGAACGCGAATTCGGCCCGGTAGACCTATATTTCGCGAACGCCGGCATCGGTGGCGGCCCCGGTCTCGACAGCACCGAGGCGCAGTGGGCGAGCACCATCGACATCAACGTCATGGCCCACGTGCGGGCCGCGAAACTGCTTGTTCCCGGCTGGCTCGAGCGCGGCAGCGGCTATTTCGTCTCCACCGCGTCCGCTGCGGGCCTGCTCACCCAAATCGGTTCCGCCCCTTACTCGGTGACCAAACACGCGGCGGTCGGCTTCGCCGAATGGCTCTCGGTCACCTACGGCGACAAGGGCATTCGCGTGAGCTGCCTGTGCCCGATGGGGGTGGACACCCAACTGCTCACCGGTGCGCTCATCCCCGACAGCCCGGAAGCAGCCGCGCTGGCGATCAAAGCCGTGAAGACGGCGGGCGCGGTGCTCTCCCCCGAGGAAGTCGCCGACACCGTCGTCGAGGCGATGGCCGCCGAGCACTTCCTGATCCTGCCGCACCCCGAGGTACTGCAGATGTACCGCAACAAGGGTTCCGACTACGACCGGTGGATTTCCGGCATGCGCCGGTTCCAGACCATGCTGCGCGCGTGAACACCGGACGATACGCCCGAAAAAATTCGGCGAGGTAGCGGCGAGATCGCTCGATTCCTGCCACGATGGTCGGTAGCCGCCGGTCACGATCCGCTGACCGGCGGAGGTCTACGCGGAGATCCGGCGATGGCACACCTGATGTATTTCAAGAAGGTTCGCGACGAACTCACCGAGGTCGAGTACGCCTGGGGACCGAGCCGGGACCAACTCGACTCGTCGGTGGTGATCGACAAAACCACCTTCGCCGCCCTCCCCGGGCCACCGGGCTACTCGCCGGCAGGCCAGATCATCCTGCGCGCCCGCCGCGGCAGCGAATGGCCCGAGGTAGGGGTCATAGCCTCCTGAAGGCTGTACCGCGACGGGCTCCAGACCCGCAGATCCCCCGAGGTAGGGGTTATAGCCTCCTGAAGGCTGTACCGCGACGGGCTCCAGACCACTAATCGGTGACGAGTTCTGCTGCCGCCGTGCGCACGACTTCGGGGATCGCCACCGGTTTGCGGGTGTCGGCGTCGACATAGACGTGGACGAATTCGCCGGTCGCGGCGAGCTCGAGACCGGCTTCGCCCTCTCGGAAGATCGCCAGATCGTAGGTGATGCTCGAGTTGCCGAGGCGGGCGATACGAAGCCCCACCTGAAGCTGGTCGGGGAAGCTCACCGACCCGTGGAACCGGCACGAAGTCTGCGCGACGACGCCGAGGGCGGGCAGCTCGGTGATATCGGTGCCGGTGGCGCGCATCAGCCAGGCGTTCACGGCGGTGTCGAAGAAGGAGTAGTAGGTCACGTTGTTCACGTGGCCGTACTGGTCGTTGTCGGCCCACCGGGTCGGCATCGGCCACAGGACGGGATAGCTCATCGGGCCATCATGCCGCGCTTCCCTGCCGGTGGTCGCGCGGGCTCACCCCGAAGTGCCGTTTGAAGGCGGTGCTGAGCGCGAACGCGCTCCCGTATCCCACCTGGTGAGCGATGGATTCCACCGTCACATCGGATTCGGCGAGCAGATCGGCCGCGAGCGAGAGCCGCCATTCGGTCAGGAAACTCATCGGAGGTTCCCCGACCAGCTCGGTGAATCGGCGGGCCAGCGCGGCGCGCGACATGCCGACCGCCTCGGCCAACGCGACCACCGTCCACGGATGGGCCGGATTGTGTTGGAGCAGGCGAAGGGCCTTGCCGACCACCGGGTCGCTGTAGGCGTGATACCAGGCGGGGGCGTCGTCGCGGGCGAACCACGCGCGCAGCGCGGCGATGAGCAGCAGATCGAGCAGGCGGTCGAGGACGGCGGTTTGCGCGGGCAGGTCCTTGGTCGCCTCGTCGACGAGCAAATCGAGCAATCGAGTATCGAGCTCCCCGCGCGGCAGCACCGCGACCTGCGGCAGCGCGCGCAGCAACCGTCTACTCACCGCGCCCGCCGATTCGTAGGTTCCGGTGACCATCAGCGTCTCACCCTCGGGATCGGTGCCCCACTGCCGCACACCGAGACTCAGTGTCTCGCAGAGTATTTCGCCATCCGGCGTCGTGGTGACCTGACCCGGCCGGATGACGATCTCGGGTTCGGTCGCCGGATCGTCGGCCACCGTATACGGCTGCGGCCCACGGAAAACCGCCACATCGCCCGCGCCGAGTTGCCGCGGGGGCATCGAATCCGTACTGACCCAAGCTTTTCCGCGGATCATCGCGAGCACCGTGAGCGGGGCCTCATCCTGCACGCGCAGCGACCACGGCGGGTTCAGCAGCGAACACATGAGGAACGCACCACGGGCGCGTGGACCTTCGAGCAGACCGGCTAACGCATCCACCCTGTCCAGAGTAGACGACAACGCGTAGACGACAACGCATGTTCGTGAGCGGCACGACGATGTCGCCGCGAGCCGCGCGGCGGTGTACTTATCTCATGACAAACACCGCTTCTCACCAGCAGCTTTCCCTCATCACCGGCGCTACGGGCAAGACCGGCAGCCGGGTGGCGGCCCTCCTCGAATCCGCCGGACGACCGGTTCGCCACGGCTCGCGCACCGCCGCGATCCCCTTCGACTGGACCGACCGCGAGACCTGGGCACCCGCGCTCACGGGTGTCGACTCCGTCTACCTGGCCTTCCAGCCCGACCTCGCCGTCCCCGGCGCCCCGGACATCATCCGCGCGTTCACCGCCGCCGCCCGATCCGCCGGCGTGCGCTCGGTGGTGCTGCTGTCGGGTCGCGGCGAACCAGAAGCGCTGGAATGCGAAGAGATCGTGCGGGATTCGGGCCTGAGCTGGACCATCGTGCGCTGCGCCTTCTTCGCCCACAACTTCAGCGAAGGCGCCTTCGTCGACGACGTGCTCGCCGGCGCGGTAGCGCTGCCCAACGGCGATGTGCCGGAGCCGTTCGTGCACGTCGACGACATCGCCGAGGTGGCGGCGGCCGCACTCACCGACCCGAGCCACGCCGGTCAGCTCTACGAACTCACCGGCCCACGCGCCCTGACCTTCGCCGATGCGGTCGGCGAGATCGCCGCGGCGACCGGTCGCGAGATCGCCTTCATCCCCGTGTCCCGGCCGGAATTCGTTGCGGCCCTGAGCGAATACCAGGTTCCCGAGGACGCGATCAGCCTGCTCGACTATCTCTTCGGCACCATCCTCGACGGCCGCAATTCTTCCACCGCCGACGGTGTCCGCCGCGCCCTCGGCCGCGAGGCCCGCGATTTCACCGACTACGCCAAGGAGACCGCCGCCACCGGAGCCTGGACACCCCAGCAGTAATAGCTGGACCGTCGATCACCAGGCAATGGCGCAAGTATCGCCCGAGAGGCGATCCGCGCCCTTGCCTGGTGATCTCGAAATGCCAGGTGCACCGCGATCAGCGGCGAGGCCGGAGTCCTGCCCGGTACCGTCGAAGCGGTGAGTTCAGTGACGATCGACCGCGGACTTCGGCTGGCCAGGGCCGCGGTGTTCGCGGCTTTCACGCTGAACGGGGTTCTGCTGGCCATGTGGGTGGTCCACATTCCGGCGATCACCGACCGGACCGGGGTGTCGCCCTCGACGCTCAGCGTGCTCGTGCTGCTGATGGCGGGCGCTGCGCTCGTCGGTATGCGGCTCGCGGGCCCGGCCGCCGACCGGTTCGGCAGCCGCACGCTGGTCGCCTTGGCCGCATCGGCCATATCCGTGACCGTACTCGGCCCGGGGCTGGCGACCGATCCGGTCACCTTGGCGATTGCCTTGGCCTGCTTCGGGTTCGGGATGGGCGCCCTCGACGTATCGATGAACACCCAGGCGGTGCACGTGGAACGTGCGTACCGCCGACCGATCATGTCCTCGTTCCATGCGATGTTCTCGGCGGGCGCGTTCGCCGGTTCTCTGGTTGGCGCGGCCGCCCAACACGCGGGGTGGGCGACGCAGCTGACGCTGCTCTGCTCCGGGATCGGCGGGCTGGTCATCACCGCAGTGCTGGTGCCACACTTGCTCGGCCACAGCCGAACCGAATCACCCTCGCATCCAGAGCATTACGACAGTTCCGGTGCGCAGCCCGTCTTCACCGCGAGCCAGGATGCGACAGCCGACTCGCACGCAACCGCGGGCGGACGAGACCATCCCCACGCGAGCCACTCGACAGAACTCCGACCCCGCGGTGCCGTTCCCGCCGACTCGGCTCGGCTCCGCACCGACCAGCGGAGCGAACGACGCCGGCGAACACAGAAAGTGTTCTCGCTCGGGTGTATCGCGTTCGTCCTTCTCCTCGCCGAGGGTGTGGCGGCCGACTGGAGTGCACTACAGGTACGCGAACACCTCGACACCTCCGAGGCAGCTGCCGCCCTAGCTTTCGGCGCCTTCTCCGCCACCATGACCCTCGGTCGATTCCTCGCCGATCGGGTGAGTGGCGCCATCGGCCCCGTAGCGATCGTCCGCTACGGAAGCCTGCTCGCCGCAGCGGGATTCGCAGTGGTCATCGCCTCACCTTGGCTCCCACTCACCCTCCTCGGCTGGGCGATGTGCGGCCTCGGCCTCGCAGGCGGCGTCCCCCAGATCTTCTCCACCGCAGGCAACCTCGGCGGCACCACAGCGGCAACAGACATGTCCCGCGTCTTCACCATCGGCTACCTCGGCCTCCTAGCAGGCCCCGCCATGATCGGCTGGCTCACCGCCCTGATCCCCCTCACCGCCGCACTCACGATGCCCCTGATCCTCACACTGATCTGCGCAGCCGCCGCCAACATCGTCACCCCAGCCCGCACCCCCACCGCACTACCAACCACACCCCACACCCCAAATCCGCCATGACCGTACTCCCCACCACCGCACTCCCGACCCTTAGGGAGGGACGGCCACGAAGTGGCCGGTCCGCGGCCGGGTCGCCGGTTAGCGCTCGAAAGCGCTGAGCCGAAGG
>NZ_JBHZBG010000033.1:0-72367 GCF_042754695.1 Nocardia sp. NPDC059195 | reverse complement strand
GCACTCCCAGCAGCACACCGGCTGCGACCACCAGCCTGCCGCACAACCAGCAGCCGCGTGAACCCCCGAAAAACCTACGACCAGGACCACTAAGCTCGCCCTCGTCAGCAATTCGAACGTCCGGTCACGATGATTGCCGCCGGCGTGCCGGGCGGTCACGCGGATTGCCCCGCCCACCCATCCGCACATCACCTCCAATCACGAACGGCGCCTCCGGAATTCCGGGGGCGCCGCTCGGGCATTTCGCACCGCGTCGGTGGATCAGGCTTCGCGCACCGCCGTGACGATCGCGACGACCGCCGCGGACAACGCCCCGATCACCACCGCGCCGAGGACGATCGCGGCGGCGGCGACCGTGAACTGATCCCAGCCCACCATGAGCGCGGCCACGCCGAGGACCACGAGGATCGCGTCGACGGCAACGGCGGCCAGGACAGCGTCGTCGCGGCCCAGTAGACGAGGGGTCAGCGCAACGGTGGCCAGGCCGAGCAGGACGGACGCCAGGCCGACTACGACGAAGACAGGGACGGCCATTCCGGTGCCGACATCGGTCCCCAGGATCAGCGTGGCGAACGGGACAAGGCCGTACAGGACGCGGATCGCGCCCACACCGCGCAGCGTCCACGAGGACACATCGACGGGGGCACCCCCGGTAGAGGTCTTGGTCGCGTACGCCATGCGCACAGTTGCCACCTGGCTCGTCATATCCCGCTCCTTCGACATTTTCACACCTTCGTGCAATTGCACGTAGCTGTGAAACTACGTGCATTGCACACCGATGTGCAAGAACTCGTGAAGGGACTCACAGCCGCCCGGGTTCGTGCCGGAGAGCACACCCTTGGATCCATTCGGAGACAGCATGTCTCGACGAGCGATCGCCCGACGAGCGCACCCACGATCAGTGGTGCGCGGCCTCCGCGGCGGACCGGGCGATCTCCGCGGCACCGGAACGGTCGACGCCGACCGCGATCAGACAAGCCAGGGCGGCGTCGCGCGCAGCTTCGGCACCGACCCATTCACCATCGCTGTGCGCTTTCAGCAGCTCGAGCACCAGCGCCGTGAGTACCCCGGCCAACGCTGCAGGCGGCAGGTGACCAGCGAAGGTTCCGTCGGCTTGACCAGCCGCTATCAACGTGATCAGCCGAGCGCGGACGGGCGCGAGCCGGTCTGCCATCCGGGCCCGTGACCCGGCTTCGTCCAGGCGCAGCAGCAGCTGGAACTCGTCGCCGACAGCCCACAGCGCGAGCGCCATATCCGCGATCGCCCGGGCGGGCGGTTGCGCGGTGTCGATACCGTCGAGTGCGCGACCGACCTGCTCGAAGGCCTCGTCGAGCATGCCGTCGATCAGCGCTTCCCTGGTGGGGAAATGACCGTAGAGGGTGCGGCGGACCATCCCCGCGGCCACAGCGATGTCTTCCATACTCGCCAGGGGATTTCGCAGCAACTCGTCCCCGGCCACAGCGACGATGTGTCGCCGGTTGGCCAATGCGCGCGGCCCGAGGCCGACGGTGGTCGAGTGCGTCGTCGCAGTCACGTCCGTCCTTTCACCCACCACCATCCCACATCTGCGCACAGGTGTGCAAAATGCAGTCCGCGGCTCACCGGCCTGACGATCGGCGACCACAACGAATGGAACACTCCAGGCTCGTCGTCACGCAAGTGGTGGCTGTAGGTGGTCTTTCGCGAATACCGCTGTCACATAATCGACAAGGTGAAGACGGAGGGCGGAAGGCCAGTCCGCGGAAATATCGTCAAGATCCACACCGAGCGCTTTTTCGACTTCCTCCAAGACAAAGGGAAGCGGAATGCTCTCGCGCGAACAAACCTGTACCGCGTACTCCAGTTGATCCACGACGTCGTGGAGATGAGCGGCCTCGCTATCACACAGCTCGGCTTCGAGACCCGAACGATGTTCGCGATTCCGGCCGACCTTGTCACGGCCTTCATCATCGACTGACCGCGAGTTATCGCTGATGTACTCGTCCATCGACTCCCCCTTGTCGAACTTGTTCCGCGCCGATGGTCAACGTACCGAATATTCGCGGGAACGGTCGGCTACACCGACAGTTGGATAGCTAACACGTCGTTACGACGCCTCCATCGGGGCTGCGCACGCGCCAGACTCATACGTAGTAGGCCATCATCGTCTTGCTACCGTGGTACGACAGTTGTCGTACGCAAGCGAGGTTGCCCGATTCTTCCGAGCTTTCACCCGACCCCGCGGTCCCCTGACTGCGTCGTCCTCGAATGCTTCGGAGTGTGCCATGCCAACCCAGATCACCGCGCTCGCGGTCAGCAAGTCTTACGACGGCGATCCCGTTCTCACGGATGTGACATGCTCGCTCGACGTCGGCGAGCGCACCGGGATCATCGGCGAAAACGGCTCCGGCAAGACCACCCTGCTGCGTTTGTTCGCCGGGCGGGTGCAGCCCGATCGCGGCGAGATCGTCGTCCACGCCGAGGGTGGTGTCGGCTACCTCGCGCAAGACGAGCAACTCCCCCAGCACCTCACTGTGCAGCAGCTCATCGACCAAGCCCTCACCGAGCTGCGAGCGGTCGAAGCCCAGATGCGCCGCCTCGAGGCCGCGATGGCCGACGGCGACGAGTCCGGAATCGACGAATACGGTGATCTGACACTACTTTTCGAATATCACGGCGGCTACGACGCCGACGCGCGGGTGGAACAGGCTTTCCACGGACTGGGCTTGGGCCTGGTAGATCGCGACCGCACGATCGGCGAGCTATCGGGCGGCGAGCAGGTCCGACTGCGCCTGGCCGCGGTGCTGGCGGCAGCTCCGGAACTGCTGTTACTGGACGAACCGACCAACCACCTCGACGACGTCGCCCTGACCTGGCTCGAAGACCACCTGCTCACCCGGCGCGGCACGACGGTGGCGGTCTCCCACGACCGGGCCTTCCTCGAACGGGTGACAACCAGCCTGCTGGAGGTCGACGCGGACCGGCAGCGCGTCGTCCGCTACAACGACGGTTACGCAGGATTCCTGACGGAAAAGGCGGCCGAACGAGCGCGATGGGTGCAGGCGCACACGCAATGGCTGGCCGATACCGAACGATTCCGCGAGGCCGCCGACACCACCGCCCGCAGGGTCGCACCGGGCCGGGCGATGGCCGACAACAACAAGATGGCCTACAGCCGAGCCGGTGGACGGGTGCAGCAATCAGTGGCCAGCCGGGTTCGCAATGCGCAGGAACGGCTGCGGCGCCTGCTCGCCAACCCGGTGCCCGCACCGCCGCAACCCCTACGATTCGCACCCACCCTGACGACCGCCGGCGCACACGGGCCTGGGCTCGAGGCCACCGACATCGCCGTCGCGGGCAGACTCGAGCCGACCAGCGTGACGCTCGCCGCGGGTGACCGCCTGCTGATCACCGGCCCGAACGGTGCGGGCAAGACCACCCTGCTGCGCGTGCTGGCCGGTCAACTCGCACCCGACACCGGCACCGTCACCCGACACGGCAAGATCGGCTACCTCGCGCAGGAACCACCGCCCGCCGTCCGCGGACGCATGATGTTCGTCGCCTTCGCGCGCGATCGCCCAGGTGACCCAGAATTCCACGGCAACCAACTGCTCTCACTCGGCCTGTTCGACGTCTCCCAGTTCACGACGCGTGTCGAGGACCTGTCCACCGGCCAGCGCCAGCGCCTCGCCTTGGCGCGCTTGGTCACCGAACCCGTCGACGTGCTGCTCCTCGACGAGCCGACCAACCATCTGTCGCCAGGTCTGGTCGAGGAGCTGGAAACCGCGCTCGCCCATTTCCCGGGAGCAATCGTGGTCGTCAGCCACGACCGACGACTGCGCAGCCGCTGGGAAGGCACCCACCTCGCCTTGCAGGCGTCGGCCTCCGTGTGAACTGCGTAGATATGCTGCCGCCCGCCACCGCCATGGCCGAGACAACTTGCGCCTACGCGAATCCACCAGCGCGGACCATCCGCGCGTAGAGGTCGTCGGCGCGCATCAATTCGTCGTGCGTCCCGACCGCCCGTACGCTGCCGTCGTCCATCACGACGATCCGATCGGCGTGCCGCACGGTCGACAAGCGGTGAGCAATCGTGACGACGGCGTGGGTGCGCGCCCGCACGGCGATCGCTTCGACGATCGATGCTTCGGTCAGGGTGTCGATCTGCGACGTCGCTTCGTCGAGAAGCAGCACGTCGGCGTCACCGAGCATCGCGCGTGCCATCGCGATCCGTTGCCGCTGCCCGCCCGAGAGGTCGGTGTCGCGAACGTGGGTGTCCAGGCCTTTCGGCTGGGCGGCGACGACCGAGTCGAGGCGGAGAAGGCGAAGAACCTCGGCCACCTCGTCGTCGGTGGCACCGTGCCGCAGGAACCGCAGGTTGTCGCTCAATGTGCCCGGCACCAAAGGGGATTCCTGCTCGACGTACGCGATACGCGCGCGAACTTCCGACATCGTCAGGTTCCGGTACGCCACGCCGCCCACCGAGATGGTCCCGGTGTCGGGTTCGACGAATCGCAGAATCGTCGAGAACACCGTTGTCTTGCCCGCGCCCGACGGCCCGACGATGGCGGTATGGCCGGTCGCAGGAATCCGCAGCGTCAATCCCTTCAATGCATGCGGTGCATCAGGTGCATAGCGGACCGTGACGTCGTCGAAACGCAAGGCGGCGTCGGGCTCGGCGGTCGTCGCAGGTGCAGGCTCGTGCGCCACGTCTGCTTCGGAGTGCAGCGTCTCCATCTCCCGGATACGCATGGCGGCCGCAATACCCGACTGCATGGCCGTGATGTGCGTGGTCAGTTCTTGGATCGGTCCCATCAGCGTGAACGCGTACAGCAGGAACGCGATCAGCGTCGAGACGGTCAGCGAACCGTTGTCGACGCGCCAGGCGCCGATGGCCAGGATCGCGATGATGGCGCCTTGCACGCCGGTCCACGCGACGGTCCATGCCGTTGCCGAAACGCGCACCGACTCGATCGCGTGTGTCCGGGCGTTGCGTGCGTCGGCACCGATCAACGTGGCGATGCGGTGCTCGGCGCGTGCCGCCTTGACGGTGCGCACCGAACGGAGGCTGCCTTCCAGCACTCCGCCGAGGCGGCCGAGCGATTCCTGAGTTTGCGCGTCCGCCTTGGCAATTCGTGGCATGAGCGTTCCGAACAGCATGCCGACGACGACGATGGCCAGCACGGTGACGCCGAGGAGCATCATGTCGAGCACACCCATGAGGATCACGGTGCCCAGCGTCAGGAAGGTGGCGTTGATGATGCCGATCACCGCTGACGACGCGGCCTCCTTCAGCAGCAAGGTGTCTGCCGTGACGCGCGTGACCAACTCGCCTGTGGGACGCGCCTGCACCGACGGAACCGTCGCGCCGAGCAGTCGTCGAACGAGCGTCGTGCGTGCGTCGAAGACGATGTTCTCGGCGACGGTCCCGAGCAGGATCCAGTAACCCCACCCGAGTGCGGCGCCGATCACGAGCAGCACCAACAGCGCAAAGGTCGGGCCCATGATCGACGCGCCCGTGCCGAGAGCGTCGAGGATCGATTTGGTCACCATCGGCGTCGCCATCACCGTCGCGGAACTGCCGAGGGCGAGTACGAGACCGATCAGCAGGGTGCGTGTGTGCGGTCGGGCATAGCCGATCAGGATACCCAGGTTCGACATGGTCATCGGTGGAGCTGTTTCGATGGGAGGCGCAATCGTCGTCACCCATCAATGGAACAACATTGTTCCATTTTAGTAAAGCGAATATCCAGGCTGGATCTCCTTTATGCTGCACCTGTGGAGGATGTCGAAGAGACCAGTGCCCGCGAACGCACCCGTCGCGCGATTCTCGGTGCGGCAGTGGCGACGTTCGCGAAATCGCCCAACGCGTCGCTGACGGAAGTCGCCGAGAAGGCGCGCGTCGGGCGTACGACGCTGCACCGCTATTTTCCCGAACGATCCGACCTGATCACTGCGGTAGGGCGGCTCACCGAACAGGCCGTGGCCGACGCCTCGAAGCGTGCGCGCCTGGCTGACGGGACAGGGCTCGACGCGGTCCTGCGGCTGTGTCAGGAGTACTTCGAACTCAGCGATGTCCTAACGGTCATCTTCTTCACGTCAGGCGTGTACGACGAGACCACGTCGTGCCTGTCCGACGACGCCGCGATGGCGGCGGTAGAACGGGGGCGCGACGACAGCTCGATCGACGCAGCGCTCGACGCCTCGTGGATCCTGAACATGATGTGGGCGCTGCTGTATGCCGCCGTCGACCACGTCAACCGTGGGTCGGCCAGCCGCATGCATGCGCAGACACAGGCGCTGACGAGTCTGCGCAAAGCGATACGCTCGCCCGGGTGACCGAGACAACCCTGCCGCCCTCGGCACACCCGCAGCCCGGAGGTCCTCGCCGACCGAGGCCGCCCGCTGTCCATCGTGAACGTCCCCGAACCGCAGAACCCGTTCCATCGGCCGCAGCCGCTCCGCACAGTGCCCGCTCGGCGCGGTGAGTAACGCACTCTCATGCCGATTACAGGAAGCTGGACGAGCAATTGCCTCTGGCTGACCGCTCGGCAGATACAGCGGCAGGCCTGAACACCACCCAGCAGCCAGTTCAGCCATGATCCGTCTGAGCGGAACGGAGTGATCTTCCCCAGGTCGCCTGCCGGGATCGGCGGCATCGAAACGGCCGGGTGAGCGGGTCGCGTGAGTCGACATGCCGCTCGCACCTCCGCTACCGGTGGTTCCGCCTGCGCGGTCCAGTGGGCGAAAGATCCCGATGAATGGGATACCCCGTATTTGATACGAGCAAATAGCTGCTTTTGTGAGACGCGACACCCCGAATTCCGGTTCTTCGGCATACCTGAATTAGCGTTCGCCACGATGAAAGGCATTCCCACCCATGCGAATCCGATCTCGTCGATTGTCCATTGCGGTGACGGCGGCCGCGGTCGCGGCCACAACCGCTACCGCCGGCGTCGCGTCCGCCGATATCGACTTCGGAAACTCCGGCAGCAGCTCCGGCAGCAGCGGCGAAATGGTTATCACCCTGGTGCGCCATGCCGAGTCCCTCGGTAACACCTCCGGCTTGATCGACACCAAGGTGCCCGGACCCGACCTGACCTCACGCGGCCGGGCACAGGCAGACAATCTGGCCATCCAGCCGGCCGACAATAATTACGACTGCGCCTTCGCGTCCAACATGGTGCGTACCGAGCAGACTGCGGCACCGACCGTCGCCGAGCAGGACCTGAGCCTCGACATTCAGCCCGGTTTCCGGGAGATCGAGGCGGGGCAGTACGAGGGCACCCCGGAGGCCCAGGCGATGTCCGGGTACCTACAGGCGCCGATCAAGTGGCTCTCCGGCGACCTGAGCGCACGGATTCCAGGCTCCATTGACGGCAACGAGTTCGACGGCCGCGTCGATCAGGCACTGCTCGACGTGCAGCGCCGCGGCTGCGCCAACCCGGTGATCTTCTCGCACGGCGGCACCATCATGTTCTGGTCGATGATGAATGCCGACAACGCCGACAAGAGCAAACTCGGCACCGATCCGATGCGCAACGGCGGCCGCGTCGTCCTCGAGGGCAGCCCGCAGAAGGGCTGGACGATTGTCGAGTGGGTGGGCCACCCGGACCTGGGCTGATTCACCCTTCCGCGCCCCGGATGTCACCGACACAATCGGCCACTGTCACCGCGGACCTGTCCACACATAGCGCCGGCTTCCCGGTCTCGAGATTCACCGACCCGGGCTGGGATCCAGAGTTATCGGAGCGCAGGCGTTGCGGGTTGACCGCCGACCTCATCCATCCCACCATCGCCTCGACATCCTCGCGCGTCGAACGATCCCACCGCACATCCAGCACGGACAAGACCCTCCACCACCGCAGCAGATCGTGGGCATAGGTCCGCACCGTCATCGGTGTTCCGCTCTCGCCGTTAGTCCAGTGCGATGCCGAGTTCGGCGGCGAGGGTTCTGATCATGTGCTGGACACCGATTTCATTGCGACCGATGATCATGTGATCGTGCTGGCCTCGGCGAACTCCTTCGCCGCATTGAGGCAGCATCGCGAAGTCCTCGTCGCGGACCGCGGCATGGACTTGGGCGTAGATGCCGTCATAGACAGCGCGTTGCTCGTCGGTGGTGGCCGGGATCTTGGCCATCCAGCTGTGGCGGACGGTACAGCGGGTCGGGGCGCCGGCGGGCAGCATGTCGAGGATCTCGACACCGACAGGGCTGTTGGCCAGCACCAGGTTCGGGTAGACCCAGTAGATGACGCCCATGTTCATCAGCGGGTCCCAGGATCCGCTCGGATCGGCCTCGAGCGCGGTGATCCAGTTGAACGGGAATCCCATACGGTGATGGCGGCCGAAGGCGTCGTGAGTGGAGGTGTTGGCCACAGTGTTCTGGCCGATCACGCTCTGGCCGTGAACGAAGGGAAAGTGGTAGCTCTCGGCGAAAGCCTCGAGTGCGCCCTTCCAGCTGACTTCGGAAGTGAATTCCCGCTCGTCGTGGTAGCCGTAGGAAGCGTAGTTCAGCTGCGCCAGTTCAGGTCCCATCGCGCCGAGGTGGGCGTCGATGTCGATCGAGCCCTCGGCAGAGAGCACTGCCCAGATGAACCCGTGGCGTTCTTGGCTGGGTAGCTCGACCAATCCGTAGCCGGCGCGGTCCATGCCGGTGAAGCCCTCTTTGCCGGGCACCCCGGCCAGTTCGCCGGTGTTGCGGTAGGTCCAGGCGTGATAGGGGCAGGTGAAGCGGGTGGCGTTGCCCGAGCCACATGCCGGTTGCGCGCCGCGGTGGCGGCAGTAGTTCAGAAACACATGCGCGGTGCCATCACGGTCGCGGGTGACCAACAGTGAATCTTCGAGCACGGTGCGCACCACGTAGTCGTTCGGTGCGGGGATGCGCGCCGAGGGCACGATCATCAGCGGTGTGCGGCGCAGGATCTGGGTCTGCTCGACCTCGGCGATCTTCGGGTCGCTGTAGTAGTGCAGCGGCACCCGCAGCGGAGCGTGCGCCATATCGGTGGTGTGGTCGAGCACCAACCCCAAGGCGCGGCGGGTCAGGTCCTCGTTCAGCCCGGTGGCGCCGGGTTCGATCTGAGCGGTCATGAGTAGACCATACATATCTATCCAACTGTATGGTCAATTTCGACGGAACGGGACGCCCGCCGACCTCGGCGCAGACGATAGGGTCGGCAGAACACGATCACCGGCCCGGAAGGAATCGATGCGCACGCACGGCTGGTCGGGGACCACCCCGGCCGATGACACCGAAGCCATCGCGCGCATCATCGGCGCCGCCCGTGCGGCCATCGAACGCAGCGGCGGGGATTTCACCATGGCCGAGATTGCCCGCGACCTCGGCGTCACCCGTCAAACCGTGTACCGGTATTTCGCCAATGCCGACGCCTTGCTGACCGCCACGGCCCTGACGGAAACGGGTCGGTTTCTCGATGTCCTCGCCGAGCATCTGAACCATCTCACCGATCCCGCCGAGGCCGTGGTCGAAGGGATCGCATACACCCTCGAACGCCTCTCCACCGACCGGTATCTCGGCTTGCTGTTGACCCCTGGCCGCGCGGGCGCATTCTCCCCGGGTGTCACCTCCGATACCGCGTTGACCTTCGGCCGCTCCATTCTCGAACGCTTCGCTGTCGATTGGGGCCGCGCGGGGATCGATGACGCTCGTCTCGATGAACTCGTGGAGCACATGCTGCGGATCGTGCAGTCCTTCGTCATCGACCCTGGTCGGCCGCCGCGGCAAGGTTCACAACTGCGCGCCTACCTCACGACCTGGGTCGCCCCCGCACTCCGCGCCCTCCAACGCTGAGCCCACAACAAACGGCAAGTTTCCTACGCCGCTGTATCGGCCGCACCAGGACGTCAGCCAGTCGCCACGAGCACACGACCCGTCGCACCGATCCCACCGCCACCCGCGCATGGCGGACGTCGCTCAGGGAGTGCCGACCTCAGTACCCATTGTTGCCAGGTTCCGGTGGTGTCCCGCCCGTCGTCTGGCCGCCGATCAGACCCACTTGTCAGTGGTTAGAAATCGGCTACTGGACACAGCGATTGACCACCTCGAATATGTGCCGAACGGGCGCGTGTCACGTCCGAGTGCCGCACGAACTGACCCGCGCCCACCGGCCACCTTCACGGGTGGCGAGGTCGGGCAGCTGACACGCGCAGCTTCTACCGTCGCGAGCAATGCGCTCGGCCATCTGGCGCACTCACGCGCGGTTGTTTCGCCGAATCGTCAGCCGAGATATGGCGCGCTTCGCCCCGCGAGGTAATGGGTCAGCCTGAGCCGCTGCGTGTGGTGCATGTCGAGGCTATCCAGTTCGGAGGGGGCTACGAACCGCAGCTCTGTGGACTCATCGGAGATGGCGAGGTCCGTCGGCGCGGAAGATGCTGTTGCAGAGCGTCGTTGCGTGGGTCCGCAGCTCGATCCCGGCGTTGCTTCCAATGCCCGGTAATGCATCAAGGCCAGGCGGCAGCGGGATTCGGTGCCGTGTCCGAATCTCTCTTCCGTGCCGCGTTGTTGGACGTTGGCGCCCTCGTGGAGGAACTCGGGAGCCTGGATTACAGTGCGCCGCTGCGGAACTCGACCGATCCGCGGGTGCTCGTGCTCGACGAATCCGTCGCCGCGCTCGACGTCTCCATCCAGGCACAGATTCCGAACCTGTGGACCGACATTCGTGACACCACAGGGATCTCGTACCTGTTCATCACCCACGATCTGGCCGTCGTCCGGCAAGTGACCGAATCTTGCCTCGTCATACAGGGCGGACGCGTCGTCGAAAGCGAACACACCGACTCCCCGCTCAGGGATCCGGCGCATCCCTACACCCGCGCTGCTGGACAGCGTGCCCCGCCAGGGTTGGACACCTCAGCGCAGAGTCGCACCCCGAGATGAGGTGACTATTTCTCGTACGAACCGCTCGCCGATCCGCTCCCCAGGATGCATAACGGATTCGCCACCATGGCCGCCTGCGCCGAACCAGACGACGAACCGGTGATCCCGGAGTCGACCGGTGGCGTATTCGGCACCGGTGCTGCCGGATTGCCCGAGCCGCCGGCAAACATCGACTCGCCGTCGAGATTCGCGGGAGCCGCGACATCGAGGAGGTCGAGAACGGTCGGTGTGATGTCAGCGAGGGTGTACCCGTTGTTCTGCGTCCCCGCCGCGAACCCCGCTCCGCGCGCGATCACGAAACTGGCCGTCTCGTGAGCGCTCCGCCCACCATGCCCACCATCGGGCTTGTGCCCGTGGTCGGTGGTGACCAGAATCGTCCACCGCTCGTTCGAATGCGAAGCCGCCCGCGCGTCGACCGCGGCAGTGATCTTTCCGACTAGGCCATCGACGCGGCCGATGGCATCGCGATAGGCCTGCGGCCAGATTCCGCGCAGCGTGTGTCCGACGATGTCCACCTGATCGAGGTGCGTGAACACCAGATCGGTTCCGTCCTCGGTGATGGCCGAGACAACGTCCGCGGTGGCATTGGAATCGGCGGTGGTCTCGCAGACGCCCGCACCGGTGGGGTCGATCTGCGTGACGGTCACCCGGTCGGCCTGCGGGCTGCCGGTGCCCGCGATCATGCCGATCTTGTCCCAGGTCCCGATGGAGGCCGTCGACAATGCCGGACGCTCGCGTTCCACCTGCGTGAACACTGTCGGATACTGGGCGAAAGGTCCTGCGTTGCAGGTGGATCCATTGTCCTGAATCCCATGCTTGTTGTCCCACACGCCGGTCAGCGCCGTCGCCCATGAGACGCACGACATCGTGGTGTGCGGGGCGATGGAGGTGCGCGACAGGGTGCCCTCCCCTGCCAGACGGTCGAGGTTCGGGGCCTCGGCCGCCGACACCTCACTCCACAGCGTGCCGTCGAGACCGATGACCACGACCTTGTTCACGACCGGAGTCGCCGGGGCCGGTGCTGCGGCGGCGAGTGGGACGACGGCCAGGGCTGCCGCCGAGAGTATGCGGTGAGTGCGAGACATGCGCGGCACCGTAGTTGCCGCACGGCCCCGACGCGCAGCGAATTGGACAATTGACCGTAAAGTCCGACATCCCCTAAGGAAGCACTCGGCATTCCGGCCTCCCCAGAGCTACCGATTCATCGCCTCCACAGATCCCGCGCCGCTAGCGGAGCTTGCCGTGGCTTGGTCAGTTGGCGTAACACCGCTCGAAGCAAACTACGCGCCGAGATACGTACACCCACACAGCCGACCATCTACGGGCCCGAGCAGAGCAGCGGGCGAACGACGCCGTAGTGATACCAGCAGCTCAGCTTCCAGACCGACGAAGCCTCCGCGTGACGGTGAGACGAATACAGCTGAGCTCGCGACCGGGCGCCGCGAGGCTGGTCGCTCCCATGTTCAACAGGCTGCCGAGTTCAAAAACGTGGGGTTTCTGTGGGATTCGGCCGAAAAACGTCAAATATCCGAAAAATCGCAACCCCCTCCGACCGAGGTCAGAGGGGGTTTTCACTGTCGGGCTGACAGGATTTGAACCTGCGACCACCTCGCGTGCGTTCCAGTTGTCCAGACCCTACTCACCAGTGCCCAATAGTGCCCAGTACCAGGCATTTTCGCAAAACGATTCTCCTCAACGTTCCGCATGAATTCGCATTGATTCCGGTCAAACGTGTGGGGTTTCTGTGGGGTGATTCTAACCCGCCCCGGAGTCCTTCGTGGCGCCGCAAGCTCGCTGTGCCGTGGGGGCGATTCCTCTCAAGGGGGCAAGATACATTTCACGCAGTCGCCACCTTCGGATTGAGTGAGGCTCATCCCCGCTCGCGAAGGGAGCACACCAATTCACCTGCACGTTTGCACGCCAAGCACCCGATTTACATTCACTTTCAATCAACCTCCACCACCAGACACCCACGATCCCACCGCTTACGAACACACCGTGCCTGAAAACCAGCCGTACATGCAGACTTTGACCAAACCACACCAACGAGGATAGGTCTCCAACTGCTATAATCGATGGCCCCATTGCCAGTCGACAAATCGCGCGGATTGGGAAGGACCGATAGACGGGAAGAGTTTCGAACGCCTGCTCTCATTATCGCCGATCGACATGCCAGGACAGCCCGGAATCATCGAGCTCAGGCAGGTAGGCGTTGTCGAAGATCGCGTCGTGCTCGAGGCTGTCACCCAAGTCGGTAACCATCGCGCTCAGCGATGCCCACTTCGGTGGGTACGCGTCCGCGGTGTCCTTCCCGAACTCAGTGATACATCCGTGCATCGGACCGGATCGGGTATCGCAGACGAGCATGGTGCCGTCGCGTTCAGCGACAGGGACGAACTCACGCAGGAACATTCCCGCCTCCGAACTCGCTGGCGCACCAGCGTAGTCAGTCAGGGAACGACCCCCTGAATCGTCGGCGGACATCTCCGTCCAGATGCTGACCTGCATCGTATGAACTGCTGCTACTTCGGCGACGCCGATCAAGTTCATCCCGGGAACCAACTCGCGTGTTCCGCCGCCATTGTGGAGGCCGAACCACTCCCGAAGCTCTTCCGGCCACTGCACGCCGGTGAGTGTCCGGGCGCGTTCGATGGCGTTTTCACCTTCGCTGGGCCGAGCGAGCGATGTCCACACACCACGCTCGGTGCATCGCTGGTGAACGATCCTGTGCAGACGCCGCCATTGCGCCGTCAGTGACGACGGCTTCGTCGTCGATACCGGTGGCCGAACAGGTAGCGAGGGCACAACATCCGAACCAGCGCCGCCGACTCCGGCCGCCGGTTCGCCATGCTGAGCAACGTCGGCGGGTCGACGGAGGAACACATCCAAGTCGAATCCGTCGACGTGCTTGATCACTTCGAGCGGCCGGGGTTCTGTGGTGGGCCACAGTTGAATTCGGATGGCCAAGTCCGACCGCTGCCCGTCGCGGCCTCGGACGCTGACCCTGATTCCATGTCGTCCCGTCGGCAGCGCCATAAGCTGGTCCAGCTCCGGGGGCCGGATGGAAGACAGCGTGGTCCGCGTCAGCGTTGTGGTGGGGCCGAGGTCGATCGTGGCCTGCTCGATCGTTTCCCACTCGTCCCGGTCATCGAGGGCTGGTTCGTGACCGCAGGTCTCTACACCCAACTGTGCGGGGCCATATGTCCACCCGAGCCAAAGGTGAGCGTTCTCGTTGCCATAGGGATCGCGAGCGACGCCGAGGAGCGATCCCGAGGTTTCCGAGTCGAACATCGGAGCGTCACTGTAGTCAGCCGGCTCGATATGCAGGGTCGGCCAACTCAGGTCGATGGTCTGCCAATGCAGCGCCACGAAAATGTCCTTCCTGTGCCTCGAAAGGGGCAGGTGTTCAGATCATGCTGCGAACAGCGCGGTCACCGAGTGGTTGGCCCAGGACGACGACAACCACGCCTCGGTCCGCTGACCGCTGGGCGCTGTCGCAGGGTTGCATACCGCGATGCAGCCCGCGGACGAGCGTGACGTCGACGAAGTTGCTGTCTTCGACGACGGATGCGTCATAGCCGAAGCTCGGGCATCCGTCGAGATGGGCCGGAAAGTGGGCCGCGAGTGCGGTATCGCCGTCGTCGAGGTCGTAGGTGTTGAAGGTGATCGGCTGCGCGAACTCGAGGTCATCGGATCGTGGGAGGACGACGACAGGAGCACCGAGGGACGCCCGCGGCACACGCTGGGCTTCCAACCCCCACGACGCGCCCGGTTCCAAGCCCGACGACGGATCGACGGTGACGGCGCTGGGCGTCGGCGATGTTGGCGAGTCGGGCGGATCCTCGCTGCCACACCCGATCAAGGAGCTTCCGGCGATCAAGGCAAGCGACGCCACACACATCGGCCATCGGGCAGTGCTTCGGTTATTGATCATCGTGCCCTGACATTGACATAGAAGGGATCTCCGTCACGAACTCGGTTTTTGGTGTAGAACCAGCTCAATATCGAGCCGGCGCCGGAGTTCTCGCTGGCGGAGATATTGCATACGCTGAAACCTGTCGGCACATGGATTGTGCCTGGGTCGGACACGATACGCAGGCCGATGTCCTTGATACTGCAAACAGGGTTCGTGTAACTCCGGCCGTAGGAGTTCAATGCCGCACCTTCCGCAGTCGAAGCCATCGGATACTCATCGCAGCTCTGCCCAGTGGGACGTGGTCCGGTCACGACACCGCACGAGGCCCGCCTGTGAGCATCGATCGTAGCTTTGTCGGTTTCCCGGTGTAGCGCGCCGGAGCCCAATGCTCCCGGCAAGCCCGATCGCTGCGCAGCCTCGACATGAGCGCGGTAGGCCGCGTATGCCGTAGGTCCTGCGAAGTCCAGGACCGGGATGACGTCGGTGAACGTGCATCCCTGCGTGTTACGCAGAAATGGCGCGGCGTCACAGCGAACCTGTGGAGCGAAAGCGAACGCTCCGCCCGGTGCAACGTTGGGCGCGACGATCTCGATCTGCCAATCGGAATCCATCGCCAACGTCTGCGACGGCTGAGTGTAGACGAACGGGCGGGCAGCCAGGCTGACCGTCCGGTTCAAGCTCACCGGCGAGGTCGTGCTGCGCGGGCCGTTGTAGGCGCACGGCTGAACGCCGATGAAGCAGTTGTATTGGAACTTCATCGATGACGAGGTTCCCACTCCGCTGACGCCGGTAACCGTGAAGATCGAGTTCGCTGTCCAGTCGGTTTTGTTGTACTGAAGGAGCAGGTTGCGCTCCCATTTTCCGGTGATCGACCCGATCGGGTTACCTTTGTTGTCCTTTGCCAGGAAGTTCACGTTGACCTGGTAGACGCAGCCGTAGGTGGAGTTTCCATGCCAGTCAGCTTGGCCCGTCGGGTCGGGGCCGACCGACTCGCAGAACTGTGGCACACCCGGAGGTGTAGCGATGTCGGCAGCAGGACCCTGGATCGGCTCGCCCTGTACGGGCCGGCTTTCCGAGGTTGGCGGTGCGATGGTGCTCGAAACCCCGGACCGTCGACTCGGCGAACTCGAGGTGGACGCTGTTGTCGGAGGAGTCGATCGTGCGCTCGACGGCTGGGGCACGGCGGGAGCGGACTCCGGCTTGGTCGCAGGGGGTGACGGTTCGTTGGCTGTTGCAGGTGTGGGCCCAGCGTTTATACACCATGTCACCTCCGCGACCGCAGCCCGGCCGGCCCGCAGCATGGCGTCGAAGGCGGCGCATTCGAGCATTCTCGGCACGTCCGATGCGGACCGATCGGGTTGTCCAGGCTCCCCGTTGGGAACCTCCGCGCTCTCAGCGATGCCCTGCGCCCACACAATTGGCAACGTGATCGGAATGACCTGCGCATCTACGTTGGCTGACCCCTGAGCATCGACAGCGCAAGGATCGGTGGCGCAATTGGGTTGGCCAGTCCAGGTGACATCGTCGTCTCCTGACCAGTCTGGCGGGAACCCGTACGGTTTCCAGACGATCGAACCGCTTTGAAAGTCTTGCTTCTTCCCATCTTCGAAGTCGTATTCGTCCGTTGTCGGTAGTCCGTAGGTGCCGTTCTCATAGTCGGTCGCTGCCCAGGTCTGCCAGATCTCCCCCTTGACCGAATGCGCACCCGTCGCGCCCGACCAATAGATTTCGCCTCGCTGGAAGTGGTTTCCGCGACTGTCGTGGCCACCACCGAACTCGCGCGACTCCGGGTATCCGAGATCGCCACCCTCATAGCCTGTTTCGGCCCACTTGTCCAATATCGCGCCGCCGATCTGGTTGGCGTGCCCATTGCTGATGTTGGGATGCCAATAGATCGCATTGTGCGTGGGTTGCGTCCAATAGCGTGGTGTACGGCCCGACTATCGGAGCAGCCCAGCTCCGAGCGTGTCGTAGCCGAGAATAGGGAGGTCACCGCGTGACCCTTGAAGAGACCGTCCAAAGTCACTTGAAGGAGACCTCACGCGATGACCTCGATCCAGCGTATCGACCCCAGCAAGCCCTTCGACACCCAACTCGCCGCAGCCAGCCCCGATCTGCTGCGGGAAATGCTGTCGAGCTTCGTCCACACGATCATGAACGCCGAAGCCGACACGATGTGCGGCGCCGACTACGGGCAACGCAGCGAAGACCGGGTGAACAGTCGAAACGGCTACCGGCACCGCGACTTCGACACCCGCGTCGGGACCATGGATGTCGCGATCCCGAAACTGCGTCAGGGCAGCTACTTCCCCGACTGGCTGCTCGAACGGCGTAAACGTGCCGAACGCGCCCTGACCTCAGTGGTCGCGACCTGCTACTTGCTCGGCGTATCGACCCGGCGAATGGAGAAACTCGTCGAATCCCTCGGCGTCACCCAGTTGTCGAAATCGCAGGTATCGATCATGGCCGCCGACCTCGACGCTCAGGTCGAAGCGTTCCGCACCCGACCCCTCGACCAAGGCCCCTACACGTTCGTCGCCGCGGACGCGCTGGTGTTGAAAGTGCGGGAGAACGGGCGGGTGGTCAACGTCCACGCCCTCGTCGCGACCGGCGTCAACGCCGATGGTTACCGCGAAATCCTCGGCTTGCAGGTCACCTCCGGCGAAGACGGCGCCGGCTGGCTGGCGTTCTTCCGCGACCTCGTCGCCCGCGGTCTTTCCGGGGTCGAGCTGGTCACCAGTGATGCGCATGCCGGGTTGGTTGCCGCGATCGGCGCGACCCTGCCCGGCGCGTCCTGGCAGCGCTGCAGGACCCACTACACCGTCAATTTGATGTCGATCACCCCGAAAACATCGTGGCCCTGGGTCCGGACCCTGCTGCACTCGGTCTTCGACCAAGCCGACCCGGAATCGGTTGCTGCGCAATATGATCGGATGCTCGACGCACTGGCGGAGAAACTGCCGAAGGTCGCCGCGCACCTGGATGCGGCCCGCGCTGATCTGCTCGCGTTCACCGGCTTCCCGAAACAGATCTGGCGCCAGATCTGGTCGAACAACCCACAGGAACGGTTGAACAAGGAAATCCGGCGTCGCACCGACGTCGTCGGGATCTTCCCCGACCGGACCGCGATCATCCGCCTGGTCGGCGCTGTCCTGGCCGAACAACACGACGAATGGATCGAAGGCCGCCGTTACCTCGGCCTCGACGTCCTGGCCCGCTCCCGCGGCCTGACCGAACCCACCGACGAACAGGAGGACCCTGCAGCCCTGACCGCCTGACCGAATCGGGTCACGCGGAGATCATCCCGATACACCACGCATTTGGACTTGACCTGTGCGTGTTGGAGAAGAACTGATATTTACCTACTCCGTCCGGCGCTGTGCGTTCGTCGGTGGTCGCTTCACCGAAGAACGCGAACCCTCCGACTTCGTTGTATTCCTGCAGGATTGCGCCCTGGACAGGGTACGCAGACTGGGCTGCTCCGGGAAGGATCCCGACAGCACTAACAGTGATGGACGCTACGATCACTATCGCGATGGGCGATCGCTTCTGGCACCGCCACGTTGCGCGAAACCAATTGACGCGGAACGACACCACTCAACCCCCTGTAGGCGTGAACGAGCACGGCATTTCCGAACCATCCAGCACCACGAACCTTCGCATTGACGCAGGTCGTTCCACGCGCAGGAACACACAACGAGTCGATAACTGTTCGAATCGCTGCAGCCGTGTGCACAGGGTCATCACACCTTCTCGAACTGAATCGTCCCGGGTTTGATGCGCACCTTCTTCCTTGGGAAGGTGAGTTCCATGCCGAAGTTCTACCCCGACGAGGTCCGCGAGAAGGCCGTCCGCCTGGTCGTCGACCACCGCGGCGATTACCCCTCGGAATGGGCCGCGATCAAGACCGTCGCCGAACGGATCGGCGCGAACCCCGAAACCGTCCGGAACTGGGTCCGCAAAACACAACCAACAACAACGAATCCCGTTGCTCCGCAATCTATCTCGGAGGATACAGCTGCGGAGCTGAACGCGTTGCGGCGTAAGAACCGTGAGCTGGAGAAGACCATCGAGATCCTCAAAGCCGCGACGTCTTTCTTCGCGCGGGAGTGCGACCCGCCACAGAAGTGATCTGCCGGTTCATCCTCGCGCACCGCGACGAGTACGGGGTCGCACCGATCTGTCGTGTCCTGACCGGCCATGGTGTCAAGATCGCCCCGAGAACCTTCTACGCCTGGCGCACACGACCGCTTTCGGCGCGGGCGGTGTGGGGCGCCACGATCAGCGGTGTCCTCACGTCCTACCACGTCGAGCGCGACGAGCGAGGCCGCCGCAAACCCGAAGCGTTGTACGGGTCATTGAAAATGTGGGCTCACCTGCGTCGCGAGGGCATCGAAGTCGCTCGCTGCGCTGTCGAGCGGTTGATGTGCGTGAACGGCTGGGCCGGCGCGACCCGACGCAAGAAGATCCGCACCACCATCGCGGACCCTACGGCGTTGCGGCCACCGGATCTGGTCGAGCGCGGGTTCGGAGTCGAGGCACCGGATCTTCTGCATGTCGCGGATTTCACCTACGTGCGCACCAGCTCAGGGTGGGTATATACCGCGTTCGTCATCGACGCGTTCGCCGGTCGGATCCTCGGCTGCCCTTAGGGGAGGCCAGCGAGGGAGTCGATGGGGTTCGGGCGTCGCTGGGCACGACAACGCTTGAGAGGTCATGAAGTCGGCACAGCGTTTCCGCAGGTTCCCGAAGATGCCCGACGCATCCCGAAGACGTGGGTGTGCTTATCGGCGCTCAGGCTGCCTATCCCCCGCCGTGTGTATTCGATCCGCTGACCCCTTTTCCCGGTCCGGCCCTTCCAGCCGCGCAACGACGCCCCGAGCTCGCTGGTAACGAGTTCAGGGCGTTCGTGACTGGGTAATCGGCCGCGCACAGGCTTGATGCAAACTAATGGTTGGCGTTTCACAGTGTAGACGTGACGGGCAGGTTTAGGAATCGGACGATCCGGGGGCATACCCCCGCCGCGGCACCGTCGGCACTATGGTGGAAAGCAACCATTCGATGGATCGGCGGGCGCTGCGCGAGGCTGGCAGGACCTCGACAAACGATAGGTCCGGGCCGAGCAGTGGCGAATGCAGTCGTCGCCGGTATGCCACGTCGTCACCACCGGCTACCGCCGATCGACCGGACTCTCTGTGCCGCCGAGCGGAACCCTTTTTTTGGGGGGTGCGAGGCCGACAGGTCCCAGGGGCGCTGAGAGCGCCTGCGGGGGAAGACACTCCCCCGCAGGTGCGGAGATGCCGAAATTCCTAGTGCTGTGAACTATGGTGGTCGGCGTCAGCCACGAGTTCGGCGGTCGGGCAGCACCTCCCGCGCGATGCGTTCGAACTCGTCGAGTTGTGAACGGACCGGCCAGTCCAGGACGAAATCTGTCATCCCTACCGCACCGAAACGGTCGAAGATCTCCTCGTAAGTGTGTCGACCCCAGCGCGGATCCCACGGCCCGAAAATCGTGTATGACCGGCGGATCATCGCCGGATCGCGGTCGGCTGCTTCGGCGAGGTGGTCGATTCTGTGGGTCTGCTCCGCCGTAGCCTGCAGGGTCTGGATATCGGAGGCGCCGGGCGGACCATGGGTGTTCCACACGTCCGCGGTCGCTGCTGCCACCCGGAGCACCGTGGGTGACTGACCTCCCACGATGAGCGGCAACCGGGGTGACTGCCACGAACCAGGAGCTGTGGGGACCTCTTTTACCCAGAGCTCGTCTCCGGTGTAGCTGAACGTCTCCTCGCGCGCGTACAGCAGGCCGTCGACGATCGCCACATAGTCGGTGAACCGGCGCATCCGCTGCCTGGGCGGCCAAGGATGTTCGCCCACGCTGTGGTGGTCCCACGCGAACAGCCCAGCGCCGACCCCTAGTTCGAAGCGACCGTGGGAGGCGTGGTCGATCGTGATGGCTTGTTGGGCCAGTTGTGACGGTGGGCGCAGGATCTGGTTCGCGACAAGCATCCCGAGGCGGATTCGCCGGGTGCTCACCGCTGCGGCGGCCAGCACCGCCCAGCTGTCGAACCACCGTCCCCGTCGATCCCGTAGATCGCCGCTGTGGTCGGGCAGGAAGACCTGATCGAATCCCAACTCTTCGAGCCAGCGGATCCGTTCGAGCAGAACTGGAAAAATCTCGTCCGGATACAGCATTACTCCGAACCGGGACTCGTGCTGGAACGGGCCGACTGTCACTGGGCAGTCCAGCCGCCGTCCATCACCAGCACCGAGCCAGTGAAGAATCCCGCTTCCTCTGTCGCGAGGTAGGCGACCGAGGAGGCCGCTTCGTCAGCAGTGGCGATACGGCCCAGTGGATGTAGTGAACGGAACATCGCCGCAGTGTCCTCGTCCGCTCCGACCGAGGACCGGTACATCGGCGTATCCACCGACGCGAACGCCACCGCGTTGATCCGGATGTTCTGCGTGGCATATTCGAGAGCCGCGGCCTTCGTCAGCCCGATCACGCCGTGTTTGCCCGCGACGTATGCGCTGATACCTGCGCCGAATCCCACGACGCCCAACTGTGAGGCGTTATTGATGATGACGCCGCCGCCGCGCCGCTGCATGGCGATGATCTCGTGGCGCATCGACAGGAAGGTGCTGGTCAGCACGGTGTTGACGTCGGCAGTCCATGTGCTGGGGTTCTGCTCGGCGACAAATCCCATCGTGCCGAGTGCCCCCGCGTTGTTGAACGCGATATCCAGCCCGCCGAACTGGTCTACCGCAGTGGCGACAGCATTTTCCAGATCGCTGTCCACTGTGACGTCGGTAGCGATGCTGGCAGCCTTACCGCCGAGTTCGGCGATTTCGGCACAAACCCTGTCCAGCTGGTCGATTCGCCGGGCCGCCAGCACGACACTGGCTCCGCGCGCGGCGAGGATCTTCGCCGCGGCTTCACCGATACCTGAGTTGGCTCCGGTCACCAGAGCGACCTTGCCGTGGAGATTGCCTACGGTCATTGGCTTCCTTTCTGTATAGGGCGCTCGACCGGAACACCGAGCAACGATCCGTACTCGGCCCACGATCCGTCGTAGTTCTTGATGTCGTCGTGGCCGAGCAATTCCCGGAGTACGAACCAGGTGTGGGCTGAGCGAGCACCGACCCAGCAGTAGGTGATCACGCCGGCCTCGACGTCGAGCCCGGCGAACTGCGCCGCCAGTTCGTCGTCGGATTTGAAGGTGTCGTCGGGATTCACGACCATGTCCCATGGCAGATTGATTGCTCCCGGAATATGTCCCGACCGTTGGGCGACCTCGTGCGGGCTGTTGCCTGGGGGCGAAGGCAGGTCCGGCGAAGGCGGGCGCGAACAGCAGGCCGCTGTACTCGTCCGGTGTTCGGACGTCGACGATGCTCGTCGCACCGATCGCGGCGAGGACGTCGTCGCGTCCGGCACGCACCGACGAGTCCGGCGTCGGCACCTGATAGACCGCTGGGTGAGGTGCGAACGTGTCCGTGGCCAGCGGGCGCTTCTCCAACTCCCACTTGCGGCGACCGCCGTCGAGGAGCTTCACCGACCGGTGTCGGTAGTGGGTGAAGTACCAATAGACCAGTGCCGCCAGCAGATTGGAGGCCACGGAATAGATGACAACGGTGTCGTCGTTGCTGATCCCTTTCGCGGACAGCAAGTCAGCGAATTTGTGCGGCCCGATCAGGCCCAGCGTCAGATCATCCTGAAACTCTGACCAACCGATCCATACCGCCCCCGGCACGTGGCCGTGCAGATAGTCAGCCTGCTCGTTGCCAGTTTCGATGAACACCAGACCGGGTGTGCCGAGATTGTCCTCGGCCCAGGTGCCACTCACCAGCACGGTTGCGCGCCCACTGACCTTCGATGATCCGCTCATGCCACAGCCACTTTCGAGTCGTCGACGTCGGTGGCCAGGCGATCGCGGTACCACGCCACTCCGCTCAGGGCGATTCCGGCGACGGTGACGGCCGCTGCGACCAGATACACCGATCGAAGACCGCTGCTGTCGATGACCCGCCCGCCGAGCCAGCCCGCGAAGGCGGCCGCGAGCTGGTAGGCCGACGCGTTCACCGCCATGGCCAGTGTCGGCGCCGCCGCCGCGGTGCTCAGCACCCGTGACTGCATTCCGGGGATCACCGAGAAGCCCAGTGCGCCGAGGGCGAACACCATCACCGCGATGAGCACAACGTTGGTGCTGACCAGCCACATGAGCGCGAGCGCTGCGGTCAACAGGGTCAGCAACCCGATCTGCGAAGGCATCAGGGCACGGTCCGACAGGCGGCCGCCGATGAGATTGCCCACGGTCGCGCCGACACCGTAGACCAGCAGCCAGCCGGCGACCGAACCACTGGTGAAGCCGCTGACATCGGTCAGCAGCGGCGAGAAGTAGGTGAACACCATCAGCACTCCGGCATTGGCGATCGCGGTGATCGCGATCGCCAATTGCACATCACGACTGCGGAATACCCGCATCTCGGCCATCGCGGACCCGCCTGCGTTCGCCACCGCGGGGACCAGCCGGATCACCAGCAGCGACCCGAGCGCGCAGACCGCGGCGACCGCGGCGAAGGTGGCACGCCATCCGTACTGGGAGCCGATGAACGTGCCCAGTGGCGCGCCCAGGATCATCGCCATGTTCATGCCGAAGACCAGCTTCGACACCGTCGAGGCCTGCTTTCCTTCCGGTGCTGTCGACACCGCGGTGACGATCGCGTTGGCGAAGAAGGTCGATGTCACCAGCGCGGTGAGGATCCGGGCTGCGAACAGGGCCTCGTACGCGGGTGCGAGCGCCGATGCGATATTGCCCACGACGGCGACCACCAGCAGCGTCACCATCAGGGGCTTGCGGGGAAACCGCGTGGTGAGCGCGGTCAGTGTCGGCCCACCGATGATCATTCCGATGGCGTAGGCCGTGACAAGGAGTCCCGCGGCCGGGATGGACACGTCCAGATCGGAGGCGACATCGGGCAGGATCCCCGCGATGACGAACTCACCGGTGGTGATGCCGAAGACGCACAATACAAGTGATGCGAGACTCAACCGCATGGTTCTCTTCTCTGTCCGAGTAGGAATTGGTTGATGGGCAAGGGCCCGGCGCTAGGGCGTCGGCGCAGGACCGGCGTAGCTATACCCGTAGGTGGTACCGAGCGAAATGATGTGGTCGAGATCGGGGCCGATTTCCTCGGTCGGCATCCGGGTCGCCTGCGCCGGAGGCATCTCGGCTGCGAGGAACAGGTCGAACTGGGGTTTGTTGCCCAAGTCCGGCGTCGAGTGAATGGTGAGGAACCTGACCTCGTTCGAGATCGCGACGAATCCGTGGGCGACCATCCGTGGGATGACCATCGTCGTCCCTGCCTCGGCGAGCTGCTCCTGGCCGTCACAGACCATGCGCAGCGCACCGTCGAGCACCATGAACACCTCGTCCTCGATGTGGTGGTAGTGCAGCGGGGTGTTGTATCCGCGCTGACCGATGTGCTCCACCACTGTGAAGGAGTCCCGGGTCGCCTTACCCGGGACGCGGATATGTGCGAGTCCGTCGAGCAGGGTGACTGCGGTCTGGTCGGCTTCCGGAATCAGAATCCCTTTGTCGTCGATCTCGATGTCCAAGTTGGTCATGTCACTCCTCGATGTATTCGGCGAGGAACGACTCGGTTCCCCGGGGCCCGGCCAAGCTCTGCCACATCGCGACCGGGTCGTTGAAGTTGTTGATGAACGCTTCGGCGATCCGTTTGTCCTCGGCAGCCCTCGCGAACAGTGCGGTGGTGTGCGCCGGCGCAGGCCCGAGAAACGCGGCACTCCAGTCGACAACGTTGCGGGCATGCGTCCACAGCTGCTCTGAGGCGGCCCGGCAGAACGTCTCGTCGTATCCGCCTGCCTGCGCCACAAGCAGGTCGGCGAGTGCGAACGCTGTGTGTGAACCGAGATTCGCACCCTGCGCCGTCAATGGGTCATTGGTAATCCACGCGTCGCCGATCGCGATGGCGCACTTGCCGTTCGGCAAGGTTGCCCAGCCGTGGCGGACCATCGGTGTCACACTGCCCTGCGCCAGCTCGCCGGGTCCGATGAGCGTGAAATCCTGGCCATCGACACGTTCTCGCAGTCCGGGCGCGAATTCGCCGAGCAGTGCGAGGACGTCGCGGTAGAACCTCACGGGTTCGACGGCGGGATCGACCCGGGAGATCGGTTCGAGCGGTCCGCCGGGAACAGCTTCGAACGCGAGCACATCAGCGCGGCCCTGTGGTGTCAGGAACGGGATACGGAAGATCTCCCCGATACCGGGGATCAGGCACAGGTCCAGCGATTGTGGTGTGTCCTCGCTGATTCCGCGGTACAAGCCGCTGCAGAGGATCCGCTGGGGAGCATCGAACACCGAGCGCGATGCGTCACGCGGGAACAACTCTCGCATCGAGCGATCGCCGTTGGCCACCACGACCAGGTCGTGCTGCTCGGCCACTTCGGTGATCGGTCGTTCTCCGACGATGACTTTTCCGCCCCGCTCGGCGAACCTGGCGCACAGGTGCGGCAGGTAGAGCCGAAAGTCCACGACGCTCGACGGGGGCAGCAGCTCCCCGTGGAATGCCAGTGTGTGATCACCTGCGCCGACGGTGACATCCCAGCGGCATACCTGGGCGTCGGCGGTGTCCCAGTCGAAGACTCCGAGCTGGCGTTCTCGTTGCTGGGTGGGGCCGAATCGGGCGGGGAAGTTGCGAGGTCGCCCGGTGGCGAGCTGGTCGAGTTCCTGAGCGGAGTAGACCACGACCTCGATCCCGAGTTGCTGTAGCCGCAGGGCGAGCTGCAGCCCGGAAATTCCCGTGCCGACAATGCCGATGGTGGTCATACGGTGATCTCTCCGATCTGTACGGGAGCACGCAGTTCGCGAGTCAGCCATGCCACCGACTCGAGGGTGAACGCTGCTGCCTCCGGCGAAGCCATGGCCGACACCGGGATCAGCATCGGGTGTTGCAGACCCGCCTCGACCAGCTCGCCTATTCGGTCGAGCACGGTCTGTCTGCTCCCGACGAGTACCTGATCTGCCACGACCCCGTCCGGGATCACGGACATTGCCTGCTGGACGTCCTCGCGCGTCAGCATGTGCGGCAACAGATCCTTGAGCCCCTGGTAGCCAGTGCCGAAGGGGTGCTCGGCACCGTGCGCGGCCCACGCGTCGGCTCCGGCGTGCAGAGCGAGAAACCGGATGGCGGTAGAGTCCAACAGCGCATGGGCTGCTTCATCGGTTTCGGCGACCACGATAGGCACCCCGCCGGAGGCGACGATCGTCGCCGGATCCCGGCCTGCGGTCTCGGCTGCCTGCCGGACGACCCGCAATCGGCGCGTGTACTCGTCTGGCACCATGAGTTCCGCCGGCAGCCACCCATCCGCGTATCTGCCGGTCAGGGCGAGCATCCGGTGACGACTGCCGCCGACCCAGAGCCGTGGCTCGCAACCTGCCGGAGCCCGCAGACCCATCAATGCTTGATCCAGGGTGAAGTGTTTGCCTCGGAAATCGTGCGGGCCGGGTCCTCCGAGCAGCATTCGCAGGATCTGCAGCGCCTCCTCCACCCGGTCGACTCGGCGATCGTGCGGTAGTCCGTAGGGTTGGAGGTTCTCCAACGCGCCTGCTCCGATGCCGAGCACCGGCGGGCGCTCGGTGAACTGCGCCAGCGTCAATGCCGTCTGCGCCAGAACCGCGGGGTGGCGTCGATTCGCGTCGGTGACACCGATTACAAGCTGGACCGGCCCCGCTTGTGGTGCGAAGTTGCCCAGCACTGTGGCGAAGTCGAGGCATTGGTCCGGGCTCGGCGCCTGCGACGCCAGGTAGGTGAAGTCGATATCCCATGCCTGGCTGGGGAAGGCGTTGATCAAGTGGTCGAAGACCAGGAAGGCATCCAGCCCGTGCGTGCGAGCCAGGTCGAGCAAGCCACGCCCGCCGTCGACGGATCCGACGGCGTCCCACACCAATCCGACGTTCACTGTCACTGCTTGCTCCTCGTCGACTGAGCCGCTTCGATGAATGCCGCGGTGTGCTCGGGCATGCTGATGCTGTGCCACATCGCTGGTGGATCATCCATATTCGCGATGAACGCGTCGGCGATGCGCTGGTCACCGGACGCGGCGGTGAGAAGTGAGAGGACCTGTGGCGCCGGAGCACCGAGAAACATGTTGGTCCAGTCGACGACCGGTTGCGCCGTCGCCCACAACTTTTCGGACAGCGCCATACAGAAGTTCGCGTCGAAGGCACCGCGGTGCGATGCCAGTGCTTGCGCGACCTGAAAGGCCTGCGCCGAACCGAGATTGGCTCCCTGAGCGGTGAGCGGGTCGTTCACGATCCACGCGTCGCCGATCGCCAGGGCATGCCGGCCTTCGCCCATTTCGGCCCACCCGCGCCGGACCGTGGGCACCAACGCGCCCTGCATGACATCGATCGGCCTGGTCAGACCGAACTCGGTGTAATCGACGCGCTCGCGTAGTGAGGGCGCATAGGTAGTGATGAGGTCGAGTACCCGCTTTGCGAACAGTTCGGGATCGTCGCGATGCTCAGGCCCAGTCACGGGCTGGAATACCCCACCAGGTACCGCCTCGATCAGCACAGCTGTTACTCGCCCGTCGAAGGAATGGAAGGTCGGCGCGTGGATCTCCCCGACCCCCGGGACCATGTTCATGCTCATGCCAGGCGGTTCCGGCGGCGCAATGCCCTGGAACAGTCCGCCCGCAAGAACTCTGGGCGCCACCCGGAACGGCGAACGCGCCGGATCACGGGGAAACACCTGCTGCAGCTCACCGCGCCCCGCCGCGACGATCAGCAGGTCGTGGTTCGCGGCGAGGTCGGCGAGATCGCGGCCGTCGGCCGGTCGGCTCTGCACCACGGTCCCGCCGCGCCCGATCACCGATTCGAGCAGCCCGGCCAGATACATCCGGAAGTCGACGGAGCTGGCCGGTCGCGGCAACGCGCCCCGAAGGGCAAGTGATTGTTTACCGTCGATTCGCATGTGCATCCACGCGTTGTCGAATTCGCTCGACGACCAATCAGTGATGCCGAGCGAATTTTCCCGTTCCCTGGTGGATCCGAAACGGGTGACGAAATTCAGCGGCGGGCCGCTTCGGATCTCGTCCGGATTCTGGCGTGTATAAAGGGTCGCTTCGATTCCGAGTTGTTGCAGCCTGAGTATGAGATGCAGACCGGATATGCCTGCCCCGACAATTCCGATAGACCTACCCATATCAGATCACTTCGACACGTTGCAGGTGCCGATTCGTCGGCCCACTGAACGCGTTTCGTCCGTGCACGAGCGAGAAGTTGTCGGCGATGAGGATATCGCCTTTCTGCCAGGCATGGTCGTAGCAGTATTCGCGGCGGTGCAAGCGCTCGGACAGCCCCTTCACGAATAGCTCCTGCGCATCATTCTCGACACCGTCCACGGTGACCGAGACTGGGTTCTTATAGACGTTCGGATCCAGCGGTTCAGCGAAACGAAGCACCGGAAGGCCGGTCGCCGGATGCTGCGAGACAAGTTGCTCGGTGACCTCGCCCCCGTAATGTGCCAGCTTTTCTGTCGAGTAGGTCAGGCTGATCTTCGACCACACGTTTCGAGTCGCATCGTCGACATCTCGATACACGGCAGTGGTGTCGCAGAATACGGTTTCACCACCGGCATCTGGAGTCGCATCTAGACACTGGAAGAAAAACCATCGTGGATCCGATTCTACGAAGGCGCCGTCCCAATGGAACGGCACATCGCCGCTTGCGAAGAGATAGTTCTTCGGGTCGTCCTGAACGACGAGGTCGACGACTTCGCCGACCTCCCATTCGAGCACATCGCCCCAACGTCGGCAGTAGTCGGCGAATTCCTGTGTTTCCAGCAACGAGAAGCCGCGTAGCACCAGCACACGCGACTCCACGGCCCATCGGGCCAAGGTCTCGACCGGAATATCGGAGATCTGCGCGTCACCGTATGCCTCGACCACGCGACCGAATGGTCGCAGAGGGTTATGTGAGACCTTCATGCCGAAAGTTCCTCCTTAGGATCCGCAGCGATCTGTGGTGCGACGAAATGACTCGGGCGGTTGTGCCGCGAGACCATGGTCGCCCCGAGTTCTTCTGCTTTCCAACGCTTTACGAGTCGGCGGTGGACGCCGTCGTCGAGCACGACACCGTGCCACGGGGTGAGCCAACTGTCGCTTGTTCCCACCAGATGCAGCCCGAACTTCTCCGAATGCGGCGGCTGCGGGTGAATCGACAACCGGAGCGCATCGGGGAAATGTTCCGATACCACGCGACTCCATGCATTACTACGCCGAATGGTCTGATAGGCACTTGCCTTCGATTTATTGCGAATCTTCGTTTTCGAGAAATCGCCCTCGCACGCACTCATCGCATCCTCGAACATGAAGCGATGAATACCATCGAAGAGCGCGCGCGTAGCAGCGTCGGTGCGAATGCTTTCCTTCAATTCTTCGAGCGAGTCGGAGTAGTCACACTCGAGCACGTCGCGCAGCTTCGGGTAGTCCCGGCTACCAAAAGCATCGTCTAATCCGAAAATGTCCAGCGACATCCACCCCGCGGTGGCGACAAGCTTCTCGATTTCATCGCGATATTCGGTCACAAGAATGTCGGATACACCGACCACGTCGCCGAATACATGACCGTCCGAACAAATAGTGATACGTGCTCCCGGCGAATAGAAGTGGCCGACGTAGTCACACAGCGACTGCAAGAATCCGAGTGCTATATTCTCCCCCAGATCCGGAGTCGACCCCAGCACCTTACTACGATTCGGCGACTTCGCTGGAAACGCTGGTATCACAAAATGAATGGGCTCGTTGCGACGGACGAAAGAATCAATCTTCGATTTACGATTCTCGTAGGCTTCACCGATTCGATCCGTCGTTGTGGGAACCCCCTCGCCAGACTGATGGACACGTTGATATCGGTGTAAAAATTCCAGAACTTTGCGCGAAATGTCGGTCTCCACAGACATGGCAGCAGCCACTCTCCAAACTCAAAATCCCCCCCCAGTACGCCGGGAGATACCTGTGATTCTCGGTCCCCGTTGACCCGATTCGAACCGCTTACCGCACAGCCTGCGTTCGATCCGGCGGTCGGTCGGCATCTCATGATGTCCGACCTTCCGTATCAACAGCCTGCCAGGCGGGCACACCGACCAGCAATGGCGCAACGATTAGAATCGGTGTAATTTGATAATGTGTCGATTATTGATCAATCCGAGCTCCGTCTGGCCAGCATCGACGATCCGACCGCTCATCAGCTGCGACTGCTGCTGACCCTCGCCGAGGAACTTCACTTCGGTCGCGCCGCGCGTCGGCTGTATCTGACCCAACCCGCCCTCAGCCAGCAGATCCGCTCCCTCGAGGAGCGCCTCGGCGTCGCACTGTTCCATCGTTCCAGCCGCCGGGTCGAACTGACCGCCGCGGGGCGCGCTGTGTTGCCCACAGCCCGCAGCGTGGTGGATGCCGCCGATGAGCTGCGCAATATCGCACGTCGCATGACCTCTGGCTCCGAACGTCTTCGGCTCGGGGTGTGCGAGAGTTTCACCGCGCTGGATTCGACCCGCAGCATCATCGCGGCGCTGACTGAACTGCACCCCGATCTCGGTCCGGACGTTCGAGTGCTGGATCGATTCAGCGATCAACTCCTGGCCTTGCAATCGGGTGAGATCGACGCGGCCTTCGCTCATTTTCCGGTGCCCAACGACCTGCACTGCGAACCACTCGCTGTCGAACCACGTCTGGCGTGCATCGCGAGCTCCGATCCGCTGACCGTGCGTTCGTCGCTGGAGCTGACCGATCTCGCCGAGCATCGGGTGATCAGCCTGGTATCACCGACGTTCCGAGCAGGCCACGACTTCTGGTCGGTGAATCCGCGCCCGGACGGCTCCCAGGTCCGCTATGCCGCACACCCGGGCTCGAGCTTCGAGTCGGTGCTGTCCACCGTCTCGCTCGGCGGCACAGTCGCCTTCGTTCCAGCAGTCGCCGCCGATCTCTACCCCCGACCCGACCTGTGCTACCTCGACGTCGAAGACCTCACCGAATGCACCTTCGGCATCGCCTGGCACCCGGGCAATCCGGTGCCGGCGAAGTTGGCCATCCTGAAAGAGGTCGTCAACGGTTATCGGCAGGGTCGCTCCACCCGAGCGGATGCAACCAAGCAAGCGAAGGCAGCTGCGGACACCACGTAATGTGTTGAGGTACAAGGCTTTTGATTGGGGGATCCATGCCGCAAGAGCAGCAGCCAGCCTGGACGAGACTGCCGTTGGCGCAGCGCTTCGCGAGCGCGCTGATCGATCTCGACGGAGTTGTCTATCACGGCACAACGCCCGTGGCCGGCGCCGTGGATGCGTTGACCTCAGCGCGCTCGGCCGGGCTCCGAACGTTGTTCCTGACCAACAACGCCTCCCGCACCCCGCACGAGGTCGCCGCACTGGTCACCGAACTCGGCCTGCCCACCACTGAGCGCGACGTCGTGACGTCCGCCCACGCCGCAGCAGCGTTGGCCGCCCGGCGGATTCCCGGGGCACGAGCACTGATGGTAGGCGGCGTAGCCATGAAGACTGCGCTGTGGGAACACGGCCTGACACCGGTCCACAAGGCCGACGACGACCCCGATCTCGTCGTCCAGGGCTTCGCACCCGATGTCGATTGGCGCCAATTGGCCGAAGCGGCGTACGCGGTCGGGCGTGGCGTTCCGTGGATCGTCACCAACAGCGATATCGCGGTTCCCCGTGAAGGCGGAATCGCGCCCGGCAACGGCGCATTGGCCGAAGCGGTCCGGTTGGCCACCGGCGCAACTCCTGAATTTGCAGGCAAGCCCTACGAGCCGATCTACCAGGAAGCCTTGTCACGCACCAGCGGCCCCCACCTGGTAATCGGTGACTCCCTGGATACCGATATCGCCGGCGGCAATCGAATGGGGCTGCCCAGCCTGCTCGTCCTGACGGGAATCACGACACTACGTGACCTGCTGATCGCCCCGCCCCCTCATCGCCCCACCTACCTCGGGCTCGACCTGCAGGAGCTATTTCACACCAGAGAATCTGTGACCCACGACGGGTATCGATGGATCTGCGCCGGGTGGACGGTATCCGCATCCAATCATGACCTGACTCTGCGACCACCAAGCAGCACCATGCCGACCCGAACGCAGCTACTGGACGCTGCTCGCACACTCTGCCATGCCGCCTGGGCCCGACCGGACCTCGAGACGAGCAAGGCGCTGGCCACTTGGCAGGACTGGTCCCGCCTCCACTGAACTCGGGCCCGAGGCCAATACGGAATCGGTACCGCCCGAACAAGTCAGCTGAATGGCCACGGGAAAGGCGGATGTCCCGAGGATTGGCCAGTGAGAAGCGATGTCAACAACTGCCACAACAGGTCGAACGCAACGGAGCCCATCGGTAACCCCTCGTATCGTCACGGGTTCGATCACCTAACACCGCGTCTGGCGGCCGATCAACGATAGCCAGCCCATCCGTCCACAGGCGGCTGAAACACCTCGTAATCGAGGTCAGCCGGCCAGCGCTCGCCGGCAGCATGTTCGGCGCGACCAGGACTGCGACCGTGCGCTGCTCCGCGGCAGCGGGGTCCGCGTGGCAGCGTCGATGTCAGTGGAGGGTTGGCCGTAGGTCAGGACCCGGCGGGCTTCGTGCCCGCTGCCGGTGTCGGTCGCGGCGAACACCACGCGTTGTCCGGCGTGCAGCGTCTTGTAGCCGGGCGCCGCGATGGCGGTGTAGTCGCAGAACACCGCGGGCCCACCCCGGTCCAAGTCAGGAATCCGAACCCTTCTTGGCGTCGAACCAATCGACCCGGCCGGGCCGCCAGGATTCAGAACCGGTGGGCGGTGTGCCGGTGCGGGTCGAAATCGATGTGCGGGTCAGTAGGCGAGGCATGAGATGCCGTCGTCCGCACAGGGCACGCTCCATGCTTGGTCGATGCGGTCGGACATGTCAGCGGTGTCGATGCTGTGTTCACAGGCATCGGCGAGTACCGCAGTGACGTCGAGGCCCACCTCGCGGTCGGCGTCGAAAACGAAGGCCTCCTGGTCTGCACGGTCGGCCTGCGAGGCGGTCGGTAAAACGGGTCATCGGGTCCTCCTCGAAATCGCTGTCAGACGGAGCCGGTGGCCGAACCCCGCCAGGGTTCGGCCACCGGACGCGAGGGAAATCGGATTGAGCTCAATGGAAGAGTGCTGCGGGATCGATCGATACCCCTCACCTCACTTTCGATACCGGATCGTCGAAACAGTGGGCGGCCCACTACTTGAGCGGCGGAAGACTGCGCTGCAGACTATCGGTGACTCAGTATCACCGACCCGTAGATTCCCGCCTGGATGAGCATCTGCCGGGAATAGGAAGGGCTCAGCTGCGAGTCCAAGGCTTTCCCCCGGCCAGTCGCAAGCCGCCAAGGATGCGAACCGTAAACTGGTATGCTCGTCTGACCGCCAATAGGGAGTACTTATCGGTGGTTAGAAATCGGCCACTGGACACAGCGATAGACCACGTTGAGAATGTGTCGAACGGGCGCGCGTCACGTCCGAGGGCCGGACGAACTGTCGCGCACCGGCCATTTACGCTCTGGCAAGGTCGGGCTCCTGACACGCGCAGGCTTCTACTGTCGTGAGCAATGCGCCCGGTTACCTGGCGCACTGACGCGTGGCTGTCGCCGAATCGTCAGCCGAGATAGGGCGCGCTTCGCCCCTCGAGGTAGTGGGTCAGTCTGAGTCGCTGCGTGTGGTGGATGTCGAGGCTGTCCAGTTCGGAGGGGGCTACGAACCGCAACTCTGTGGACTCATCGGAGATGGCGAGGTCACCCCCTATGACACGAGCCAGGAAGCACACGTTGAACTGGCGCCGAACCTCGCCATCGCTATACGCGATCACGTGCCGCGGATCGGTGTAAGTACCGACGAGCCCGGTGATTTCGATGTCGAGTCCGGTCTCTTCCTTGACCTCCCGCACCGCGCAGCCGGGGAGACTGTCGGTCATCTCCATACCGCCGCCAGGCAGTGCCCATAGGCCGCTGTCGGTGCGCCGCTGGAGCAAGATTCGGCCGATGTCGTCGCACACCACGGCGGACGCCGCAACCACAAGGCTATTCGGCTCCGGTGCGGTTGGGTCGTCATAGAACTCGGTACGCGCCATCGGCTCAGCCTTTCACCGGTCGGCCGGTTTGCCAGACCGCGTTGAAACTGTCGGTGTATGTGTCGAACAGACCACCGTCGACGGTACGGCGCAGATGCCATACTGGCGCACCGTATGCGTTCACGCCCCACACGTGGGCATTGACATACATTTCGTCGTCGGCGCGAAAGATGCTGTTGTAGAGCGTCGTTGCGTGGGTCCGCAGCTCGATGCCCGGCGTTGCTGCCAATTCACGGTAGTGCATCAAGGCCAGGCGGCAGCGCGATTCGATGCCGTGACCGAATCTCTCTTCCATGCCTCGTTGTTGGACGTTGGCGCTGTCGGCGTCGCCCACGGCTATTCGTATCGCGCAGCCCTCTTCGGCGCGTTCGGTCAATAGATCGTTGAGCCGCGGGTATGCCTCGTGGAGGAAGACCGCCGCGTAGACCAGGATGTCGATGTGGTCTCGCGCCGGCGCGAGCAGGTTGACGAACATCGACGCCGAGACATCTGCTCGCTGGTCGTAGAGGGCAACGAGTTCGGGGCTGACGGCACGCGCCGTGCGCGCCTGCTGCAGGGCAGGCCACAGGGCATGGACATCCTCGCCTAAACACTCGGCAGCCTGGATTGCGGTGCGCCGCCGCGGAACTCGACCGAGGTTCACCCAGCGTTCAACCGATTTCGGATCCACATTCGTGGCCTCGGCCAGTCTCGCGTGTGTCCATCCTCGCGCGGCTATTGCGGCGCGCAACCGCTCGTTCGACATAGGGACGTTGTACACCCATCGGGACGTCCTCAAGTGGGAAACGTAGGAGGTTCCGTCGTCCCGGCGATCAGCGGACGCTGAGTTCAGCCGCGCCGCCGGGTGACCCTATATCCCCCGGCGGCGGAGGCACACCAACCCTTGAGAGAGAGGGCCGCCATGTGGGGGCAGACAACGACCGTGCCGAAACAGCCGACGGTGTGGGACATCATCGCTCGCCTGGCGCAAGAGGCCGAACAGCAAGGCAGACCGTCGCCGGTGCTCGATCACGCCGCACCAGCCGGGCAGCTGACGGACGATCAGGCGCACACGGTGATGCAGAATCATCGGACGTGCGAGCGGTGGCAATGCGCGCGGAAGGCCTCGGCGTGGGACGTGCTTGTCGCGGCGGGTCGTATCGTCCCGCGACCGGCGAACGGGTCGATGTGACCGACGAGCGCACAGTACGGGAGTTGGCGGCGCTGGACGCGGATGTTGTCGCGGCCTTGGCGGCGGCCGAACTCGTCGACATGGTTGGGCCGATCGTCCTCGCAAACGGCATGTGGGCGAACCGATATCACGGATGGTGGCGGGTGACCTCGGACCGCGAGGGTAACGAACCGATAGGCCGACGCCTGGCCACAACTCTCGACGAGTGCCGCCGGTGGGCCATCACAGTCGGACCGCACCCCGTGGGCAACGAGATGCTCGCGACCTTCCGGAAAGGGTTCTGGTGGCTGACCCAAGACCGCGAAGGTGTTGACCTTGCGGGACGCCGTGCAGGGTTCTCACTGGAGGAGTGTCGCCGCTGGGCGGAGGACCTCACACCGGAGTGAAACGGTGGCTGTCGCGTGAGCTCCTCCGCCAGACTGGCGTGTTGGACCGCGGACTGGGATGTTTCTTCATCTACCCAACGATTATCACTGTGGCGACGACGGACTCCGCATCGTCCGCTCCTGGATGGCCTGCCCGGAAATACGCCGCTGGCGATTGCATCGAACTGCCTGATTCGCTGCAGGGGGCAGCGATCGTTTCTGCCGAGCCTGGCTTAGGCCCGAGAGAGTGCAATGGACCATGGGAGGCGTGATTCGCTCGTCGCACGCACTGCTGATCCTCGAAGAGGTCCGCGCCGTGGTGGCGCAACTCCCCCTCGATCCAGTGGTCCGTTCCATCATCCGGAGGGAAAGCGAGCCGCCGAAGGCTCGGCGCGCGGTCGGTCCTTGGATAGAGCCGCGACAGCCACACCTAACCGACCGCATCGACCGTCTCTCCGCGACCCGATTGAGCGGCACCACGAGACACTGGACAGGCGTTCGGATTCAAAAACGTGGGGTTTCTGTGGGAATTGGCCAAAAAACGTCAAATCTCCGAAAAAGCGAAACCCCCTCCGACCGAGGTCAGAGGGGGTTTTCACTGTCGGGCTGACAGGATTTGAACCTGCGACCACCTGACCCCCAGTCAGGTGCGCTACCAAGCTGCGCCACAGCCCGTTCTTGCCCCCGTCGCCGGGTGCTCGAAAAGATTACCTCACCTGTTGGCGAAGGTACTAATCGGCTGGTAGATGCACCTTTTTGCCGATCCGAAGGAGCCTCGCCCGGGATGCGGTGGGGTCGGTGAGGGTGCTGAGTTCGTCGGGGTCCCACTTGGTTCCGTGACGTTGCGCGGCTTCGAAGCGCGGGGAGTCCAGGGTGGATCAGCCTGTGCCATACTGGCTCCAGGCGACATCGAGTCTTCGGTGATCGACCAGTTTGATGCGGTGTAGATCGACCCGCGTCACGTCCCTCAGCGCGCATTCCGCGACGAGCACATCAGGTTCTCCCCTCCCCTGGTTCACCCCCGTACCTGGACGCGTGGTGCCCGACCCGAGATCAGTTGCTGAAGCGGCCCCCTGCCGATTGTCCAGCCTCGCCGATGACTTCGATCAGCAAGAGAATGGAGTGAAAGTCTATGGTTACCAACCCGATTACCACCGGTGCTGAGCGAGCGATCATCGAGAACACGCTCGATCGCAACCGCGAAGCACTCATCGCGACCGCGCGCGGCCTGTCCGATGTCGATGCCCGCCGACGACTCGTCGCGTCGCTGACGACACCGATCTCGTTGATCAAACATGCCGCCGCGGCGGAACGGATCTGGTTCCAGCGGTTCTGGGCCGGACTCGACGAATCCGAATGCGACGGATACTCGAACCGGGACGAGGGCACATTTGTCGTCGCGGACCACGAGTCGCTGGCCGAGGTGATCGCCGAATTCGAGCGTGCGAGTGGGCGAGCTCGGGTGATCGCCGCCCGTTTCGACCTCGACGAGACCAAGGACAATCCCCGCGAAGGGACGGTCAGCATGCGATGGACGCTGCTCGCCATGATCGAGGAGTTCGCGCGCCACGCAGGCCACGGCGACATCCTCCGCGAACAGATCGAGCAGCCCTCACCTCGACAATCGCGGACGGGAAACGATGGTTCGACGGCTGGCCGGCCGCCCGTATCCTTGCGACACTCCAGGAACAGCAAATATCGCCCGAATAGTTGATCATTAGCTAGCTTGCGGGATGTGCGCCCGACTCCAGACGACTCCAGGTTGCTCGATTCATCCGGCGATTCAGACACATCCTCGTCGCTGGTCGGGCAGTCCTATCGAACCAGCGACTGCTATGTCGTCGGGCGCGAGAAGATCCGCGAGTTCGCCCGTGCGGTTCAGGATGGTCACCCTGTGCACCAGACCGAGGAGGCGGCCGCCGACTACGGTTACGCCGGCCTCGTGGCGCCCTTGACGTTCATCTCGATACCAGCCTTTCTGGCGCAGATCGGGATGTTCGATCGAGTCGTCCAGGGCTATGACCTCAGCCAGATCATGCAGACCGACCAGTGCCTCACTGTCCACCGGCCGATCCTGGCGGGCGACGCTTTGCGCTTCGAGGTCGAATTCGAGTCGTTCCGAAAAGCGTTCGGAGGCGACCTCTTCGGATTCAAGTGTTCGGTCACCGACCAGAACGGCGACGAAGTCATCACCGTACGCACGTCCTTCGTCGGCAGGCCGGAGGTGAACATCGCCGCGACGACCATCTGCGACGGACTGCTGATGCAGAACTTCCGCCATGGCACCTCGATTCCACGACAACGCCACACGCCCGAGCAACCCGCTCGGCCACGTCGGGCCACAGCCGCAGACCTGGGCCGGAATATGTTGCCGTTCAGCGCGATAGCGGTCGGCGACGAACTTCCGCCGAGAAGCGTGACCGTGCGGCTCGGCGACCTGGTCAATTACGCAGGCGTGGCCGGCGACCCGAACCCCATTCACTGGAACAACGAAGCGGCGGCATCGGTAGGCCTGGAATCGCCGGTCGCACAGGGCATGCTGATGATCGGCATAGGCGCCGGATATGTCACCTCATGGGCCGGCGATCCCGGCGTGGTGACCGAATACGCGGTACGGCTGACCAGCCCGGTCTACGTCCCCACCGGCGGAGCCACGGTCGAGTACACCGGCAAAGTGAAGGCTGTCGATCCGGACCGCAAAACGGCGACGGTCGCGATCACCGCCAAACAGGACGACAGGAAGATCTTCGGACGGGCCGTTGCCGTGATCCAGTGCGCGGATCGATAGCCGCACCGCCGTCGGTCAGTACGTCGGCCAGGGTCCACCCCGGACCGGCTTGGTGGCGGTGACGCGGTGCTCGTTATCCCGGAAGCGGGGTTCGTAGTGGGTGAAGAACACCTTGGCGACCAGGTCGCGGCGGCTGTGGACGCCGGTTTTGTCGAAGATGCTCTTCAGATGCTGCTGCACGGTGTGTGCCGAGACGGTCATGTCGTGGGCGATCTGCGAGGTCGAGGCGCCCTGTAGCACCAACCGGGTGACGTCGCGCTCGCGCTCGGTGAGCCCGTAGGCCGACATCAGCAGCGGGTAGATGCGGCTGGGGTGGGCGGGTTCGATGATCACCGCGACCCTTGTGTGGGCCGTCGAGGTCAGGCGGGCGCCGTGCAACACCACCCAGGTTCCCGATTTGGACAGCGCTCGTGACACCAGCACCTCGTCGGGCCGATCGTCAGCCGCGTTGCGAAACGCGCGAGCGGCGAGGGCGACCACGGCGCTGGGCAGCTTCTCGCGATCCCAGTCGCCGTCCGGCAGGTCGGATATCCAGCGCTGCACACCGGCGCTGGCCGATTCGATCTCGCATGCCGAGTTGAGCACCAGCAGACCGGGCGAGTCCGCGTATTCGGGTTCGCCTGCCTGCCCGATCAGCAGGGCCCGGCGTACGCCGTCGGCCAGGGTCGGCGCGACGGTCGCCACGAATTCCTTCTCGGTGGAGTCGAACATCGCGGCACCGGGTTCGCGATAGAGCGCTAGCGCTCCCCACACCTCACCGGAGCGGGTGCGCAGGCGCGCGATCAGTTCCTGGTCCCCACCCATCGTCATATTGCGTTGCCAGCGTTCACTTTTCGAGGGGTCACCGCCAAGGGCTTCGTGCAAGGTCGACAGTCCGGTCACCGACCGGACGACATTGACGATGCCGTGGCGGTCCTCGCCGTACTCCGCGGCCAGCCACTGCGGCGGAAACTCGGCGAGACCGAGGTGGAAGTGGCTCGTCATCAGCAGCGACGCCGGGTCGAGGGTGTACCAGCACGGCGTCCAGTAGTGCGGGACGACGGTGGCCAGCACCTCCGTCGTCTCCTGCCACAGCGACACCAGATCGTGCGGCTCCCGGCACAGCCGTCCGATCTTGTCGGCGGCGCGTTGCATCGAATCCGTGCTCACCAGATCAACGGTAGGCCGCAGTCGGACCAGGGGAAATACCAGGTTTGTGGGATGCCGCGGTGGCGGGGAGATTCCTAGCCTGGATATATGACGAATACCGGAACCGCGAAGGTGCGCCTCAGTCCGCCGCCGCCGGAATTGATGCGACTGATCAATCCTGTCGTGCGGCGCGTGCTGGCGACCCGATCGCTCGGCAGCCGCATCCGGCGGCAGGGAATGGTCGAATTCACCGGCCGCCGCACGGGCCGCAACCTGCGGATCCCGGTTTGTCTGCACCGCGTCGGTGACGAGACGCTGATCTTCACCGAGCGACCGTGGCGCCACAATCTGGCCGGCGGGGCACCGGTCACCGTCACCCATCGCGGGCATATCCGCCACGGCCGCGCCGTGCTCGTCGATGCCACGCCGTCGCAAGTCGGCGCCGCGATCCGAGCAGCGATGGATGACGGTGCCCGCCCGTTCGAGCTCGGCCTGAAGATCACGCGCGGATACGACCCGACCGCCGACGATCTCGCTGCCATCGCGCGCTCGATCATCCGAGTCGATTTCGAGGACTGAGGAAAACGCCATGCGTATCAATCGAATCCAGCACGACATCACCGTTCTCGCCGACGAACTGGAGGTTCCGGGTATCGGCCATCTACCGGTCAATGCCTACGTTCTGCACGCGACGGAACCCGTCGTCATCGACACCGGGCTCAGCCTTCCCGACCGTGGATTCATGGCCGCGCTGAGTTCGGTGGTGGATCCTGTCGACGTGGAATGGATCTGGCTCACCCATCCTGATCGCGACCACACCGGATCGCTGTTCGACCTGCTCGACGCCGCACCTAACGCCCGGCTGGTCACGACATTCCTCGGCGTCGGCATCATGTCGTGCGCTCGACCGGTCCCGATGGATCGCGTGTATCTGCTGAATCCGGGACAGTCCCTCGACGTCGGCGACCGACGTCTCACCGCGTTTCGCCCACCCCTGTTCGACAACCCGAGCACCGTCGGGTTCTACGACGAAAGCAGCGAATCATGTTTCACCTCGGACTGTTTCGGTGCCCCGATGCCGAGCGCCGAACTCGCGACCGCCGACGACGTGGGTTACGCGCCGCCGACCGAGATTCGTGCGGCGCAACACCTCTGGGCGGCGGTGGACAGCCCGTGGGTGCACGTCGTGGACGAGAGTAGATACCTTGCCACCGTGTCGGAATTGCGTGCGTTCGATCCGCGACGGATCCTCAGTACACACCTTCCGCCCGCCCGAGGACGGACGTCGGAATATCTGGACATGCTTGCCGAGGCGCCGCATGCCGCGCCGTTCGTCGGTCCCGATCAGGCTGCGCTGGAGCAGATGCTGGCGAGCTTCGAACCCCAGCCGTGAGCATCAGGCGGATCGCAGAATCCGCAGCGCGGCCCGCTCGATGCGGTCCGCGATCTGGGAGTACGACTCGTAGCCCATCCCGGCCCGCACCAGCGCACCGGCGTAGATGATCTCGAGCCATTCGATGACCTCGTTGTCGGCGTCGGGGCCGAGCGCCCGGGCGATCCGGCCGCGGATCTCGATCCCGATGCGGGTACGCAGGTGCTCGACGTCCGGGTCCGAACCGAGCAGTGCGCCGGTGACCGCCCCGGACAGCTCCTGCTCTTCGGCCACCAGCAGCGCGATGTTGCGCAGCTCGGCGAGTACCCGCACCGTCGAGTCGGGATCATCGCTCGCGGGTGAGCGCGAGGCCAGCAGGCGACGCCAGAAGATCTCGGCGACCAAGTGCTCCTTGGAGGAGAAGTAGGTGTACGCGGTCGCGGTGGCGACGCCCGCCTCGGCGGCGACCAGCCGAATCGTCATGCCGGAAAAGCCATCTCGGGCCAGTACTACCAGCGCGGCCCTGGTCAGCCGATCGACGGTGTCGGCCTGTTTGCCGGTCAATCGACGCCGGGTCGCTTCGAGGCCGATGGAATCGCTTTCAGACATGCGTCCGGATGTTACTCGCCAGTTCCGATGCCTCGGTCAACCGCACCGCGGGGGTTGATTCAGAAGAATGTCCAGAATAGAATCTGGACACATGTCTGATGAACAAGACGTCAGGTCCACCGTCGGCAAGGTGGTCGTTGTCACCGGCGGCGCCCGCGGCATCGGACGGGCGGTCGCGAGCGCGCTCGTCGAAGGCGGATCGGTCGTTGCCATCGGCGACATCGACGCCACCACGGTCACCCGCACCGGAACAGAGATCGCCGCGACGGTGGCGCTGCATCTCGACGTCACCGACCCCGCGTCGTTCGCGACGTTCCTCGCCGAGGTCGAAAAGACCTGCGGCCCTATCGATGTGCTGATCAATAATGCGGGCATCATGCCGGTCGGGAGGTTCACCGAGGAGTCCGACGAGATCACCCGCAGGATTCTCGACATCAATGTCTACGGCGTCGCCCTCGGCACCAAACTCGTGCTGCCGAAGATGCTGGCCCGCGGCCGCGGCCACATCGTGAACATGGCCTCGATGGCGGGCGAGAACCCGACACCGGGGATGGCCACCTACTGCGCGAGCAAACAGGCCGTGCTCAGCTTCACCGAGACCATGCGCCTGGAGCACCGCGGCACCGGTGTGCGGTTCTCGGCGGTGCTCCCGACGTTCACCCGCACCGAGATGATCGCCGGAACCCGCGCACCGCGCGCCTTGCTCGCCGACCCGGCCGACGTCGCCGCCGCGGTCGCCGCACTGATCGCCCGGCCACGACGACGCGTCTCGGTGACCCGTCTCGCGGGCGTCCTCGCCGCCTTCAACAAGCTGACCCCGCGCCCGGTCGGTGAATTCATGGCACGGCAGTTGGGCGTGCACCGCACCTTCATCGACGTCGACCGCGACGCCCGCCGCGCCTACGACGACCGGCTCTCGACCGACTGACCGCTCAGACGCCGGTGCGGGAGAGGATCATCACCGGGATCTCCCGCTCCGTCCACGACTGATAGGCATCGAAATCGGCGTAGAGCTCGACCAGCTTCGGCCACAGCCGTTTCCGCTCGTCGACCTCGGCGACGCGGGCCAGGACCGGATAGTGCTCGGCGCGGATCCGCACGTGCGCGTTCGGGTCCGCGCGCAGGTTCAGGTACCACTGCGGGTGATTCGCGAGACCGCCCTGGGAGCCGACGATGACGAGATCCTGGCCGTCGACGAGGTAGAGCAGCGGCGCGGCGAAGATCTTGCCGGACTTACGACCTCGATGTTCGAGCAGCAGGGTCGGCACCGGGCGGCGGAACCCGGCGCCGATCCGCCAGGTGCCGCCGACGCGGCCGTTGGTGCGGCGATAGACCCACGCTTGCATCCGTGATCCGTATCGGATGATCTGCGTCGTCATCGGCGCGTTCAGCCCTTTCGGCTGATTCTTCGGCATACCCATCGACCGCACGCTACAGCGGTCGCGGACGGCCGGGTTCGGAGTGCCTCATTTCTTGCGCCGCTCCTGCGCGATCACCTTGCCGACAGTGCCGTCGAGCTTCGTGCCCGCGGGCCAGCCGACATAGTGGCACAGGAACAGTGCGATCTCGCGCAGCTGTTCCTCGGACAATTCACCGTTGCGCAAGGCCGCGCCGATCTGGATCTCGGCGACGTCGAGATTGCCCTGCGCGGTGAGCGCACCGATCAGCAACAGGCGGCGCTCCCGGACCGTCAGCTCGGGACGCGACCAGATGTCGGCGAACAGGTGGTCGGCGGTGACGGCGAAATGCTCGCCGGGGCCGTCGGCGAATTCCCAGCCGTAGACCTCGCTCATCTTGGCCAGGCCGCGCTGCCGTACGTCGGCGGGAGTTTCTCCGTTGGTGGTCATGATGTCTCCTTGTCGAGCACAGGGTGGGCGACGCCGAGCCCCTCGGCCAGGCGCGCGAAGGCGAGTTGTGCCAGGGGCAGGTCGACCTCGAGCCGATCACCGAGTTCGAGCGCGAGGGACAGGTCCTTCTCGCCGAGATCGCGGACGTGACCGAGGATGGGGAACCAGAAGTCGTCCTCCTCGATCGGCGCGGTGGTGTCGCGCAGCATGATCGCGCCCGGCCCGCCGGTTACCGCGTCGGAGTGCCGGACCACCTTGCCGAGCGCGGTGAGACTGAGTCCGGCGGCGTCGGCGAGCCGCTGCGCCTCGGTGGCGGCGGTGAACGAGATGAAGTGGAGCAGGTTGCGCGCCAGCTTCATTCGCGTGCCCGCACCCACCGGACCGGCGTGCACGATGAGGTCGGCGAAGCACCCGAACGGCGCCCTGATCTGGTCCACCGCCTCGGCACTGCCGCCGACCATCACCGCCAGCCTGCCCTGGGTGGCGCCGGGCGCGCCGCCGCTGACGGGCGCGTCGACGAATTCGACCTCGTGCTCGGCGCAGCGGGTGGCCAACTCCTGCGCGGTCCGGTCACTGATGGTGGAGTGCACCGCGACGACCGTGCCCGGTGCCGCGGTGCTGAGAATGCCCGCCGGGCCGGTGAGGACCTCGGTCACCTGCGCGTCGTCGATGACGGTCACGCAGATGATCCGCGCGTGCGCCGCGACCTGCGCCGGATCGGCGACCGAACGCGCGCCCGCCGCGACGAACGGTTCGGTGACCTCGGCGCGCACATCACAGACCGTCAGCCCGCCCGGCCATTCCAGCAGCCGTCGCGCGATCGGCGCGCCCATATTGCCCAGTCCGATGAATCCGACCGGGGCGCTCGCGGATTCGGTGGTCATCGGATGATCTGCCCGCCGTCGACATTGAGGATCTGGCCGGTGACCCAGCTCGCCTCGTCGGAGAGCAGGTACAGGCAGGCGCCGACCAGATCCTGCGGGGTGCCCATCCGCTTGATCGGAATGCGCTTCACCATGTCCTTGACCATGTTTCCCGGCGTGACGGTCTGGGTGGCCTCGGTGTCGATCGGGCCCGGCGCGATGGCGTTCACCCTGATCCGGGAACCACCGAGTTCGGTGGCGAGCTGCTGGGTGAGTCCGTTGATGCCGACCTTGGCCAGCCCGTAGAACCCCGAGTACAGCCACGCGGCGGTGGAGGACTGGTTGACGATCGAGCCGCCGCCCGCCGCGATCATCGGCTGCCAGACCGCACGCGTCACATTGAGCGCGCCGTCGAAGTTCACGCCCATGAACTTCTTGTAGTAGTCCCACGGCACGGTGAGCAGCAGGTCGAGCTTCATCTCGCCGTAGATGGCCGCGTTGTTGACCAGGTGATTGATCGCGCCGAACTCGGCGACGGTGAATTCCGCCAGTGCGGCAGCGGAGTCGGGATCGGCGACGTCGACGCGCCGGAAGGCCGCCGATCCGCCGTCGGCGACAATCTGCTTGACCACCTCCTCGCCGCGCTCGACATTGAGATCGGCGACAACGACATTGGCGCCTTCGGCGGCCAGCGCGGCGGCGTAGACCGCGCCGATGCCCTGCGCGGCGCCGGTGACGATCGCGGTGCGACCGGTAAAACGTGCCATGGTGTTCAGCTCCTGGGTGTGGTCGATGTCGGTGAGGTCAGGCGGGGGTGGCGATCAACTTGGTCTCGAGGTATTCCTCGAAACCGGCGACGCCCATCTCACGGCCGATGCCGGACTGCTTGTAGCCACCGAACGGCGCGTCGGCGTGGTACCAGAGCCCGCCGTTGACGCTGAGGGTCCCGGTCCGCACCCCCGAGACCACTCGCTCGATCCGATCGGGATCGGTGCCCCAGACCGAACCCGACAGACCATAGGGCGATTCGTTGGCCAGCCGGATCGCGTCGTCGTCGCCGTCGTGGGCGATCACGACGAGCACCGGCCCGAAGATCTCCTCCTGCGCGACGGTCGCGGTGTTGTCGAGCCCGCTGATCAGGGTCGGCTCGATGAAGTACCCGCGCTCGGAGTCCGCGGGCCTGCCGCCACCGACCTCGATGCGCCCGCCCTCGTCGCGCGCGATCTGGAGATAACGTTCGACCCGCGCCCGCTGCCGCTCGGAAATCAGTGGCCCGCAGACGGTTCCGGGATTCGTCGGATCACCGGCCGCGAGCCCGCGCAGGGCACCGGCCGCCGCGGTGACCGCCGCGTCGTAGGATTCGCGCGGCACCAGCAGCCGGGTGGTGAGTGCGCAGCCCTGGCCGGCGTGCACGGCGACCGTGAACGCGGTGTAGCTGGCCGCCGTGGCGATGTCGGCGTCGTCGAGCACGATGGCGGCGGACTTGCCGCCCAGTTCGAGGAAGGTCCGCTTGAGCGTGGCCGACGCGCCGACCATCACCGAGCGCCCGGTCTGGGTCGAGCCGGTGAAGGTGATCATGTCGACCCGCGGATCGAGGACCAGCTGGGCGCCGAGTCCGTGATCGGAGGAGGTGACGATATTGATCACGCCCGCGGGGAAATCGGTGTGCTCGGCGATGAGCGGGCCGAGGATCGCGGCACACCAGGGAGTATCGGGGGCGGGCTTGAGCACCACGGTGTTGCCCGCGGCCAGTGCGGGCCCGAGCTTGGCCAGGTTGATCTGGTGCGGGAAGTTCCACGGCGTGATCGCGCCGACGACACCGACGGCCTCGCGGCGGATCACCCGGCGGCTGGCGATGCCCATCAGGTCCCTGGTGCCGAGATCGGTTTCCCAGGTGTAATTCTCGGCCAGGTCGGCGGCGAAGGACAAATCGGCGATCGGCCCTTCCAGCTGCGGTCCGCTGGTCAGCATGACCGGTGCGCCGACCTCGGCGATCGTAATCGCCCGCAGTTCCTCGAGGTGTTCGCCGAGCACGTCACGTAATTGGCGCAGGCAGTGCGCGCGGAACGCCGGATCGCGCGACCACTGCGTCTCGTCGAAGGCGGTGCGCGCCGCGGCGATGGCCGCGTCCATGTCGGCACCCGAGGCGTCGGCGGCGTATCCGAGCACCTCCTCGGTGGCGGGATTGATGGTCGCGAAGACACCGGAGCCACCCGGGATCAACTTGCCGCCGATCAACAGTGGTGTGCCTTCGGCGGGGACGAGGCCGTTCATAGCGAGGCTCCGATACGTGTCTGGACAGGTGTACGGAATATAGTTCGGTTTATCGATCGGACGCAAGACCATACGAGCCGATTGGCCCGTACACCCGACTGTAGTAGTATCCAGACACATGTCCGAAACCGCGCCTACCGGCATCGAAGCAACTCGACGACGCTTGACCGAAAAGCAGGCCGATACCGTGGACCGCCTGACGGTCGCCGCCGTCGAGGTGCTGTCGCGAGAGGGCTACTCGGGGACGACGATTCGGCTCGTCGCCGCGTCGGCAGGTGTCGGAACGGCCACCGCCTACACGTACTTCTCCTCCAAGGAGCACCTGATCTCCGAGGTGTTCTGGCGACGACTGGTCGCCATGCCCCCACTGGAGGTTGGCGATGCCGACGCGACCACCCGCGTGGTCGCCGTCCTGCGCCAGGTCTCGATGCTGGTGGCCGACGAACCCGCGTTGGCGGGCGCGGTCAGCAGCGCGCTGCTCGGCGACGATCCCGACGTACAGCACCTGCGGGTGCGCATCGGCATGCAGATCCGCCATCGACTCGGCGAAGCTCTCGGCACGAAAGATCCCGAACGCCTGGCCGCCCTCGAACTGCTGTACGCCGGCGCGCTCCTCCAGGGTGGCATGGGCCTGCTGTCGTACGCACAGGTCGCCGATCTGCTCGAAATGTGCGCGCGCCGGTTGATGGTCGAGCCCACCACCGACTAGCGCGCTCGACCACTGGATTCGGACTGAACCCTGTTGCGCATCAGGAAACCGTAGTACTGTCCAGACACATGTCCATATAGTGTCTGGACATTATTCCGGGAAGGACTTTCCAATGACGCTGGTCAAACCGCAGCGCGTATCCGGAGGCGAAGACGAACACGGGCACCTGGCCGAGTTCCGCACCGATCCGATCGCACTGATGCGGCGTGTTCGCGCCGAGTGCGGCGATGTCGGTACCTTCGAACTCGCGGGACGCGACGTCGTCCTGCTTTCCGGCGCCGAGGCCAATGAATTCTTCTTCCGCGCCGGCGACGAGGATCTCGACCAGGGCGCGGCCTATCCGTTCATGAAGCCGATCTTCGGCGAGGGCGTCGTCTTCGACGCACCACCCGAGCGCCGCAAAGAGATGCTGCACAATTCGGCGCTGCGCGCGGACCATATGCGCGGGCACGCGGGCACCATCGCCCACGAAGTGGATCAGATGGTCGCCCAGTGGGACGACGAGGGCGAGATCGACCTGCTCGAGTTCTTCGCCGAGCTGACCATCTACACCTCATCGGCCTGTCTGATCGGGGTGAAGTTCCGCAATCAGCTCGACGGGCGCTTCGCGCACCTCTATCACGAGCTCGAACAGGGCACCGACGCCCTGGCCTACGTCGATCCGTACGCGCCGATCGAGAGCTTCGCCCGCCGCGACGCCGCTCGGGTCGCCCTGGTCGAGCTGGTGCAGGCGATCATGGATCAACGGGAGGCGAATCCGCCCGCGGGCAAAGAAGACCGCGACATGCTCGATGTCCTCATCTCGGTGAAGGACGAGAACGGGGCGCTGCGGTTCTCGGCCAGCGAGATCACCGGCATCTTCATCTCGATGATGTTCGCAGGTCATCACACCACCTCGGGCACCGCGGCCTGGACGATCATCGAGCTGCTGCGTCACCCCGAGACGATGGCAGGTGTCGTCACCGAGCTCGACGAGCTCTACGCGGACGGCGCCGACGTCAGCCACCATGCGCTGCGCCAGATTCCGAATCTGGAGGCCTCGCTCAAAGAGACGCTGCGGTTGCATCCGCCACTGATCGTGCTCATGCGGGTGGCGCGCGCGGAGTTCGAGGTGTGCGGACATCAGATCGCGCCGGGCGACATGGTCGCGGCCACGCCCGCCGTCTCCAACCGGATTCCGGAGGACTTCCCCGACCCGGACGCCTTCGATCCCGGCCGCTACCTCGATCCGCGCCAGGAGGACATCCTCAACCGCTGGAACTGGATTCCGTTCGGCGCGGGCAAGCATCGCTGCGTCGGAGCTCCGTTCGCGCTCATGCAGCTCAAGGCGATCTTCTCGATTCTGCTGCGGGACTGGGAGTTCGAACTCGCGCAGCCGTCCGACACCTACCGCAACGATCATTCGAAGATGGTGGTGCAGCTCGAGCAACCCTGCCGCGTGCGTTACCGCCGCAGGCAGCGCTGAGCGCGGGCGGAGGTCACTGTGACAGCGTCGTCGCTCCCCAGCGGATTCGATTTCACCGATCCGGCACTGTGGGAATCCCGTAACCCCGTCCAGGAATTCGCCCAGTTGCGCCGGACCGCCCCGGTCTGGTGGAACGCCCAGACCGACGCGCAGTCGGGTGGCTTCCGCGATGGCGGCTACTGGGTGATCTCCACACATGCTGACATCAAGGAGATCTCGCGCAATCCTGAGCTGTTCTCTTCCCAGCAGAAGGGTTCGGTCATCCGCCTACCCGGCGAGGTGACACCCGAGCAGATCGAACTCACCGGCGCCCTGTTGTTGAACATGGATCCGCCCAAGCACACCAAGATCCGGCGGATCATCTCCAAAGGGTTCACGCCGCGCGCAGTCGAGGGGTTGCGCGCGGCGTTGGCCGAACGGGCCACCGCGATCGTGCACGCGGCACGGGCGGCGGGCGGCGGCGATTTCGTCGAGCAGGTGGCGAGCGAACTTCCGCTGCAAGCCATTGCCGAACTCGTCGGCGTCCCCCAGCAGGACCGCCGCAAGCTGTTCGACTGGTCGAACCAGATGCTCAACTACGACGACCCGGAATACGGCGACGCCACCACTACCGACGCCTCCTCGACCGCGGCGATGGAGATCCTCGGCTACGCCTGGAACATGGCCGAACAGCGGCGTACCGAACCGGCCGACGACATCGTCAGCACGCTGGTGCACGCCGATCTCGACGGGGAGGCGCTGGGCTCCGACGAGTTCGGGTTCTTCGTGATCCTGCTCGCGGTGGCGGGCAACGAGACCACCCGCAATGCGATCACCCACGGAATGAAGGCGTTCATCGACAATCCGGAACAGTGGGAGCTCTTCAAACAGCAGCGCCCCCGCACCGCGACCGACGAGATCGTGCGCTGGGCGACCCCGGTGACGGTGTTCCAGCGCACCGCGACCGCCGACACGGAGCTCGGCGGACAACGCATCCGTGCGGGTGAGCGCCTCGGATTGTTCTACAGCTCGGCCAATTTCGATGAGGATGCCTTCGAACGCCCGTTCAGCTTCGACATCCTGCGCGACCCCAATCCGCACCTGGCCTTCGGCGGCACCGGCACGCACTTCTGTGTCGGGGCCAACCTGGCCCGGCTCGAAATCGATCTGATCTTCAACGCCATCGCCGATGTGCTGCCCGACCTGTCCGAGGTGTCGCAGCCACAGCGGCTACGGTCGGGGTGGATCAACGGGATCAAACACTGGCAGGTCAGCTACGAGTCAGGAGCACGGGACTGATGCGGATCGCGCTGTTGTCCTACCGGAGCAAGCCGCACTGTGGCGGGCAGGGTGTATATGTCCGGTATCTGAGTCAGGGGCTCGTCGAGCTCGGCCACGAGGTCGAGGTGTTCTCGGGCCAGCCCTATCCCGAGGATCTCGATCCGCGGGTGCGGCTCACCGAGGTACCGAGTCTGGACCTCTACCGCGACGAAGATCCCTTTCGCACACCACATCCCCGCGAGATCCGCGATCGCGTCGACTTGCTCGAGCTCGCCACCATGTGGACGGCCGGGTTCCCCGAACCGCGCACGTTCAGCCTGCGCGCGGCCAAGCTGTTGGCTTCGCGCGCAGGGGATTTCGATGTGGTGCACGATAATCAGTGCCTCGGCTACGGCCTGCTCGACATCGCCGAGCAGCTGCCGCTGGTGGCGACGGTCCACCATCCGATCACGCGCGACCGCGCGGTCGATCTGGCCGCGACGCCGTGGCGGCGCAAGCTGTTCGTGCGGCGCTGGTACGGCTTTCTCGGCATGCAACAGCGAGTCGCACAGCGGATTCCGGACCTCATCACGGTGTCGTCTTCTTCGGCCGCGGATATCGCGGCGGACTTCGGAGTGACGCCGGGACAGTTGCGTACCGTTCCCCTCGGCGTGGACACCGAACTGTTCCGGCCGCGCGAGACACCGCGGGTGCGTGGGCGGATCGTCGCGGTCGCCAGCGCCGACAAACCGCTCAAGGGCATCGCGCACCTGCTGAAAGCGGTTGCGCGGCTGCGGCATACCTGCGATGTCGAGCTCCGGCTCGTCGCGAAGCTGGAGCCGAACGGCCCCACCGAGAAGCTGATCGCCGAACTCGGCATCGCCGATATCGTCACCCCGGTCAGCGGAGTGAGCGACGAGCAGTTGGCCGAGCTGCTCGCCTCGGCCGAGATCGCCTGCATTCCCTCGATGTACGAAGGGTTTTCGCTGCCCGCCGTCGAGGCGATGGCCAGCGGGACACCGCTGGTCGCCAGCCGGGCAGGCGCGCTGCCCGAGGTCGTCGGCGAGTGCGCCGAGCTGGTCGAGCCGGGCGACGTGGACGCGCTGACCCGGGTGCTCGGCGAACTGCTCGACGACCCCGGCCGACGCGAGAGCATGGGCGCGGCGGGCCGTGTTCGCGTTCTCGAGCTGTTCAGCTGGTCGGCCGTCGCCGCGCAGACGGTCGCGATCTATGACCAGGCGATCGCCCGCCGCTGCTCCACCCCGCCGGGCACCGCCCGATGACGACCCCTTCCGATCCTTGCCAGGAGGCCCCATGTTGACCGTCGATTTCGACCGCTTGGGCGTCGGCCCCGGGTCACGGGTGATCGACATCGGCTGCGGCGCGGGCAGACACGCCTTCGAGGCCTACCGCCGCGGAGCCGACGTCGTCGCCTTCGACCAGAACGCCGCCGACCTGGCCGACGTCGACGTCATGTTCGAGGCCATGGCGGCGGCGGGCGAGGCGCCGGAATACGCCAAGGCCGAGACCGTGCGCGGCGACGCGCTCGATCTGCCCTACGGCAACGACGAATTCGACGTGGTCATCGCCTCGGAGATTCTCGAACACGTCCCGCAGGACACACAGGCGATCGCCGAACTGGCGCGGGTGGTCAAACCCGGTGGCGCGTTGGCGGTCACGGTGCCGCGCTGGCTACCCGAACGTATCTGCTGGGCGCTCTCGGACGAGTACCACGCCAACGAGGGCGGTCACGTCCGCATCTATCGCGCCGACGAGCTGCGCGACAAGATCACCGCACGCGGTCTGCGCTACCACCACCAGGACTTCGCCCACGCACTGCACGCACCCTTCTGGTGGCTGAAATGCGCTGTCGGCGTGCGCAATGACAAGCACCCGCTGGTGAGTGCCTATCACCGCATGCTGGTGTGGGACATGATGTCGGCGCCCGCGGTGACGCGCACGGCCGAACGCGTGTTGAACCCGTTGGTCGGCAAGTCCGTCGCGCTCTACTTCACGAAGCCGGCGGTGCGCGGCGATGCCCGTTGAGCTACCGGCTGTTCCCGGGGTCGTCTCCGCGCGTGACATTCGGCTGACCGCCGAATCCATCGCCGCCGCACAGGAACCCGATGGCGCGATCCCGTGGTTCACCGGCGGGCACACCGATCCGTGGGACCACATCGAGTCCGCGATGGCACTGACCGTGGCAGGCCTGTGGGACGAGGCCCGCGAGGCCTACATCTGGTCGGCGAAGTCGCAGCGCGACGACGGCTCGTGGCCGATGCAGCTGCGCCGGGGCGCAATCGAGAACCACGACGCGGACACCAACTTCTGCGCCTACCTGGCCACCGGTGTCCTGCACGCCCTTTCGATCACCGGCGATACCGGCTTCGCCGCCGAGCTGTGGCCGACGGTCCGCGCGGGCATCGACTTCGTCCTCGGCCTCCAACTGGGTGTCAACGGCGAGATCCACTGGTCGGCAAACGAATCCGGGTCCTCCGGGGAAGCGCTGCTGACCGGCTGTTCCAGCATCTTCCACAGCCTCGGCTGCGCGGTGACGCTCGCCGAGCGGGTGGGCGATCCACGCCCGGACTGGGCGGCGGCCCGCGACCGGCTCGGCAACGCGCTGCGCCACCATCCGGAAGCCTTCCTGGACAAGAGCCGCTACTCCATGGACTGGTACTACCCCGTCCTCGGCGGTGCGGTGCGCGGCGCGGCGGCCACGGAGCTGATAGCTCGGCGCTGGGACGAATTCGTGGTCGCCGACCTCGGTATCCGCTGCGTCTCCGACGCACCGTGGGTCACCGGCGCCGAGACCTGTGAACTGGTGCTCGCGCTGGACGCCATCGGCGACACCGCGGCCGCCACCACGCTGTTCGGCAATATGCAGCATCTGCGCGAACTCGACGGTTCCTATTGGACCGGACTGGTTTTCACCGACGGCAAGCGCTGGCCGGAAGAACGCACCACCTGGACCGCGGCGGCCGTCGTGCTCGCCGCCGACGCCCTCACCCGCACCACCGCGGGCAATGGCATCTTCCGCGACGCGCTCCCCCGCTGAGTCGCCTCAGCCGCAGACAGCGGTGCTCCGCACCCGGACGCGATGGTGTGGCTCACCCGCACGCGGCGGTGGGGCTCAGCCGCACGCGGCGGTGCGCTGCAGGATGCGCAGCGAACCGGTGACCGAGAGCTCGGTGAACTTGCCGCTGTCGAGTGCGCGGCGGTAGATGTTGAACGGTGCGCGGCCACCATCGGCGGGGTCGGGGAAGACATCGTGGATGGCGAGCAGCCCGCCGCCTGCCACCCAGTGCACCCAGTTGTCGTAGTCGCGCTGGGCGGCTTCCTCGGTGTGGCCGCCGTCGATGAACAGCATGCGCAGCGGGACCCGCCAGATGTGTGCGGCGGCGGTGGAAGAGCCGATGATCGCGGTCACCGTGTCGGTGAGGCCCGCGCGAATCATGGTGCGCCGGAACGTGGTCACGGTGTCGAAGACGCCGGTCTCCGGGTCGACCAGCGTGGTGTCGTGGTACTCCCAGCCCGGCTGGTGTTCCTCGGAACCACGGTGGTGGTCGACGGTGAAAACAGCAGCGCCGGTTTCGCGGGCGGCGGCGCCCAGATAGACCGTCGACTTGCCGCAGTAGGTGCCGATCTCCATGATGGTTCCGTCGCCCGCGTACGCGCGAGCGGCAGCGTAGAGTGCGTGTCCCTCGTCCGGCGGCATGAATCCGATGGTCTGTTCGGCGAGTGCGAACAGGTCGCTGGTACCGGCGGAGATTTCGTCTACAGCTCCCATGCGGGCCACGCTAACATACGAACTGGAATACAATCCGGACTACTGTCCGGAAACCTGCTCGGATAGTCGGAACCAAAGGAGATCACCGATGAAGACTCGACTGAACTGCCCCTGCGGCGTCAGCATTCGGGGCACCGACGAAGACGACCTGATCAAGCAGACCCAGGCGCACCTGGCCGAGAACCACCCCGGACACGACTACACCCCCGACGAGATCCTCTTCATCGCCTACTGAGTCGGCTATTTGGTCGGCAGCGCGTTCTGCAGGCCACCCACCTCGGTGATCTGCCAGTCGGCATTGCGATCGACGGTGAGCGAATAGGTGACGGTGGTCCGGGTGCCCTCTGGCGTCTGGGCGCTGGTGGAGACCACGTCGAGGTAGGCGTTGACCTTGTAGATGCCACCGCTTTCCGAGGTCACGGTCGCCGAGAGCGGCGTCGCCTTCGACGTCCACTGCAGTGGGAGCAGGATCTGCTCCAATTGCGGTGCGGTGGCGTCGAATTTCGCGGCGAGTTGCGGGGTAGTGCCGGTCCGCAACCGGGTGAACCACGCCTGCACGTCGCGGTAGTCGATAGTGGACGCGCCGACCCCGTAGTCCGACGCGATCTGTTCGACGTGCCGGGCGTCGGCGTCGCGTGCGTCCCGGTCGGCGATCGTCGCCTCGGCCGAGAAGTACAGCGCCGCGAAGGTGACGACCGCGGCGACGAGGACGCCGATCGTGGCGGTGGCCAGCACGGTCGACAGTCGGAGGGACACGGTGCGCGGCGACTGTTCGCCTGCCTCGGTGGTGGTGGCTTCTTCGGTCGCTGTACTCATGGGCTGTCCTTTGTCCGCTATTTGACGCCGATCCGGAAGTGCACTGTGCCGTCGGCGTCCACGCTCTGTAGGGCTTGGTCGATCAGGGTGCTGATGTCGATGGCGGGTGTCCGGTTCACCGCATCGGTGACGACCGGACCGAGAATCTGTCCCAGCGGGGCGATGCTCGGCCCGATCTCGTCGATCAGGGTGGTCAGGTCGGCCAGGAACGGCACGAGGCCGTCACCGGTGAAGTAGGCGGGCACCGGACGGGCCTCGACGAGCTCGGATCCCGACTCGACGATCGCGTTCAGCGTCACGCCGAACTCGCCGAACAGCGGGCCCGCCGTACCGAGTGATGGCCCGAGCCAGGCCATGTCGCCGCCGAGAGCTTGCATGTCGGCGAACAGTTGCCGAACGGCTTCGGTGCGGCTGAGCAAGGTGGCCGCGAGCAGGGTCGACGACCGCTGCAGGGTCTGCATCGCCGTGTCCGTTCCGGCCAGCGCGCGGTCGAAGGTATCGACCAGGTTCGCGATCGCCTCGGGATGGATCTGGTCGAGCAACTCGACCAGTCGGGCCGACAGTGCCGTGATGGTCATCGGCAGGTGGATCCGGTCCGCCGCGACGACCTGGCCGTCCTCGAGATACGGGCCGGCACCGGATTCCGGCGCGAAGGCGATGTAGGGCTCGCCGAGGGCCGACAGCTGCTCGATCCGGACATCGCTGGACACCGGGATTCGGTAGCGGCTGTCGATCCGCAGCCGAACGAGCACCCCGCCCGCCTGCTTGCGCACCGACTCGGTGCGGCCGACCTGGACACCGGCGAGCAGGACAGGCGAATTCGGGGCGAGTCCGCCCGAGTTGTCGAGGCGCATGTCGGCGGTGATGTAGCTCAATCGCGGGTCCAGCCGCAGCACGCCGAGCGACATGTACCCGACACCGAAGACCAGGACCGCCGCGATCGCGGAAAGCGATACTGCCGCACGGAGATTCATCGCACGAGTCCGATCATTCGCAGGGTGTCGACGATGCGGGCGGTGTGCTCGTCCTGCGTGATACCAGGGTTCGATGGCCCGAGGGTGACGTCGACCAGGTCGACCTTCGGGCCGTGGGTGGCGAACGGGACGAGATCGGTATTGATCAGGTCGATGAGCGCCTTCATGTTCGACGGTGAATCGGCGTCGAGCGGGCGGCTGCCCAGCAGCATGGGGACCAGGGCGCGCGTGGTGTCGTCCAGGGAGGACAGCAGCGGGCCGAGCCACTGCGCGCTCGGCGCGACCGGGCCGAGCGCAGTGAGCACGAAGATGACCCGGATCTGCGCGTTCACCGCATCGGTGGTGTGTTGGACGCCGTAGGGCGTGAGCAGTACGTCGAGAATCGGCAGGTTCTGCTGCATGCCCTCTTCGACCGTGGCCTCCAACCCGTCGAGCAGGGCGTCGACCGAATGCAGGTGGTCGCCGAGGTCGGTGATGTCGGCGCCGAGAATGTCCGCGAGGCGGGCGGTGTCGCGCGGATCGTCGGGGAACACACCGTTCATCGTGCGGACGATGCTCTGGAAATCGGTCACCGCGCCACTGCCGATGAAGGTGGACAGACCGGCCAGGATGTCCTCGATCGGGGGCGACTGGGTGGTGTCCGCGAGCGGGATGGTCGCGCCCGGTGTCAGCTCGCCCGCCGTCGCTTCCACCGGTTCGCTCAGCGCGATGTGGACGTCGCCGAGCGGGGTCTCCTGGCGAAGTTCGGCGGTGGTGCCGACCGAGAGCCGGACCGACTGCCCGATGGCGACATCGGCGACGGCATAGCCGGGTTCGGCCGCCCGGTCCGGTGTGGCGGCGACAGGATCGACGAGGGTGACGCCGGTGAGCATGCCGACCCGGACGCCCGCCGCGATCACTTTGGCGCCCTGCGGGAGATTGAGCACATCGGCGAACTCGATGCGCAGCTGATACGTGGGACCGTCGACGCCCGATCCCGGTACCGGTAGGTCAGCGGGCTGGAAACCGCAGCCGGTGGCGGCGAGCAGCACCGTGAACAGCAGCAGCGCGGCGCGTCTCATCGTGCGCTCACCGCCCCGAGCAGGACGGGCAGGGCAGGAATCGTCATCGCACCGCTTTCGGCCGTCGGGCAGAGCTGCCCGGTGATGATCTGCACGGCCGCACAGACCTGGGCCGTGTCGTGCTGGGCGAGTACGAGTTTCGGTGGTGCGTAGCCGATGTTCAGCGCTCCGCTGACCGGGTCGACGGCACCGGCGAAGCCGCTAGCGACGGCCGGCGCCATGGCGATGATGTCGGCGAGCGAGCCGACGCCCGCCGCGATCATGCGCGAAAGATCCGGTACGGAATCCAACGCTCGCAGCGCGGGCGACCCGAACATCACGATCACGTCGTTGAGCTGGGGCAGCAGGTCGGCGAGCGCGGCGACGAGCTCGATAACCGGCGGGAACGCGATGGTGACGATGTCGTTGAACGTCTGCGGCAGCCCGCTCACCGTGGTCTCCACCTGGGACCAGCCGCCGCGGGCCCGGTGCGCGAGTTCGGTGAGCGCGTCGAGCAGTTGCCCGATGTGGCCGATCGCGGCGTCGGGTGCGGCCAGTGCCCGGCTCAGCGCGGCGATGATGTCGTTGATCTGATCGCCTGTCCCCGCCGTCGCGCGATCGAGCGCATCGACTCCGGCCCCGATAGCGGTGCGCTGCACGGCATCTCGCGCACCGTTGAGCTGGTCGGCGAGCCCGGCCAGGGCGTCGAAGGTCTGCGTCAGGCTCTTGGGGGTCAGCGTCTTGGTGATGCACTCGCTCGAATTCCAGCCTGGCCCAGCGGGTTCGGCGCCGATCAGGGCCAGCCGCCGGTCGGCGATCAAGGTGTCGCTGACGGTCACCGCCCCGACGTCGGTCGGCAGCTTGCGGTCGGCCCGGATGGCGAATTCGACGCGCGCCACCGCACCGGCGATGCTGATCTCGGTGACCCGCCCGACCTGCACCCCCATCACCGTGACCGCGCTGCCCTCGTAAAGTCCGATGCTGTCCGGCATTTCGGCGCAGTAGCTACGCATCGGCGGATTCGGCGAGCTCAGCCGCAGGCCGATCGCACCGGCGAGGACGAGCGTCACGACGACCACGGCCGACATCAGCCCGCGCGATCCCAGGATCTTCTGCAGCATCAACAGCCCCCTCCCGGCAGTGGCACGCACACGGCGGGCAGCTGGATCGTCGCGCCGGACTGGTCGACACTCACCCCACCGCCCGCCGGCATCAACGGCAGCAACCGTTGCCCGAGTGCCCGCACGGAATCGAGCAGGGTGCCCAGACGCCCGCCGAGCTCCTCCAGCGCGGGGATGGCATCGGCGAGCGGCTGGGCGCGCTGCCTGATCGACGCGTCCCACGCCCGACCGAGCGGAGTCAGGTCTTGCAGGATTACCGCGAGGTCACGCAGGGATTCGGCGACCTGCACCTTGTTGGTCTGGATGATCTGTTCGAGCGTGCCGAGGGTGATGAGTAGATCCGCCAGCACATCGGCGTTCGCGTTGAGTGCGGTCAGGTATTCGTCGGCGATGGACAGGGCGCGGGAGATGTCGGCGTTCTGCTCGTCCAGGATCGCGACCACGTCGCCGGCCGCGCGCACCGTCGACCGCACGGCATCCGGGCTCTTGTCGATCGCGGTGGACAGTGCGGCGAGGTCTTGCCGGAAGACATTCCCGTCGATCCGGCGCACCGGCTCCACCGCGTCCTGGAACGCCTTGGTCAGGTTGTAGGGCACGATGACTCGCTCCACGGGGATCACCGCGGCGCCGAGCGGTTTCGTCCCGGCGGGCAGGACAGCCACGTAGTAGCCACCGACGAAGGTCAGCATCCGGATGTCGAGGGTGGTCTGATCACCGAGGAACGCGTCCTCGGTGACGGTGAATTCCATCCTGACCCGATCGGGCAGCAGGGTCAGCGAGGTCACCTTCCCGACGGGTATCCCCGCCAGCCGCACGTCGTCGCCCGTGCGAACCGAGCCCGCCTGGGTCATCTCGGCGGAATACGTACGCTCCGCGGTTGTTCCGGTGACATAGACCGCGCCGATCGCGACCAGCAACAGGACAGCCGCACACATTCCCGCTATCCCCCACCGCAATTCGCCTGCCCGCGGATCGGCGGCGCGTCCGCGCCCTATCGGTGACACAGCACGATCCCCTGTCCGGCGATGAGCACTTGCAGAGGTTGGGGCGCCGTGGCATCCCCGTGCGAGCAAGTGAGGTCGGGTCCGGTGGGTGGAATCGCCTGTGTCATCGCCTGAATGAGACCGGGCAGGCTCTCGAACGCGGCCACCGCGTCGTACGGGTCGGGGAATGCCCTTCGCAGCGCTACCTCGAGGTCTCCGCCGGGTTCGCCGGTGGCCCCGATGACGGTGAGCATGCTCCGAAGTGGTTGCAGTACACCGGGAATCCCGTTCGAGAAGTCGACGAGTCCGGGCAGTTTCTCGGTGATGGTGATGAACAGGTTGGTCAGATTGGTGAGCAGGGTCATCGCGTTGCCCGACTTTCCGCCGAGATGATCGGCCACCTGGGCGAGGTTGCCCGCCAGGGTCGCCAGCACCGCCTGCCGATCGGAGGCGTAGCGGCTGAGCTTGTCGATCGCGCCCAGCGCCTGCCCGAGACCCGTTCCGTCCCCCTGGATCACCGCGAGAATGCTGGTCGCGAATTGATTGAGATCATCGGGCGAGAGTTCGGCCAGCACCGGCTGCAAGCCTTTGAACAGTCGGGTGATGTCGAAGTCGGGCACCGTTTCCGCGGTGCCGAAGACCGATTTCGGATCACGTCGGCCCGCAGGCTGTTCGGGCTGCTCGATGTCCAGATACCGGAAACCGGTGAGGTTCTGGTATCGAATGGCGATGACACTGTTGGTGAACAGCGCCCGATCCCGGCTGACGGTGAAAGTCACGCGGGCGAGTGCGCCGTCGAGTTCGACCGCACGCACCTTGCCGACCTGAACGCCGTAGAGGCGCACGTCGTCGCCATCACGCAGGCCGTTCGCGTCGGTGAACAGCGCTGTGTAGGTGTCTGTTTCGCCGTCGACGGGTCGCTCGATCACGCGCAGGACGCCCACCAGGATCACACCCATCAGCAGGACCGCAGTGGCGACGCGCAGCAGCAGGGAACGTGTCGTCATCAGCGGACGCCCCCGAGTATCGACGACAGGGGTGCCGCCAGGCCGGGCACCACATCCAGTTCGACCCCGGCGGTGAGCACCGGACCGTTGGGTGTGTCACGGAAGGCGGTGTCGAGGCGAGCGAGCAGTTCGCTCAGCTGCTGCGCCGAGCGTTCCGGGGTGCTGACCGACGCGGAAAGGCGGTCGAGGACAAGGCTGATCATGGGCAGGATTCCACCGAAATACTGTTGGGATGTGCCGAGCAGTTGGGTGACCGTCGGCAGCAGTTGGTACTGGATGCCGTCGAACATCTGGCCGAAGCGCTGGAGCTGGTCGGGCACCGCCAGGTACTTGTTCGCGTACTCCGCGTGCAGCAGCGTCAGCCCGCCGGTGAGCATCGGCGGCAACCCGGTCAGCGCCGAACCGAACTGTTCGAACAGCATCGACGGCGGCAGCACTCTGGTCTCGGCATAGGAGCGGGCGGTCGTGCCGATCGCCTGCATCAGTGGGGTGAAGGCCGTGAGGTCGCGCGAGATCGTACTGAGCAGTTCGACGAGTTTCGGTGTCAGCACCTCGTCGGTGAGCTGTCCCGTCGATTTCAGCAGGGCCGAGAGTGTGGCGTCGTGGACTCGATCGGCTTCGCGATCGGTCAGGTCGACGGTCGAACCGTCGACCAGTTCGGCGCCGCCCGCCGTCGAGTGCAGCTCGATGGCGCTGATGCCGAAGAGGTTTCCCGGCGCGTAGTCGACGGTCAGCGCGTTCGTCAGGCCGAACAGCTGAGACCCGCTCAGCGTCAGCTCGATTCGCTGCTTGCTCCGGCCCGCGAAGTCGATCGCGGCGACCGAGCCGACGCGCACGCCGTCGAGCCGGACGTCGGTCCCCTCCCCGACGCCCTCGCCGACCTCGCCGACCAGCAGCGCGACCTGGATCTGGTCGGCGGGCTCACTGTCGGGCACCACTCGCCAGACGAGCACGCCGAGCAGCGTGAGCACGACAGCGATGGTGCCGAGTACGCGGGCGCGCAGTGGCCCGACTTCGGTTCCCGGCAGGGCATAAGCAGGCATGGCATCACCCGGTGAACGTGACGGGAGATTGGAATCCCCACAGCAGAATGGTGGCGACCATGTCGAGCGCGATGATCGCCACCAGGCTCGCCCGAATGGCGCGCCCGGAACCGATGCCGACGCCCTCGGGACCGCCCGTGGCGAAATAGCCCTGATAGCAATGGATCAGCACGACAGCGACCGCGAACACCATCACCTTGACGGTCGCGGCGAAGACATCCCAGCCGACGACGAACTGATCGAAGTAGTGGTTGTAGGTTCCGGTCGGTGTCCCGTGGATGGTCGTGACGATGAAGGCACAGGAGAAATAGCTCAGGATCAACGCGACCACGAATGCCGGTGCGACGGCGAAGATCCCGGCGATCACCCGGGTCGTCACGACGAACGGCACCGACCGGATGCCGAGCGACTCGAGTGCGTCGATCTCCTCGGAGATGCGCATGGAGCCGATCTCCGCGGTCATCCGGCACCCGGCTTGCGCCGCGAATCCGATCCCGGCCGCGATGGGCGCGAGTTCGCGGGTCACGCCGAAGGCCGAGATGAGACCGCTGAGTTGCCCCAGCGACAACAGGTCGAGCGCGCTGAACGCCTCGATGCCGATGGACGCGCCCATCGCGGCACCGAGCAACAGCATCAGCGGCACCACGCCGCCGCCGATGATCACCGAACCGCGACCCCAGGTCATGTCCGTCACCATCGTGATCGTCTGACGGCGGTAGCGCACGAGCGTGTAGGGCACCGACGACAGCACCTGCCAGCAGAAGCCGAGCACGAACCCGATCGACTCGATCGGGCCGAACGGACGAATGCCACGGCGGCGTAGCCAGCCCACCCACCGCAGCGCGGCGGGATAGTAGGGAGCGCTCATCAGGCCATCCTCACCGGGAAGAACATGGTGACGACCTGGGTGATCACGGTGTTCAGGACGACGGCCGCGGCGATCGACATCACCACGGCCGCATTGACCCCGTCGGCGACACCGCGCGGTCCGCCCTTGGCCTCCAACCCGCGTTGACAGGCGATGACGACGACCAGGAAACCGAAGATCAGCGCCTTGACCAGCGAGACCCACACGTCGATCGAGGTGGTGAAGGCGCCGAAGGACTGCCAGTAGCTGCCCGGGGTGACGTTCAACGCCGCCACCGCGACCACGAAGCCCGAACCGACCCCGATGAAGATGATCAGGACATTGAGCAGCGGCGCGACCAGCATCATGGCCGCGATGCGCGGCACGACCAGGCGTTGCACCGGGTCGATGCCCATCACCCGCAGTGCGTCGACCTCTTCGCGGACGGTCCTCGCACCCAGGTCGGCCGCGATGGCGGCGGCGCCCGCTCCGCCGAGCAGCATCGCGGTGGCCATCGGCGCACCCTGTTTGATGACGCCGAGTCCGCCTGCCGCACCGATCATCGAATCGGCGCCGAGTTCGGACACGATATTGCCGACTTGCGCGGAAACGATGACACCGAACGGAATGGCCATCAAAATGCTCGGCACCGCGGTGACTCTGATCAGAAACCAGGCTTGCGTGAGGGTTTCGTGCACCTGGAATCGCCCTCGAATGGCGTCGATCGTACCGATGTAGATCGCCGCGGCACCGATACGCAATGCGCGGCCCAAAGTTGCCACACTCGAAAGGACCGTGTCGGAGAAGTTCCGACGAACTATCTGTCCAGCGCTGACCTGTTCCCCCTCCGGCGATGCCGGGTTACCAGCGCCCGTCACACCACCGTCAGCCGGTGCAACTCCGCCGTCTCCCCGTGCCATGTCGGCGACCGTACCATATGATTTGGACCACATTCTAGACACTGGTCCATTTCTCTGACCGATCCAAAACCCGGCCCTCACCGGCCGGAAGACCTTCGCGGGACGCCGAAACCGTTGTGCTGAACTGGTGTCGGTGGTACCGTCCAGACACATGTCCAGCTACGTGTCTCCTTCGGGGTTATCGGCCCCCGCCACCGAAGGGGACGACCTATCGAAACCGGGGTATTCGCGATGACCAGCGCCACTGTGGAACCCGTGACTTTCGACCCGTACGACTACGGATTCCATGAAGACCCATACCCGACTTACCACCGATTGCGCACCGAGGCGCCGCTTTACCACAATCCGGAGCTCGATTTCTGGGCGCTTTCCCGGCATTCCGATGTGGTCGCGGCATTTCGGGACAGCAATCGGCTATCGAGCGCGAATGGTGTCTCCCTCGATCCGGCGGCCTGGGGTCCGCACGCACATCGGGTGATGTCATTCCTGGCGATGGACGATCCGCGGCATATGCGCATGCGCAGACTCGTTTTCAAGGGTTTCACACCGAAACGTGTCGCCGAGATGGAAGTCCGGATCCGGGAGATCACCCTGGAGCATCTCGAGCCGGCGCTCGCGCGCGGCAGCTTCGACTGGATCGACGAGGTCGCGGGCAAGCTGCCGATGGACGTCATCTCCGAACTGATGGGCGTGCCCGAGCCCGATCGCGCCGAGATCCGCCGCTTGGCCGACCTGGTGGTGCACCGCGAAGAGGGCGTGCTCGACGTACCTGTCGACGCGATCGACGCCTCGATCCGACTGTTCGGCTACTACGCCGACATGGTCGCCCAGCGCCGCGCCGCGCCCGCCGACGATCTCACCTCGGCGCTGCTCGATGCCGAGATCGATGACGACACCCTCACCGACGAGGAGATCATCGGCTTCATGTTCCTGATGGTTGTCGCCGGAAACGAGACCACCACAAAGCTTTTGGGCAACGCGCTGTACTGGGCCGGCGCCAACCCCGCGGAGTACGCCAAGGTCGTCGCCGAGCCGGAGCTGGTCAGCGACTGGGTGGAGGAGACCCTGCGCTACGACACCTCCAGCCAGATCGTGGCCCGCACCGCGGCGGTCGACCTCGACTATCACGGCGGCACCATCCCGGCGGGCGCGAAGGTGCTGTTGCTGATCGGCTCGGCCAACCGCGATCCGGCGGCCTTCGACGACGGTGACAGCTACGTCATCGATCGCAGTAGCAGCTCGGCGCTCGCCAGTTTCGGTGCGGGCGTGCACTTCTGCCTCGGCGCGCACCTGGCCCGGCTGGAGGCCACCATCGTGCTCGGCGAATTCGCCTCGCGGGTCGCGACTTTCGAGGTGGCCGCCGACGGCATCGCCCGGGTGCACTCCACGAACGTCCGTGGCTTCGCCAAACTCCCCATCACAGTAGAGGTCAGCTAGTGCCCCGATTCGAACCCCATCCCGACCGCAGGCCCGTGCTGGTGGCAGGTGCCTCCTCCGGCATCGGCGCCGCGACCGCCGTCGCCCTGGCCCAGCTCGGCCATCCGGTGACGCTGGGCGCGCGCCGGGTCGAGCTGTGCGAGGAGCTCGCCGCCAAGATCCGCGCCGGCGGCGGCGAGGCCTACGCCCACCGGCTCGACGTCACCGATGCCGCCTCCGTCGACGAGTTCGTGACGGCCGCCGAGCGCACGCTCGGCCCGACCGAGATTCTCGTCTCCGGTGCGGGCGACATCGAATTCTCGCTGGTCGGCGAGATGGACCCGGAGCGATTCCTGTTCCAGGTGCAGGTCCACCTCGTCGGCGCGCAACGCCTCATCCACCGGGTACTACCGGGGATGACAGCGCGGCGACGCGGCGATCTCGTCGTGATCAGCTCCGACTGCGCCGACAACCCACGGCCGCGCTCGGGCGCCTACAGTGCCGCGAAGAACGGCCTCGAAGCGATGGTCGGCCAGTTGCGCATGGAGCTGGAAGGCAGCGGCATTCGCGCCTCACTGGTCCGGCCGGGCCCGACACTGACCGGGATGGGGATGGACACGACCCCCGAGATCGTCGGACCGGTGCTGCAGGACTGGAAGGACTGGGGCATGGCCCGCCACCCCTACATGTTGCGTCCCGAACACCTCGCCGATGCGGTCGCGACGGTGGTCTCCGTCCCTCGCGGCGCCCACATGGTGCTGGTCGAGGTGCAGCCCGAGGCGCCGCTGCGGCCGGTGCCGGACGGGGGCGCGTGATGAGAATCGTGGTCGATCTGGACCTGTGTCAGGGACACGGAGTCTGCCAGGACGAGGCGCCCGCCGTCTTCACCGTGCCCAAACGCGGCCTGGTCGAGATCGTGAACGCCACCCCGGGCGATGCGGAACGCAAGGCCGTCGAGGCCGCGATCCGCTACTGCCCCACCCAAGCTCTGTCGATCGCCGCCGGTGGCGAATCCGACTCCTCTGCGAAAGGCACAGTCTGATGGCAAGTTTCGAGCGGTCCGAACTCGACGAGATGGTTCGGCGCTGGGTCGTGGAGAACCAGCGGTGCGAGGAGAAGGGCGACTGGAAGCCCCTCGCCGAGATGTACACGGTGGATGCGACCTACGGCTGGAACTACGGCCCCAAGCAGGAGTTCATGTCGGTCGGCCGCGAGGAGATCCGCGACTACGCTCTCGGTCAGGAGATGCTCGGCCTCGAAGGCTGGACCTATCCGTATCAGGAGTTCGTCATCGACGAGCGCAGCGGCACCGTGATCGGCTTCTGGAAGCAGATCAACGAGGGCAAGCGCGCCGACGGCCGCCACTACTCTCCCGAGGGCATCGGCGGCAGCTGGTTCCGCTACGGCGGTAACTTCCAATGGTCCTGGCAGCGCGACTTCTTCGACTTCGGCAATGTCTCGGCGATGTTCCTCGACATGATCACCGACAACGCGTTGTCGCCGGGTATGCACAAGCGCATCGAGCGCTCGGTATCGCGTGATCCACTGCCCGGCTGGTTCCGCGTCGGCGAATCACCCGCCTCCCTGTGGTGACACCGATGAGCGGCTTCACCATGCTGTCCAGGGACCAGCTGGCCGCGCTGGTCCCCGAGTTGCTGCTGTGTGGTCACCTCATCGACCGGTCCGGGATGGCGCACACCATCGCCGCTTTCGGTCGCGAGGGAATGACAGCGGTGGCGATCGAGGAGTGGCAGCTGGCCAGCCCGATCTACACCCGCCGCATGCAGCGAGCACTCGGGTTCGCCGGGGACAGCGTCGAGACCATCTTCAAAGGGCTGCAACTCGATATCGGCGCGCCACCGCAGTTCATGGACTTCCGGTTCCGGGTCGACGACCACGATCACGGTGAGTTCTGGCTCGATCACTGCGGTGCGCTGGCCGATGTCGAGCCGATGGGCGAGGAGTTCGTGGTGGCGATGTGCCACGACATCGAGGACCCGACCTTCGACGCGACGGCCCTCGCCACCAACCCGCACGCCCAGGTCCGACCGGTGCACCGTCCGCCGCGCCGGCCCGCCGACCGGACCCCGGTGTGCGCGTGGACGGTCGTCATCGATCCCGCGCACGTCCCGCCCGCCGTGCCACGCAACGCGGCGCTCGTCGCGAATTCCGTTGCCGCGGGGCTGGAATTGGCGGAGATCGATTCGCGTGCGGAAGGTCTGGCCGACTACACCGGGCCGCTGCTGAGCGATCTGCGGTTCGCCGATTTCTCGCACGCGGCATTGCGGCGGATGGCCGATGAGATCTGCCTGCAGCAGCATCTACTGACCCTCGGGTTCATGGTCGCCATCAGGGAACGCACCGATGCGGCGACCGCCCTCGGGATCGGGCGCAAACAGTTCGCCGGGATCGCCGGACTGACCTCCGAGCGCATCCGCAAATGCCTGGCCCTCGATGACGACCCGCACGCGCTCGCCACGGTCCTTCGCCTACATCCGGCGCTGAACCCGGCAAGCTACACCGATATCGATATCTCGATGCTGCCATCCGGTGTGCGCCTGCGTTTTCCGCACGCCAGTGGGGCTCGAACCGACGGGGCCTGGTCTTCGATGCTGTCTCCCGAAGATCTGCGGCCCCTCGATGCCCTTGTCCGCGGGGTCAACCCGCGCTTCGTCGCCCGTGTCGCCGGGACGGACCAGCACGGCTGGACCGTCGACATCGACCTGGCCGAGCAACCGTTCCGAGAAGCTTCCGAGGTCGCGGTGACCCGATTCAGCACCGGTGCGGGTTTCGCCTTCACCGACCGCGGAAAACCCCTGCCACTCACCGTCGTGTGAGAGATCGTCAAGAGATGGACTGAGATGGCCAACAACTTCGCCGACCTGTTCGAACATTCCGTCGACGCCATGCCCGATCGGATCGCCCTCATTCAGCGCGATCGTCGAGTGACCTTCCGGGAGCTCGATATTCGTGCCAACCGGCTCGCCGACCAGTTGGCCGAGTCGGGCGTCGGTCACGGCACGCACGTGGGCTTCCAGATGCACAACAGCATCGAAACCATGGAGACGTTGATCGCCTGCTTCAAGCTGGCCGCCGTCCCGATCAATATCAACTACCGGTACGGCCCGACCGAGCTGGCCTACGTCTACGGCAACGCCGACCTCGAAGTGCTGGTGTACCACGCCTGTTACGGCGACACCGTCCGCGCGGCCCTCGAGCTCACGCCGACTGTGCGTCAGTCGATCTGCGTCGACGACGACCGCGATATCGGGGTGCCCGGTGCGGGCTCGCTCCTCTACGAGCAGCTCATCGAGGCGGGAAAACCGTTCCGCCCCAAGGTAACCCGCACCGCGGACGACCTGTTCATGATGTACACCGGTGGGACAACCGGCATGCCGAAGGGCGTCATGTGGCGGCAGGAGGACATGTGGCGCGTGCTCGGCGGCGGCGTCGACTTCTACAGCGGCGAACCGGTGCGCGACGAATATCAGCAGTCCGCGAACGGTGTGCAGGCGGTGCCGAGCATCTGGTTCGTGCTCCCGCCGCTGATCCACGCCGCGGCGATGATGCCGACGTTCAACGCGCTCTGGTCGGGCAATTCCGTGCTGTTCGAGCCGCGCTTCGATCCGGCGCAGGTGTGGCAGTCGGTTGCCACGCATCATCCGCACGTCATGGTCATCACCGGTGACGCGATGGCACGCCCGCTCATCGATGCCTTCGACGAGGAACCGGTGGACGCCTCGTCGCTGCTGGTCATCGCTTCGGGGGCCGCGCTGCTGTCCCAACCGGTGAAGAACGCGCTGCTGGAGAAGTTTCCGACGACGATGGTGTCGGACTCGATCGGGTCGTCCGAAACCGGTTTCGGCGGTATCGGTTTCGCGCAGAAGGACGACGATCCGGCGCGCGGGCCACGGGTGCAGACCGGGCGCGGCGCGGTGGTGGTCGGCGAAGACGGACGGCCCGTCGACCCCGGCGAGGAGGGCTGGCTGGCCAAGACCGGCGCGGTACCGATCGGCTATTACAACGATCCCGACCGCACCGCCCGGCTGTTCAAGACGGTCGACGGAGCCCGCATCGTGGTCACCGACGACCGGGCCCGCGCCGAGCCCGACGGCTCCATCACCCTGATCGGGCGCGGCAACATGGTGATCAACACCGGTGGGGAGAAGGTATTCCCCGAGGAGGTCGAGTCGGTGGTGAAATCCCACGAGGCGATCTACGACGCGGTCGTCATCGGCGTCGACCACGAACGGTGGGGCCAGCAGGTCGCCGCGATCATCTCGATCGCCCCCGACCGCACCCTGGACTTCGATGCCGTCCGCACCCACCTGCGCCCCCATCTCGCCGGTTACAAAGTGCCCAAACAGATCTGGATCGCCGAGACCATCTCCCGGTCACCCAGCGGCAAACCCGACTACCGCTGGGCCAAGGACTACGTCGCAGGCCGCTCCCCCGACCATCGGACTGATTGAGAGAGGCGTATCGCGCCGATGTCAGATGACCTTGGCGTCGATCAGCAGCTTCCAGATCTCGCCCTGGTCGACGACCTCGACGCCGAGCTTGCCCGCCTTGGCCAGCTTGCTGTCACCGACTCCCGCGCCGGTGATGAGCATGTCGGTGTTCGCCGAGACGGAGGAGGCCGCCGTCGCCCCCGCCTGCTCACACAGGCGCTGGAACGTCGGGCGGGCCACCTTCTCGCCGGAGCGTGGGTCGCTGATCGCGCCGGTGATCACGACCGTTTTTCCCTCGAGGGGCGCACCTGCCGCGATGACGGGCGGCAGGTCTTCCTCACGCACGTCCAGACTGACGCCGAGCTCGCGGAGGCGGTCCAGTTCAGGACGCAGTCGTGTCAGGTGTGCGACCAAGGAGGCGGCGACCTTCGGTCCGATGTCTTCCACCGCGACGAGTCGTTCCTCACCCGCGTCGGCGACTTCTTCCAGGGAGCCGAATCCCGCGCGGGCCAGCCGAGCGGCGGTGCCGTCGGAGGCCATCGGGATGGCAAGGCCGATCAGGGCGCGGCGTAGGCCGACCTGGCGGCTGGCGTCGATCGAATCGATCATGCGCGCGGCGGAAATCTCGCCGACGCGGTCGAATTCGAGCAGTCGCTCCTTGGTAAGGGTGTAGAAGTCCGACGGGCTTTCGAGAATGCCTGCCTCGGCGAGGCGTTCGATCCACACGCCCCCGATGGCGTCGATGTCGGCGGCCGCGCGCGAGGCCCAGTGGATCAGCCTGCGCACGGTCTGCGCCGGACAGGAAACGTTGGTGCAGAACAGTTCTCGACTGTTGCCCTGCTCGGTGACCGGCTGCCCGCACGAGGGGCAGACGGTGGGTGACACGATGTCGATTTCCTCGCCGGTGCGCTTGGCGGCATCGAGCACGCCTGCCACGAACGGGATCACATCACCCGCGCGGCGCACCAGCACCGTGTCACCGATTTTGATGTCGCGGGCGCGGATCACCTCTTGGTTCGCCAGGGTCGCCTTCGTGACCGTGGTGCCGCCGACGAACACCGGCTCCAGCCACGCGACGGGGACGATCTTGCCCGTCTTGCCGACGTCCCAGATCACCTCGCGCAGCAGTGTGGTCTTCTCCTCGGCGGCGAACTTGAACGCCAGCGCACCCCGCGGGGAGTTGGACCGGGTTCCGGCCGCCGCGTAGGCATCACGGTCGGCCAGCCGTAGGACGGCACCGTCGATGTCGTAGTCCAGATCGTTGCGGCCCTGCTCGATCTCGGTGATCGCCGCCTGCGCCTGCGCGGCATCGGCACACAACCGCATCTGCGCGCCCGCGACTCCGAGCGCACGCAGCCCTTCCCCCAGGTCGTGCGCGGCATCGTCGGCGGGAGTATCCAAGTCGAAGCCGAAGAACTGTAGGCGCCGCTCGGACACAGTGGCCGGGTCCTTCGCCCGCAGGGTGCCCGCCGCGGCGTTGCGCGGATTGATCAGCGGCTTGTCCGGGTGCGCGGCGTTGTAGGCGAGGAAGGTCGATCGCAACATCACCGCCTCGCCACGCACCTCGACGCGGCCGGGAATGTCGATCCGCTCGGGAACCCCGTCGACGAGGGCACGGACCAGCGGGGTCACATCGTCACCGGTGGTGCCGTCACCGCGTGTCACAGCACGCGCCAGTCTTCCGTTCTCGAAGACGAGTGCCAGCGACAAGCCGTCGAGCTTGGGCATCACGACTACCGACTGACCGGGGAAACGACCGAAGAACGCCTCGACCTGCTCCGGCTTGGTCGCCTTCTCCAGCGACAGCATCGGCCGCGAATGCCGTACCGGGGCGTGTAGCACCGCGGGCGCACCGACCTGATCGAGCGGATTCGGGTCCGGCGCGAGGTCGGGATGCGCGGTGATCAGCGCGCGCAGCTCGTCTTCGATCGCGTCGAATTCCGCGTCCGCGACCAGCGGCTCTCCCTGGTAGTAGGCGTCGCGCAGCGCGACCATCCGGGCGGCGAGTTCTTGGATGCGTTCCCCTGTTTCCACAGACAAGACGCTACCGACACCCACCGACAACTAGCGCATCTGGCACGCTCCGCGGCCGACCGAAACGCTCATGCGGACGCGGCCGCTCGCCGACGCACTGTGACCAGGACATTTCACATGCGAAACGCTCCCGCCTAGGTGGTCTACGCGCGCGGGGCCGCCGAGGGTGGCTGTCCTACTTGGCGTCGCCGTAGCACCCGACCACCGCGGTGGTGAACGGGAACCGGACCGGGGTCTGACCGAAGGCGATCCGGCCCGCGGTGTCGGCGGCGGTGGCGATCGCCGCGGCCACCGCTGGGGCTTCCTCGGTCGGGCAGTGCACGATCACTTCGTCGTGCTGGAAGAAGACCAGTTCCGCGCGCAGGTCGCGGATCGCGTGCCGGATGCCGGCCAGCACCAACAGGGCCCAGTCGGCGGCGCTGCCCTGCACCACGAAGTTCCGGGTGAAGCGGCCGCGGGCACGGGCGGCGGAATTGGCGCCGAACTCGGTGCGCGTGTCCTGGGGCGCGTCCGTGTCGTCGAGCGCGACCGACAACGGCGTGCAGGTGCGCCCCAACCAGGTGCGCACGAGGCGGCCTTCCTCGCCGGCGTGCGCCGCGTCGTCGACGTAGGCCACGGCAGCCGGATAGCGCCGACGCAGGCCGGCGAGGTGGGTGAGGGCGTCGCCGGAGGTCTGGCCGTAGATGGCGCCGAGCAGCGCGATCTTGGCCTGATCGCGATCGCCGCCGAATCCGCGGGCGGCCAGGTCCGCGTAGAGGTCTTCGCCACGACCTGCCACGTCCATCAGTCCCGGGTCACGCGAGATCGCCGCGAGGACCCTCGGCTCCATCTGGTCGGCGTCGGCGACCACCAGCGACCATCCGGGGTCGGCCCGGATCGCTTGCCGGATGATCTTCGGAATCTGTAGTGCGCCACCACCGTTGGTGGTCCAGCGCCCAGACACTGTGCCGCCCGGTAGGTATTCGGGACGGAAGCGGCCGCCGTGCACCCACTGTTCGAGCCAGGACCAACCATGCGCCGTGTAGAGGCGGTACAGCGATTTGTAGGCCAGCAGCGGGGCGACGGCGGGGTGGTCGATCTGCTGGAGCTCCCATTTCCTGGTGGAGGACAGCAGGATTCCGGCGCGGCCGAAGGCTTTGACGATGTCGGCGGGCAGGTCGGGCCGGACCCGCACCCCTGTTCCGAACGCCCGCGACACCTGCTCGGCCAACTCCGCCATCCGCCGCGGTTCCGATCCACCCGGAAAGCGCTCGCCCAGCATCGAATCCAAGAGTTCGCGGTGCACATCGGCGCGCCACGGGATGCCGAGCTGGCCCATCTCGACCGCGACGAGCATGCCTGCCGATTCGGCGGCGAGCAGCAGTCGCATGCGCTCGGGATGCTCGGTCCGAGCAGTGCGGGCGACCTGCCCGGCATAGACCGCGAGCAAGGCGGTGAACTCGTCGATCCCTGGCGGCAGCGGCACCGGGGCCGACTCGAACAGCGACGGCTGCGTCTCGGCGGCCCGCACCGGAGCATCCGGCGGGACGGCCAGGTTGTGTAGCCGTGCCCAGCCCGCCGCCAGCGAGCGCGCCTGCCCCGACTGCCCTTCCTCGTACCCGATCAGCAGAGACTCCGCCGCCTGCACGTCGTAGCAACGTTCGACCCACACACCCGCCGCCGACAACGCACGGTAGATCTCGGCCGTGGATCGCCATACCCACCGCTCGACCTCGGGGCGGGCGCGCACCGCCTCGACGAGCGAGGGCTCGTCGAGCACCGGTCCCGCCGGATGCCCGTCCTGATCGAGCGGACACAACCGAGCGCCGCCCTCGCCCGTCTCCGCTATCGCCCATCGCACCTGCCAGAGTCTGGCACCGGGGTACGACAATCACCGGCACGCGCACGCCGACGACCAGCACGGACCGCGCCGAACGTACGAAATGCTGATCGCGGGCCTGCTCCGGGTCCCCACGCCCACGAACAGACCAGTCGCGGGAGCTACCGGGTGTGGGCCAGTGTGCCGCGCTTCAGGGCGGTGGTGAAGGCCCACACGGGGCCCGTCAGGGCCGAGCGTGCCCTGAACGCGATGGTCTTGCATGGCTTTCGGGACCAGGTGCTTCCCGGTGGCTGGTTTGTTGTCGTACCCCGGTGCCACACTGT